>NZ_CP094929.1:3000000-3300000 GCF_022869165.1 Sphaerochaeta associata | reverse complement strand
CCGGTGACATGCTGCACGCCCATGAAATCGATGAGCTGCTCAAGCTGAATGTACATGAAGTACAGTTGGTCAACCTCCGTGGAGAGGGAACCCTGCACAGTGACATGATTCTCAATTGTTTCGAAATCGAGGATGCAAAGTACACGCGTGAAGGGTACGACGAGCCTACCAAGGAAGATGTTCTTTCTCCGATTTTCTCTGTCTTGATGCCCGGTGAGATGATTGCCATCGAGCGTGCAGAGAAGGACCTTCCTGACATGTTCTTCTCAAATCGCCGCTATGATCTCGGTTCGGTCGGCCGTTACAAGTTCAACAAGAAGTTCGGAACCGGTACCGAAGAGGAAGAGGAGAATGCTTCCACAGACCTGACCGTTCTCACCCCTCAGGATATCGTCAATACGATGGATTTCCTGATCAAGGTATTCATCCGTGAACAGAACGTCGACGATATCGACCATCTGGGCAACAGGCGTGTCCGTTCGGTTGGCGAGCTTCTGCAGAATGCACTGAAGAGTGCTTTCGCCCGCATGGAGCGCATTGCCAAGGAACGCATGAACCTGGAGACCGGTTCTGTCAAGCCGCAGGACCTCATCTCGATCAAGCCGATTGTGGCGGCGATCAAGGAGTTCTTCGGCAGCAGCCAGCTTTCGCAGTTCATGGACCAGGTCAACCCGCTTGCCGAGCTTACCCATAAGAGAAGGCTCAACGCACTCGGACCCGGCGGTCTTTCCCGTGACCGCGCAGGCTTTGAGGTTCGTGACGTCCACTATACCCACTATGGTCGCATCTGTCCCATCGAGACCCCTGAAGGACCGAACATCGGTCTTATCGTCTCGTTGGCCAACTATACCCGCATCAATCAGCATGGCTTTTTGGAGACCCCCTACCGTAAGGTGGTCAATGGTGTGGTCACCAAGCAGTACCGCTACTTGGATGCAAACGATGAGGAGAAATTCTTCATCGCCCAGGCTTCAGCAAAGCTGGATGATGACGGTAATTTCCATGAGAATGAGGTTCCGGTACGCAGAAGTGGCGATTACTCCACCAAGCCGCCTGCCGAAATCAAGTACATGGACGTAGACCCGAAGCAGGTTATCAGTGTTGCAGCCTCCCTCATTCCGTTCCTTGAGCACGACGACGCCAACCGAGCCCTGATGGGTTCGAACATGCAGCGTCAGGCAGTCCCTCTTGTATTCCCCGAAACCCCGCGAGTCGGTACCGGTATGGAAGGCAAGACCGCCTATGACAGCGGTGTGTTGGTGAAGGCCAAGCGTAGTGGTACGGTTACCTATGTAAGTTCCGACCGCGTGGTGATTCAGCCTGATTCTGCAGAGATTCAGGGTCAATTGGACACCTATGAGGTGCAGAAGTACCAGAGAACCAACCAGGATACCTGTTTCAATCAGAAGCCGATTGTTTCGTTCGGCCAGCATGTTGAAGCCGGAGACGTTCTGGCCGATGGTCCTGCAACCCAGAGTGCAGAGCTGGCCCTCGGACGCAATATTCTCGTCGGCTTCGTTCCCTGGAACGGATACAACTATGAGGACGCCGTTCTCATCAGTGAGCGCGTTGTAAAGGACGATATTTTCACTTCCGTCCACATCAAGGAGTTCACTACCGATATCCGTGAGACCAAGCTCGGTCCTGAGAAGCTTACCCGTGATATCCCCAACACCAGCGAGAAAATGCTCGAGCAGCTTGATGAGGATGGTATCGTACGTATTGGAACCGCAGTCCGCCCGGGCTCGATTCTGGTTGGTAAGGTAACTCCCAAGAGTGAAAGTGATACCACGCCCGAGTTCAAGTTGCTCAACTCGATTTTCGGTGAGAAGGCAAAAGAGGTTCGTGACACCTCCCTGAAGGTTCCCCATGGAACCGAGGGTACGGTTATCGACATCCAGCGCTTGAAGCGAAGCAACAATGATGAGCTTCCCCCCGGTGTCGAGGAGACGGTGAAGGTCCTCATTGCTACCAAGCGCAAGCTCAGGCAGGGTGACAAGATGGCAGGACGACACGGTAACAAGGGTGTAGTCAGCCGCATTCTCGCAGAGGAAGATATGCCGTACATGGCCGATGGTACTCCGCTTGATGTCTGTTTGAACCCGCTTGGCGTTCCGTCCCGAATGAACATCGGACAGCTGATGGAGACCCAGCTGGGCTGGGCTGCAGTCAAGCTTGACAAGTGGTATTCCACTCCGGTATTCCAGAGCGCCACGATGGCACAGATCGAGGAGAAGATGCGTGAGGCAGGGCTTCCCGAGAACTCCAAGACTGTTCTGTACAACGGTCTGACCGGTGTTCCTTTTGTGAATCCTGTATTCTGCGGATATATCTACTATCTGAAGTTGCACCACCTGGTGGATGACAAGATGCATGCACGTTCAACCGGTCCCTACTCACTGGTAACCCAGCAGCCGCTCGGCGGTAAGGCTCAGTTCGGTGGTCAGAGACTTGGTGAGATGGAAATGTGGGCCCTTGAGGCGTACGGCGCTGCCAACACGCTGCAGGAGCTCTTGACCATCAAGAGTGACGACATGAACGGACGTGTCAAGATTTATGAGAGTATCGTCAAGGGTGAACCCGCCACTACAGCAGGAATGCCCGAGGCATTCAATGTGTTGGTTCAGGAGATCCGTGGCTTGGCTCTGGATATGTCTGTGTATGACTCCAAGGGTCGGCAGGTGCCCCTTACCGAACGTGATGAAGAGTTGATCGCCAAGCAGTCGAAAGGCTCCCTCAACTAACCAGGAGAAGTACGGATGAAAGAAATTCAAGATTTCGATAGCATCATGATAAAGCTGGCTTCGCCGGAGCAGATCAAGGATTGGTCCTACGGCGAGGTGAAGAAGCCGGAGACGATCAACTACCGCACCCTCCGTCCGGAGCGCGATGGTCTCTTCTGCGAGAAGATTTTCGGTACCACCAAGGAGTGGGAGTGCTACTGCGGCAAATTCAAGTCGATCCGTTACAAGGGTGTGATTTGTGACCGCTGTGGTGTTGAGGTGACCAATACAAAGGTACGCCGTGAACGCATGGGTCACATCACCCTGGCGGCCCCCGTTTCCCACATCTGGTACTATCGTTCGGTTCCCAGCCGCATGAGCATGCTGCTCGATATTACACGCAACTCCCTGCAGAGCATTCTTTACTATGAGAAATATGTAGTGATCAATGCAGGGGATACCAACCTGAAGGGCAAGCAGTTGCTTTCCGAGGAAGAGTATTGGCAGGCACGCGAGCAATACGGCGACTCGTTTGAGGCGGGCATGGGTGCTGAAGCGGTGCGCAAGCTCCTGGTCAATCTCGACCTCGAGGAGCTCTCCCGCGAACTTCGCGAGCAGATGCGCCTCAAGGGCGACAAGGCCGACAAGCGCCTGCTCAAGCGCATCGAGGTGTGTGAGAACTTCCGCGACAGCGGCAACCGCCCTGAGTGGATGATTCTCACCGTCATTCCTGTCATTCCCCCCGATCTCCGACCCATGGTCCAGCTCGATGGCGGCAGGTTTGCCACCAGCGATCTCAATGACCTGTATCGTCGTGTGATCAACCGAAACAATCGTCTTGACCGTTTGGTCAAGCTCAATGCCCCGGACATCATCATCCGCAACGAGAAGCGAATGCTTCAGGAAGCGGTGGATGCCCTTTTTGACAACTCGAAGCGCAAGCGTGTGGTCAAGGGTGCGAGCAACAGGCCCTTGAAGAGTCTCTCCGACATGCTGAAAGGCAAACAGGGGCGTTTCCGACAGAACTTGCTTGGAAAGCGCGTCGATTACTCCGGTCGTTCGGTTATCGTCGTCGGTCCCGAGCTCAGGATGCATCAGTGCGGTCTTCCCTCGAAGATGGCCCTTGAGTTGTACAAGCCTTTCATCATGAAGAAGCTTGTGCAGGATGGCGTGGTCTACAACATCAAGAAGGCAAAGAGCCTGGTTGAGGAAGAGACTGATGCTGTATGGTCCATTCTTGATGAAGTAGTCAAGGAGCATCCGGTGCTGCTCAACCGTGCACCTACGCTTCACCGACTCGGTATCCAGGCTTTCGATCCCGTTCTCGTCGATGGAAAGGCAATCAAGTTGCATCCATTGGTATGTCATGCCTACAACGCTGACTTCGACGGAGACCAGATGGCAGTCCACGTACCGTTGACGCATGCCGCCCAGCTGGAATGCTGGACGCTGATGCTCAGCGTTACCAACCTGCTCGACCCTGCCAACGGCAAGCCGATTGTATATCCTTCACAGGACATGGTCCTCGGTATCAACTACCTGACCCGTGACATGAAGGGTGCCGCCGGTGAAGGCAAGTACTTTGACAACATCGGTGAGTTGGAGATGGCACTTGACAGTGGTCTGCTCTCGTATAATGCAAAGATTCGATATAAACTTGAGAATGGTACCAAGATTGAGACCACTCCCGGTCGAATTCTTTTCAATGCCGTCCTTCCCAAGAGTGTTCCGTTCCAGAACGCAACTCTTGGCGACAAGGAACTGAAGGCTTTGATCGGCGACACCTTGAAGGCAAATGACAACTCCATCGCCGTTGAGATGCTCGACTCCATCAAGGATGTCGGTTATAAGTATGCAACGCTTTTTGGTGCTACCATCGGCCTGTCGGACATGATTGTTCCTGTTGCAAAACAGGAGCTTGTCAGCAAGGCGAACAACGAGCAGCAGAGAATCCTCGAGCAGTATCGTCAGGGGCATATCACCCAGGAAGAACGGTACAACAGGGTCATCGAGGTCTGGACCCAGACCAATGACCAGCTTACCGATGCCTTGATGAGCGAGTTGCGAGTAAGCCAGAACGGCTTCAACCCGCTGTTCCTCATGGCTGACTCCGGTGCCCGAGGATCGAAGACCCAGATCAGGCAGCTTGGTGGTATGCGTGGTTTGATGGCAAAGCCGTCCGGCGACGTCATCGAGTTCCCCATCAAGTCGAACTTCAAGGAAGGTCTTTCGATCATCGAGTTCTTCATCTCCACCAACGGTGCCCGTAAGGGTCTGTCCGATACCGCACTCAAGACCGCAGAGGCAGGGTACCTTACCCGCCGTCTGGTTGACATCAGCCAGGATGTCGTCATCAATGAGGATGACTGCCACACGATCAACGGTATTTGGAGAGGGGCCCTCAAGGATGGCGATGAAATCGTTGAATCGCTCTCCGAACGCATCGTCGGACGCTGTCCCGTCGAGGATGTATTGCATCCCTTCTCCAGACAGGTCATTGCACATGCAAACGTTGAAATCGACGAGGCTACTGCACTTAAGGTCGAAGAAGCCGGTATCGAGAAAGTGCTGCTGAAGACTGTGCTTACCTGTGAAGCAAAGCATGGTGTATGCCGTAAGTGCTATGGCCGCAACCTTGCTACCAACCGGCCCGTAGTCATCGGTGAAGCAGTCGGCATCATAGCCGCCCAGTCAATCGGGCAGCCGGGTACCCAGCTTACGATGCGTACGTTCCACGTTGGTGGTACTGCCTCGACGAGCGCCGAAGAGAACAAGCTTACCTTCAACTATCCTGTACTTATCGGCAACATCACCGGAACCAGGGTTGTTCGTGAGAGCGATTCGGTCAATGTGTTCACCCGTAAGGGCCATATTGAATACTTCCGTGTCAATGCTGTCATTGATGAGGGCAGTTACGACAAGTTATTGGTTGAGGATGGCTCGATTGTAGCGAAGGGAACTCCGTTGTACCTCAAGAAGGGCAAGGAAGTGACCAGTGAAGAGAACGGCTCTGTGAAGGTAGTGGATTCGAAGGTCTACCTTGTCGGTCACTCAACCAGCCAGGTCGTCAAGACAGGTTCCGAGCTCTTGGTTGAGAGCGGCAGGTTTGTGGATGCGAAGACTCCCATTGTCTCCTTCGACCCGTTCAGTGAGCCCGTATTGGCAGAAGTAGGCGGTTACGTCAACTTCGTCGATATCAAGCTGGGAACCACCTTGATCGAGGAAGTGAACGAAGAAACCGGTAATATCGAGAAGAAGATTACCGAACACAGCTTGGAGTCCCTCCAGCCCCGCATCGAGATTACGAGTGCAGAGCATGGAAAGGGCGATGTGCTCGCAGCATACCTGCTGCCAGGCGGTTCGTATCTGCAGATCAAGGACAACACCAAGGTCTTCAAGGGTACCATTTTGGCCAAGTTGCTGAAGGAAGGTATCAAGACCAAGGATATCACCGGTGGTCTCCCCCGTGTCGGCGAGCTCTTCGAGGCTCGAAGGCCCCGCAATGCTGCAATTCTTGCCCAGGTCGCCGGCTTGGTCAGTTTTGCTTCGATCGTCAAGGGCAAACGAACCATCGTGGTTACCGATCCCTACGGGCATGAGTACAAGCACATGGTACCGATGGGACGAAACCTTCTGGTGCGCGATGGAGACTCGGTGGAAGCCGCCGAGGCGCTGTGTGACGGTTCTGTAGATCCGCACGACATTCTGGACATCCTTGGGGAGAATGCATTGCAGTCCTTCCTGGTGGACGAGGTTCAGGAGGTCTATCGAATGCAGGGCGTTCAGATCAACGACAAGCACCTTGGTGTTATCGTCAGACAGATGCTCCGCAAGGTCGAGGTTGTCCATGTCGGTGACACCAACCTGATTCATGGGCAGCAGGTGGATAAGTATCGGTTCTTCGAGGAAAATGATCGGGTAATTACCGAAGGCGGTGAGCCTGCTGTTGCACGGCCGTTGCTGCTCGGTATCACTCGTGCGTCCTTGAGCATCGACTCCTTCATCAGTGCAGCCTCCTTCCAGGAGACGACCAAGGTCTTGACAAACGCAGCAATTGCTGGTAGTAAAGATGAGTTGCGCGGTCTGAAAGAGAACGTCATCATCGGCCACCTTATTCCTGCCGGAACCGGCATGAAGAAGTACCGGGACGTAAAACTCAAGGACGAGGAGTTGCTCGCACTGCAGCAGAAAGTTGATGCGGTCAAGGAATCCAGGCGCCAAGAGATGATTGATGACGATGATTTCGACGTCGAAGATTTGGCAGACATGAAATCCGTAGGTGATACCGTGGATGTGGACGATTCTGACGAGGAATGATGGATGCGCCTGTCGGCGTATCCTGAAGCCTGGGAAGGTTCGTGTAAAAAACCACACCATTGTGTCCATGCTGGGTACGGATTTTACATACGAGGTGCTGCCCGTAGGGGCGGCACAGATCCCCGCTTTTGTGAGAGGCGGTGGATCAAAGAAAGAAAAGGGAGTGTGTCTACAAGATGCCTACTATTAATCAGCTGATCAGAAAGGGGAGGACGAGCGTCCGCAACAAGACCAAGTCCCCAGCCCTTGAAGGTTGTCCCCAGAAGCGTGGTGTTTGCACCAGGGTCATGACCGTCACCCCGAGGAAGCCGAACTCTGCTCTGAGAAAGGTCGCACGTGTGCGCCTCTCCAACGGTATTGAAGTTACCGCGTACATCCCCGGTATCGGCCACAACCTGCAGGAGCACTCTGTTGTTCTTCTGCGTGGAGGAAGGGTCAAGGACCTTCCCGGTGTCCGCTATCACATTGTTCGCGGTGCCAAGGATACCCTCGGTGTTGCAGATCGGAAGAGAAGTCGCTCCAAGTATGGTGCGAAGAGACCCAAGGCTTGATAAGGGAGGAGATAGAATATGTCAAGAAGAACTACTGCTCCCGTCAGGGAAGTGTTGCCCGATCCCGTTTATGGGAGTGTCATTGTTGAGAAGTTCATCTGCCGCATGATGGTGGATGGCAAGAAGTCCATCAGCACCAGGATCATCTACCAGGCTATGGCAAGCCTTGGAGAGAAGACTGGAGAGAAGCCGTTGGACGTGTTTCTCAAAGCCTTGGAAAATGTGAAGCCTGTTGTAGAGGTAAAGAGCCGCCGTGTCGGTGGTGCCACCTACCAGGTTCCCGTCGAGATTCGTGACAATCGCCGTGAGGCGCTTGCAATGCGCTGGATTATCGCAGCCGCCCGCAACCGCAATGGTCGCAGCATGGCTGAGAAGCTTGGTGCCGAGCTCCTTGATGCCTTCCAGAATACCGGTTCCGCCTTCAAGAAGAAGGAAGACACCCACAGGATGGCAGAGGCGAACAAGGCCTTCAGTCACTACCGTTGGTAGTCCTGTACATAAAAAAATCCGGCTTTTTCAAAAGAAAAGCCGGTTTTTTTTGTATCTGTATATAATTAAAGAGTATTGCTTGACATAAAAACAGCTTTCGCATATAGTGCTTAAGGTGTCCGTATAGCTATGCCTATGCGGTGCTATGAAGAGCCAAACCGATTATTGCAGAAGCAATGATAAGGTGGTTTCAGTCAGTAAGAAGTTTTTTTTAAAACTTATACTATGTCGTCAGGATGGATTCTCCAGGCCTGAGGACCTCTGGAATCCTCTTATGTTTTGTTTCCAAGTAATTAGTTTGTCTCAAGCGGAATGGTAAAGGCTTTGGGCCTTTATGAGCACATATTAATTATTTTTTGTGACAGTCAATGGAACGTCACAAGGAGGAAATGATGGCAAAAGAGAAATTTCAGAGGAACAAGCCACACGTAAACGTAGGAACCATCGGTCACGTCGACCATGGTAAGACTACCCTTACCGCTGCTATCACCATGCATTGCGCTAAGCTGTTCGGCGATAAGGCCCTTGGTTACGATGCGATTGACAACGCCCCTGAAGAAAAAGAGCGTGGTATTACCATTAACACCAGACACGTTGAGTATCAGTCCACCAACAGGCACTATGCTCACGTTGACTGCCCGGGTCACGCTGACTACATCAAGAACATGATCACCGGTGCTGCGCAGATGGACGGCGCCATCATCGTCGTTGCAGCAACTGACGGTGCAATGGCTCAGACCAAGGAGCACATCCTGCTCGCTCGCCAGGTTGGTGTACCCTGCCTCGTTGTATTCATCAACAAGTGCGACCAGGTTGACGATCCTGAATTGATCGACCTTGTCGAGGAAGAGATGCGCGATCTGCTTCGTGCACAGGGATTCGATGGCGACAACGCTCCTGTCATCCGCGGCAGCGCTTACGAAGCCATGACCCAGCCGGACAATCCTGAAGCAACCAAGTGCCTCGACGACCTGCTCGAAGCAATGGACACCTACATTCCGCTTCCGGAGCGCGCTGTAGACCAGCCCTTCCTGATGCCGATTGAGGACATTTTCTCCATCTCCGGTCGTGGTACCGTTGTTACCGGTCGTATCGAACGCGGTATCATCAAGGTGAACGATCCCGCTTCCATCGTCGGTATCAAGGAAACCCGTGACACCGTCGTAACCGGCGTTGAGATGTTCAACAAGCTGCTCGACGAAGGTCAGGCTGGTGATAACGTTGGTTTGCTGCTTCGCGGCGTTGACAAGAAGGACGTTGTTCGCGGCCAGGTTCTGGCAAAGCCCAAGTCCATCCAGCCCCACGCCAAGTTCACCGGTACCGTATACGTGTTGAGCAAGGACGAAGGCGGACGTCACTCTCCGTTCTTCGGCGGCTATCGCCCGCAGTTCTATTTCCGCACCACTGACATCACCGGTACCGTAAACCTGCCCGAAGGCAAGCAGATGGTACTGCCTGGTGACCACACTGAGATTATCGTTGAACTGATTCACCCGATCGCTATGGACAAGGGTCTCCGCTTCGCTATTCGTGAAGGTGGTAGGACTGTTGCTTCCGGTCAAGTAACCGAGATTATCGACTGAGTTCATTGACGAATGTCTTGCCATCATCGGCTGATGATGGCAAGGCCCGTTTTTTGGAGGAAATATGGCTAAAGAAAGAATTCGAGTAAGGTTGAGAGGCTTTGATATTGAGCTGGTTGAACAGAGCTCAAAAGCAATCGTTGAAACTGTCGTCAGGGCTGGTGCCACGGTGTCAGGTCCTGTTCCTCTCCCGACTCGTATTAACAAGTACACTGTCCTGAGATCGCCCTTTGTCAATAAAAAATCTCGCGAACAGTTCGAGATGAGAACCCACAAAAGGTTGATTGACATATTGGATCCTACATCAAAAGTCATGGATGCCCTCATGAAGCTTGAGCTCCCTGCCGGTGTGGATGTAGAGATTAAACAGTAAGAGAGTTGAGGTAAGAGATGTTAGGGCTTATCGGCAAAAAAGTTGGAATGACACAGGTGTTTGATGCGCAAGGCAGGCTCACACCAGTGACTGTAATAAAAATTGAGGGCAATGTTGTTGTCGGGGAACGTACTGACGAAAAGCACGGATATAGTGCTGCCGTCCTGGGTTCCGTCGACAAGAAGAAAAGCACTATCACCAAGCCTTATGCTGGCCAGTTCACCGATGTGTGTGAGCCGAAGCAGCATTTGATCGAGTTCCGTGATTATGATAAGGAACTCACGGTCGGCGAGGTGTTGGGCGTGGATATATTCAAGGACGCCACTTTTGTGGATGTCACCGGGACTACGAAAGGTAAGGGTTATGCCGGCGGTATGAAGCGTCACGGCTTCTCTGGCGGTCGCGCAACCCACGGTTCCAAGTTCCACCGCGATATCGGTGGTACTGCAATGTCATCCACCCCTGCTCGCACGTTCAAGGGTCACCGAATGGCTGGCCACATGGGTAATGAGAGGATGACGGTTCAGAACCTGAAAGTCGTCCGTGTCGATGAAGAGATGCAGGTCCTTATGGTTAAGGGTGCTATCCCTGGCCCCGCCCAGAGTGTCGTCATCGTCAAGAAAGCGATTAAGAAGTAGGGGCGAGATATATGGAAACGAAAGTCTTTTCAATTGACGGCAGTGAAGTCAGAAGCATTGAGTTGAATGATCAAGTGTTCAACAGAGAAGTGAGTGACGGATCCATTTATTATGCCGTAAACAACGAGCTTGCAAACCGCCGCGTCGGTACTGCATGCACGAAGACCCGCGCTGAGGTCCATTACAGCAACGTAAAACCATACAAACAGAAGGGAACCGGTAACGCACGTGCTGGTGACAAGAAGTCTCCCGTCTGGGTTGGTGGTGGTACGATTTTCGGACCCAAGCCGCGTGATTATAGCTACACCCTTCCCAAGAAGATGAAGAGGCTTGCAATGAAAAGCCTGCTTTCTTTGGGAGTCAAGGAGGACCGCCTCGTAGTAGTTGAGGATTTCTCCATTGATAGTGGCAAGACCAAGGATTTGGACCTGATCATCAAGAATTTCGTCAAGGATGCGTCAAGAACCATCTTGATTCTGAAGGACGACGATGAGATGGTACGCCGCGCTGCGAGGAACATTCCCTACCTGCGTGTTCTCTCATACAACAGGCTTTCCGCCAAGGAACTGCTGTATGGAAGAAAGCTCTTGGTTCTGGAAGGTGCCGCTAAAAATCTCAACGATTTCTACGGCGACAAATAAGGGGACCGGAAATGAGAGCAGACCAAATTATTATTGAACCCGTTCTGAGCGAGAAGACAAACATTGCTCGCGAAGGCGAAACGAAAAGGTACACGTTCAAGGTCCGCATGGACAGCAATAAATTCCAGATCAAGGCTGCTGTAAAGGAGCTGTTTGGAGTTGAGGTTGCCGATTGCAACGTGATGATTGTAAAGGGCAAGCCTAAGTATTCCCGCGGTAAGGGTGGCAGCATCCTTGGTAACACCGGTGATTGGAAGAAGGCTGTCGTAACCTTGGCCAAGGGTGCATCCATCCAGGCCATCGAAGGCGTATAAGGAGAAGTTGGAAAATGGCTCTAAAAACTTACAAGCCCAATACTCCCGGCCTTCGCCAGAAGACCACTTTGGTCTTCAGCGAGCTGACTGCCAGCAAGCCTGAGAAGTCCTTGACCGTTGGCCTTAGCAAAAAGGCTGGTCGGGATACCTTCGGGCGCATCAGTGTTCGCCGTAGAGGCGGTGGCCATAAGCGTGCATATCGTATCATCGATTTCAAGCGCGACAAGTACGGTATTCCCGGAACTGTCAAGACTATCGAGTACGATCCGAACCGCAGCGCAAACATTGCCTTGGTATTCTATGCCGACGGCGAGAAGCGCTACATGATTGCTCCGAAGGGACTGACCGTAGGAACCACTGTTGTTTCCGGTCCTGATGCTTCGATCCAGAGCGGCAATGCCCTTCCGTTGAAGAAAGTGCCCCTCGGGTTGATGGTTCACAACGTTGAGCTCACTCTCGGCCGCGGTGGACAGCTTGTCCGTTCTGCCGGTCTTGGTGCAACCGTTGTTGCCAAGGAAGGGGACTATGTCACCCTCCGCCTCCCCTCCGGTGAAATGCGCATGGTGTTTGGTGAATGCTACGCTACCCTCGGGCAGCTCGGCAATGAAGACCATATGAACGTCAGCCTCGGAAAGGCCGGTGCAAGCCGTCATCTCGGAAGAAGGCCAAAGGTTCGCGGTGTTGCAATGAACCCGATTGATCACCCGCATGGTGGTGGTGAAGGTAAGACTGCAGCTGGACGCAACCCTGTTACCCCGTGGGGTAAGCCGACCAAGGGTGGCAAGACTCGTTCCAAGAAGAAGCCTTCCGGTGCCTTTATTGTGAAGAAGCGGAAGTAGGAGTAGAAAGTGGCTAGATCAATCAAAAAAGGTCCTTTTATTGAGAAGAAGTTGTATAAGAGGATTCAGGAGTCTCTCAAGACTAATCAGAAGCAGATGATCAAGACTTATTCCCGCTGTTCAACGATCATCCCTGAAATGGTGGGATTCACGATTTCCGTGTACAACGGAAAGACTTGGATTCCTGTATTTGTGACGGAGAACCTGGTAGGGCACAAGCTCGGTGAATTTTCACCCACCAGAATCTTCCGCGGGCACGCATCCGACAAGAAGGTTGGTTAATCGCAATGGGTACTAATATGGAAGAAAAGAAAGGTTACTCAGCAACTGCAAAGTATCTGATGGTATCTCCTTCCAAGGTTCGCCCCGTCGCCAATCTTGTGAGGAATAAGTCCTATGTGGAGGCTGTTGCAATTCTCGAGGCTATGCCCCAGAAGGGATCAAACCTGATCCTGAAGGTTTTGCAATCCGCTTGTGCAAATGCTCTTGATCAGAACAAGAAGATCGATGAAGAGAATCTTGTGATCATGGAGTTGCAGGTTAACGAGGGTCCGAGGCTCAAGAGAGTCTGGCCGAGATCCCATGGAAGACGGGATATTCTGCTTAAGAGGATGTCACACATTACCGTCGTCGTTGACGAAAAAGCAAGCGTGAGGAAATAAATGGGCCAGAAAGTTAATCCTATTGGACTCCGTCTTGGAGTCAACAAGACCTGGAAGTCCAAATGGTATGTGGACCCCAGGGAGTATGCAGAAACCCTGCATGAAGATCTGAAGCTGAGAAAGGCTTTGGTTGAATGCCCGGAAGTTCAGGGTGCTGAAATTTCGGATGTGGAAATCATCCGCAAGCCTCAGCGCATCACGATCGTAATCACCACCAGTCGCCCCGGCATCATTATCGGAAGCAAGGGCGCCAACGTTGAGAAGCTTGGTGCACGTCTGCAGAAGCTTTCCAACAAGAAGGTGCAGATTAAGATCAAGGAGATCAAGAAGCCCGAGGCGGACGCCCAGTTGATCGCCATGAACGTTGCCAAGCAGCTCGTCTCCCGCGGTTCATTCCGCAGAGCTATGAAGACTGCTGTTTCCAAGGCAATCCAGAGTGGAGCTCAGGGTGTGAAGATCAGGCTCAGCGGTCGTATCGGTGGTGCAGAAATTGCACGCTCCGAGTGGATGAAGGAAGGCCGTGTTCCTCTTCATACGCTTCGCAGCGACATCGACTATGGTTTTACTACTGCAAATACAACCTTTGGTGTCATTGGTGTCAAGGTTTGGGTATTCAATGGTGAGATCTACGATCGTGCAATCAAAGAGGACGCCGGCGGGTTGGTAAGAAAGCCCAGCAAGAGCGAAAGCCTTGAGGCAAGGAGTTAGTAGGCCATGCTTAGTCCAAAGAGAGTAAAATATAGAAAGAAGCAGCGTGGCACCACCGATGGTGTTGCACATCGCGGTATTACGATTGCTTTTGGTGAGTTTGCCCTGTTGGCTCTCGAGCCGAAGTGGATTACAAACCGCCAGATCGAGGCAGCTCGTATTGCGATGACCCGTCATATCAAGCGCGGTGGTAAGGTATGGATCAGGATTTTCCCTGATATGCCCTACACCAAGAAGCCCGCTGAAACCCGTCAGGGTAATGGTAAGGGTGCCCCCGAAGGGTGGGTGGCTGTGGTAAAGACCGGTGCTGTCATGTTTGAAATGGGTGGCGTTACCGAAGAGTTGGCTCGTGAAGCATTGACGCTTGCAGCGTCCAAGCTTCCGATTAAGACGAAGTTTGTCGCCAGAAGGGAAGTGGAGTAAGATTATGAAAAATTCATATAATGATTTAACCCTTGACGAGCTGGCTGCCAAGAAGGAAAAGCTGCACAAAGAGTATTTTGACCTTCGCATGGGAAGAGTGCTCGGGCATGTGGAAAATCCGCTTGCTGTTCGCACCATCAGGCGGAATATCGCTCGTGTGAATACCCGCATTCGCGAATATGAACTCGGAATCCGGAAAGCGGCAAAGTAAGGGAGAGCGATTCAGATGGAAGCTAACAAGAAAAGTTTTACCGGCCAGGTGGTCAGTGACAAGATGGACAAGACTATCGTCGTGGCCATCTCCTCCAGAAGACTGCATCCCCTGTATAAGAAGTATGTGACCACCACCAAGAAAGTGAAGGCACATGATGAACGGAACGAGGCCAATATCGGCGACACCGTACGTGTTGTTGAAAGCCGCCACATCAGCAAAGATAAGTGCTGGCGTCTCGTGCAGATCGTCGAGCGCGCTCGCTAATAGGAGAGAGACGATATGGTACAGATGCAGACGTATTTGAATGTTGCGGACAACAGTGGTGCCAAGCAGGTGCAGTGCATCAAGGTGCTTGGCGGCAGCCACCGGTATGTTGCAGGAATTGGCGATATTATTGTAGTTGCTGTTAAAAATGCCCTGCCCCACGGCGCCATCAAGAAAGGTGACGTCATGAAGGCGGTCATTGTTCGAACGAAGAAGGAATACCGCCGACCTGACGGTACCTATATCAGGTTCGATGACAACGCGTGCGTTATCATTGATGCCAACAATAACCCGCGCGGCAAGCGTATCTTCGGGCCCGTAGCTAGAGAGCTGCGTGACAAGTACATGAAGATCGTTTCACTCGCGCCGGAAGTGTTGTAGGAGTGTGCACATGAAGCTTAAGAAGAACGACACCGTACTGATTATTGCTGGCAAGGACAAAGGTAAGTCCGGCAAGATCGTAAAGGTAGACCGTGAGAATGAGAGGGTCGTCGTCCAGGGTGCCAACATGGTCAAGAAGACCATGAAAAAGAAGAATCCGCAGGATAAGGGCGGCATCATGGAAATCGAGGCTCCGATCCACGTTTCCAACGTTGCGTATGTCACCGGAAAGGGTGAGCCTACCAGGATCGGGTACAAGTTTGATGAAAGTGGAAACAAAGTCCGCTACGCCAAGAAAACCGGGGAAGTAATCTAATGGAAAAGTTCGTACCAAACCTTAAAACGAAATACCTTGAAACTGCGGCTCCCGCCTTGTTCAAGGAGCTTGGCTACACCTCCAAGATGCAGATTCCAGCCCTGGAAAAGATTGTTGTCAGTGTTGGTGTCGGCGAGGCTATTACCAATAAGAAGCTTCTCGATGCTGCTGTTAAAGAGCTCGAGCAGATCACCGGTCAGCATGTCCTTAAGACCAAGGCCAGAAAGTCCATTGCCAACTTCAAGGTCCGCGAAGGCCAGGAAATCGGCGCTATGGTCACCCTTCGTGGTGACAACATGTGGTTCTTCCTGGAACGGTTGATTAGTGTTGCTCTTCCCCGCGTCAAGGACTTCAAGGGTGTAAAGCCCAATGCCTTTGATGGTCATGGAAACTATTCGCTGGGTATCACCGAGCAGATTATTTTCCCGGAAATCGACTTCGATAAAATCGAGCGTGTCAGCGGCTTTAACATCGCCATTGTAACGACCGCGAAGACCGATGAAGAAGGCTACGCCCTGCTTGCAAAGCTTGGCATGCCCTTCAGCAAATAAGGGTGGAGACATATGGCAAAGAAATCAATGATCGTAAAGGCCAATAGGGAGCCCAAGTTCAGTTCCAGACACGTCAATCGCTGCAGAGTTTGCGGCAGACCCCGTGGCTATATGCGCCAGTTCGATATGTGCAGGATCTGCTTCCGCAAATTGGCAAGTGAAGGCCAGATTCCTGGTGTTACCAAATCTAGTTGGTAGGAGAGAAAAATGGCTGTAAGTGATCCAGTTGCTGATATGCTGACCAAAATCAGAAATGCTAGTTTGGCTAAGCATGAAAAAGTAGATATTTCCACTTCGAAGATGAAGCTTCAGATTGTGAAGATTCTCAAGAATGAAGGATTTATCAAGAACTTCAAGAAGGTGACGAAGGATGGTATTTCCTACATCCGCGTATTCTTGAAATATGATGAGACGCAGGGTCCTGTGCTGCACGGGATTGAACGTATTTCCACTCCTGGCCGCCGGATTTATACCGGATACCGGGATATGCCCCGTGTGTACAACGGACATGGTGTTGTTGTAGTATCCACTTCTGCTGGTATCATTACCGGTAAGAAGGCGACTGAGAACAAGGTCGGTGGTGAGCTGATCTGCTCTATTTGGTAAGGTGGTATAAAATGTCCAGAATTGGAAAATTGCCAATCACTGTACCTCAAGGGGTCAAGATTGCCGTCACCGATGGTGTAATTCATGTCGAAGGTCCGAAGGGAAAGCTTAATTGTCCTGCCCGTCCTGAAGTGGTTCTCACCATTGAAGGTTCTGTGGTCAAGGTTGCTCCGAGGGATGAGTCCAAGGAAGCGAATGCCTTCCAGGGCCTCTATCGCCAGTTGATCAACAACATGGTGGAAGGTGTCTCCAAAGGCTTCTCCCGCACCCTGCTGATCAACGGCGTCGGCTATCGCGCCGATCTGAAGGGAAATCTTCTGACTCTGAACCTCGGGTACTCCGAGTTGGTTGAAGTTGTAATTCCCCAGGGAATCACTGTTGTTGTGGAGAACCCCAACAAGGTTACTCTCAGCGGCATTGACAAGCAGCTTGTCGGACAGACTTGTGCCGAGATCCGCTCTCTCCGTGGACCTGAGCCGTATAAGGGCAAGGGTATCCGGTATGATAACGAGGTCATCCGTCGCAAGGCTGGTAAGACCGCTTCGGCAAAGAAATAGTGGGTAGGTAAGAAAGATGAATAGAGTAATCGACAAGAGAAAGAAGCTTGCTCGCCGCAAGCATCATATTCGCAAGAACATCTCCGGTACTGCCAGCAAGCCAAGGATGAGTGTATTCCGCAGCAATTCCCACATGTATGTTCAGGTCATTGACGATGTAGCAGGTTGCACCCTTGTGTCCGCCAGCTCCTTGGAAGGTGAACTGAAGGGCTTGAAGAACACTGTTGCAGATGCTGCAAAGCTTGGAGAGGCCGTCGGGAAGAGAATGCTCGAGAAGAACATCGATACTTGTGTGTTCGATCGTAACGGCTATCTGTTCCACGGCATTGTCAAGAGCATCGCTGACGGCGCACGCAAAGCCGGCGTAAAGTTCTAGGGGGAAACTGTGGAAAGATCTAGAGAAAGAGATAACAATAAGAACGACGGGTACGTTGAAAAGCTGATCAAGCTCAACCGTGTTGCCAAGGTTGTCAAGGGTGGTAGAAGGTTCTCCTTCTCTGCTCTGGTAGTCGTAGGCGACCAGAACGGTAAGGTTGGATATGGATTTGGCAAGGCCAACGACGTAACCGAAGCCATCCGCAAAGCCGTCGATCGTGCAAAGGCCAGTATGATTGTCGTCCCGGTGAAGAAGTCTTCAATTCCTCACGAAATCATCGGCAATTACAAGAGTGCCAGCGTGCTTCTCAAGCCCGCAGTACCCGGTACCGGTGTTATCGCCGGCGGTGCTGTGCGTGCCATTTGCGATGCATGCGGAATCAATGATATCCTGAGCAAGAGCCTTGGCTCCAAGAACTCCATCAATACGGTAAAGGCTGCATTCGATGCACTCGAGCACCTGTTTGATGCAAAGGTTGTTGCGAAGAATCGGGGCAAGTCCCTGAGTGAGATGTGGGGGTAAGATGATGGCTGAAGCAAAGAAAATCAAGGTCACCCTGGTCAAAGGCCTTTCCGGCTGCCTGCCTAATCAGCGCAGGACTGTCAAGGCTCTGGGACTCGGCAAGATTTCCAGCTCGGTTGTACATGACGCCACCCCTGCAAACCTTGGGATGGTCCGTGTAGTAGCTCACCTTGTGAAAGTCGAGGAGATGTAAGATGGGACAGATCAATGCACCCAAGGGTGCCAATACAAAAAAGACTATCGTTGGTCGCGGTGCTTCCTCGAAGGGCCGCTCCAGTGGTAGGGGTCACGATGGACAGAATTCCCGCTCCGGCGGCGGTGTCCGTCTTGGCTTTGAGGGCGGTCAGATGCCTCTGTACCGTCGTGTCGCTCGCAGGGGTTTCTCGAACAGTGTATTCAAGCAGGAGTATGTTGTCGTGTCCCTCGATGTGATTTCCGCCAACTTTGAAGATGGCGATGTAGTTACCCTCGACGCCCTTAAGGACGCTGGGTTGGTTAAGGGTTACAATGCACAGGCTAAAATCCTGAGCAATGGGGATCTGACCAAGAAGGTAGTCATTGACGGACTGAAGGTTTCCGCAAGCGCAATCGAAAAGATTAAGGCTGCGGGCGGCGAAATCAGATAACAAAGAAGGGCTTTATGGCAAACTCCTTAGTTGAGATGTATAGAATCAAGGATCTTCGGAAGAAGATACTCATTACCCTGGGCCTGCTGATTGTCAGCAGGATCGGGGCTGTGATTCCAATTCCCGGGATTGATCCGGAAGTTCTGAAACTGTTTTTTCTTTCACAGAGTTCTAGTTCCAATATCGGTCTGACTGAGTATTTGAACTTCTTCTCTGGCGGAGCATTTTCCAACTTCTCACTCTTTATGCTTGGTGTCATGCCTTATATCAGCACGCAGATCATCGTGCAGCTGTTGATGTTGGTGATCCCCTCATTGAAGAAGCTGGCTCAGGACCCGTCAGGCCATAAGAAAATTCAGCAATACACCAGATATGGTACGATTGTTGTATGTTTGATTCAGTCGTATGTAGTTACTATTTACGCCAATTCCATTCCCGGCGTGATGACTATGGGTATCCTTCCGTTCACGTTGGTAGCAATGCTGACTGTGACCACCGGTTCGATGCTCTTGATTTGGATCGGCAATAAGATCACCCAGTGGGGTATCGGTAACGGTATCAGCCTGTTGATCTTTGCCGGTATCGTCGCAAGATTCCCCGAGGCCATGTCGGTCTTGTTCAGAAGCATCTCCGCGGGTGTTCTGAATCCGATTGTAGTCTTGGTGGTGTTTGTGATGTTCTTGGTGGTTGTCGCTCTCGTAGTGTACGAAGAGCAGGGCGTCCGCAAGATTCCCGTGAACTACGCAAAGCGTGTGGTAGGCCGGAAGATGTATGGTGCACAGAGCACCTATATCCCCATCAAGGTCAACCCCTCCGGCGTTATCCCTGTAATCTTTGCAAGCGCATTGCTCTCCTTCCCGCTGCAGATTGCTACTACCTTGGGCCCGGAAGTAAGGTGGCTTGCCGCCTTTGCTAATTGGCTGAATCCGCAGGGTGCCCCCTATCTGATTATCTACGCCCTGTTGATCATAGCGTTTGCTTTCTTCTATACGCAGGTGTCTATGAACCCGGTTGAGATGGCCAAGCAGATTCGCGAGAATGGTGGCTCGGTTCCCGGTGTACGGTCCGAGAAATTGGAAGAGTACCTTACCAGGGTTCTCAACCGCATCGTTCTTCCCGGCTCTCTTTTCTTGGCTTTCATCGCCTTGATTCCCACGCTGGTACAGAAGTTCTTCAACTTCCCCTCGACCGTGGCCATGCTCTTTGGTGGAACGTCACTGCTGATTCTTGTCGGCGTTGACTTGGATACCATGCGTCAGATTGAGGGTGTCATGAAAATGCACCACTACGATGGGTTCAATGTGAGTGGAAAAAAGTCAAAACATATTTAGGCTAGGAGCTAGAACATGAAAGTAAGAGCAAGTGTCAAACCGATTTGTGACAAGTGCAAAGTAGTCAGACGGAATGGGGTGGTCCGCATTATTTGTGACAATCCCAAGCACAAGCAGAGACAGAGATAACAGGGTTCGGCGCAAGCCTTCCTACTCTATAAGAGAAATTCAGGAGGCCATGAATGGCGAGAATTGCAGGTGTAGATTTGCCGAACAAGGCAGTGAAAATCGCCTTGACCTATATCTACGGGATCGGTAGGTTTTCGGCGGTTGAAATTTGTGAAAAAACAAATATTAATCCAGATACCAACATCAACACCCTTTCCAGCGAGGATCTTGCAGTACTTCGTAAGGTAATCGAGGAAGAGTACAAGGTTGAGGGACGTCTTAGAACAGAAGTCGCTCTGAATATCAAGCGCCTTATGGACATTGGCTGCTATCGTGGCCTTCGTCATCGTAAGGGTCTTCCGGTAAACGGACAGCGGACAAAGACCAATGCCCGTACTCGCAAGGGTAAGAAGAAGACCGTTGCGGCTAAGAAGAAATAAGGAGCAGGTACCACATGGCTACAGCAAAGCGTAAAGTCAAAAAGACGGTATACGAAGGAAACGTCTACATTCAGGCGACCTTCAACAATACCATTGTTACCGTAACCGACCTCAACGGGAATGCGGTATCTTGGGCAAGCGCCGGCGGACTTGGGTTCCGCGGTGCCAAGAAGTCCACCCCCTATGCAGCACAGACAACTGCCGAAAAGGCAGCCAAGGCTGCTATGGACAGTGGACTGCAGGAAGTGAACGTATTTGTGAAGGGACCTGGTGTTGGCCGCGAAAGCGCCATCAGAACGTTGGGTGTGCTTGGACTGAAGGTCCGCTCCATCCGTGACGTCACCCCCATCCCCCACAATGGATGCAGACCTCGCAAGAGTAGAAGAGTCTGATGAGGAGATAGCAGATACATGGCAAGATATACTGGACCTAAGTGCAGATATTGCAGAGCCGAGAGGACCAAGTTGTTCCTCAAGGGAGAGCGTTGCCACAGCGGCAAGTGCCCGATGAACGATACCAAGTCCACCGGCCTTCCGGGCAAGGATCCCCGCGCACGTTCCAAGAAGCCGACCGACTACGGCTTGCAGTTGCGCGAAAAGCAGAAGCTGAAGAGAACCTATTGCATGCTCGAGAAGCAGTTCAAGTTGACCTTCGACGAAGCCGCAAGAATTCCCGGTAAGACTGGTGAGAATTTGATCATGCTTTTGGAGCAGAGGCTCGACAACGTGGTATTCCGACTCCACTTTGCAGCCAGCCGCAACCAGGCAGCTCAGTTCGTCAACCACGGCCACATTTTTGTGAACGGAAAGCGTGTGAGCATTCCTTCCTACCGCCTTCGCCCCGGTGACGTAGTCAGCGTTGGTGCAAAGGGTCAGAAGATGCTTTTGGTCAAAGAAAACCTCAAGGAATACACCAAGTCCGGTGTCTGCCAGTGGCTGAGCCTGGACGTGGATGCAATGAAGGGTACCTTCGTCGCTGTTCCGAGGAGAAGTGAAGTCACCGAGCTCGAGAAGATCAACGAGCAGCTGGTTGTCGAGTTGTATTCCAGATAAGGAGTAACCATGGCACGCAAAAACCTTCTGAAGGGCTTCAAGAAGCCCAAGGGGATAACCTTCGAACACAGCGCAGTTGAACCGAACTATGGGAAATTCATTGCCTATCCGTTTGAGAGAGGTTTTGGAACCACGATCGGAAACACGCTCAGGAGGGTGCTCCTCTCATCGATCCAGGGGTATGCCGTCACTGCCGTAAAGTTCACCAGCTTCAATGAGGATGGTGTTCCCCACCTGATTTCCAGCGAGTATGAGCAGCTTCCCGGAGTCCGCGAGGATATCGCAGACATCATTGCTGCGTTGAAAAAGCTTCAGATCAGGATGCCCGAAGATTCGGAGGGGACCAACCTCCTCATCGAATGCAAGGGCCCCGGTATTGTAAGTGGCGCAAACTTCGAGCGTGACCAGGTTGAGATCACCAACAAGGATTTGGTTCTCTTCACGATGATGGATGATGCCAACATCGAGATGGAAGTCCAGATTGACCTTGGTAGGGGCTATGTCCCGTCTGAAATCAACGAGAAGTATGTGGAAGAGATCGGGACCATCCCCATCGACGCCACATTCTCACCGGTTACCCGCGTTAAGTATTCGATTGAACCCACCCGTGTCGGCTATCGCAGCGATTACGACAAGCTTACACTGGAAATCTACACTGATGGTACGATTGCACCGCAGAATGCTCTTGCTGAAGCTGCAAAGATTGCGAAGGAATACTTCCAGATCTTCATCAACTTCGACGAGACTCTGATCAGCAATAACGATGAGGTGGACGAAGAGGAAGAGAGGGTCCGCAAGATTCTCAATACCTCGGTTGAGGAACTCGAGCTGACCGTTCGATCCAGCAACTGTCTGAAGAATGCCAACATCCGTACTATCGGCGATCTCACCAAGAAGACTGAGGAAGAGATTGCAAAGACGAGGAACTTCGGTAAGAAGAGCCTCCAAGAGATTAAGGAAAAACTGAAGGAGTGGAATCTCAGCCTTGGGATGACCGACTATAGTGTTCTGAAAACTGCAATCAAAGTACCTGGGAACAAGGAAGAAGAGAATGAAGCATAGGATTGGATTCAATGCGCTTAGTAGGACCTCATCTCACCGTAAGGCCCTCAAGCGCAACATGGTGACCTCACTGTTCAGATATGAACGGATCGAGACCACCAAGGCAAAGGCTCTGGAAGTTCGCAGAATGGCAGAGAAGATGATTACCCGTGCGAAAGTCGACAGCGTTGCAAACCGCCGTTTGATCGCTCGGGACATCACCGATGAAGCTATTGCAGCAAAGCTTTTTACAGAGATCGCCCCCTTGTTTGTCGAGCGGAAGGGTGGGTATACCCGCATCCTGAAGACCGGCAACCGCCTCGGAGATGCTGCCGAGATGGTGATCCTCGAGCTGGTTGAGAAGACCGCAAAGCCCGAGAAGAAGAAGGCCGAAAAGAAGTCTGAGAAGGCTGAGAAGAAGGCCGACAAACCAGCCAAGAAGGCTGAGAAGAGTGACGACGAGGAAAAATAAGCCTCTGAAGTGCCTCTTCAATTAAACAAAAACCCATTTGGGTGAAGCCGCTGTTGTCATGACAGCGGTTTTTTTATTGTTCCCATAGAGTGTACGATTCTCAGTAATTAACCGAACAATCTGTACTTACAGACAAGATAGCGTTGCTTTCGAGCCTTGACAATTCCGACAAGCGTACGTATCATTGTACCATTACAATAGGGGGTAGTATATGGAACGTATACTTATCATCCTCCTTAGTTGTCTTATTGGTATCATCTTAGGTTGGTTAAGCCGTTGGCTGTATGCGAAATTTAAGCTTACCTCGGTCGAACAAAGAGCGATCAGACTGAACGAGGAAGCGATAAAGGAAGCGGAAGCAAAGAGCAAAGAGCTCTTGCTTGAGACTCGGGATCAGTTGTTGAAAGAACAACAACAGCAGGAACGAGAGGCTAGGGAAAGACGGAGTGAACTGCAGCGTGTCGAGAGAAGAATCCTTCAGAAGGAAGAGAATCTTGAACACAAGCAGGCTGAATTGGATGCTATCAGGAAGCAATTAGGAGACCGGGAGTCTGGACTTGCCCGGAAAGAACAAGAGGTTGCCGAGAAAGAAGGCGGCCTGATTACTGAACTTGAACGCATTGCTGGATTGTCAGCTGATGAGGCAAAGAACATCATCATGGAGACAATGTACAACGATGCGAGGAGAGATGCGCAACTGATGATCAATAAGATCGAACAGGAAGCGCAGCTTTCCGCTGACAAAAAGGCTCGTGATATCGTTGTGACCTCAATCCAGAGGCTTGCCACAGAGGTCGTCGGTGATGTGACGATCAGTTCGGTGAGTCTGCCTAGTGACGAGATGAAAGGCAGGATTATTGGTCGGGAAGGAAGAAACATCCGTACCCTTGAGACCCTCACCGGTGTGGATGTCATTATCGATGACACTCCCGAGGCCGTGGTCATCTCCTGTTTCGACCCGGTTCGCAAGGAGATCGCCAGAGTCGCCTTGGAGCGCTTGGTCCAGGATGGACGAATCCATCCGGCCCGCATCGAAGAGGTGGTCAACAAGGTTACCAAGGAAATCGGCAGAATCATCGCCGACGAGGGAGAGAAGGTTATTTTCGATCTTGGCATCCACAATGTCGGGCCGGAAACAATCCGAGCCTTGGGCAGGCTTCATTTCAGAACCAGCTATGGTCAGAATGTACTTAGTCATTCCAAGGAAGTCGCCATTCTTTCAGGTATGATCGCCAGTGAGATCGGAGCGAATAGCGAACTTGCGATGCGCTCGGGCTTGCTGCATGACATCGGCAAGGGAATTGAGACCGAGAGCGATGCAAACCATGCAGAGCTTGGAGCCGATATGGCAAAGCGTCTTGGTGAGGATCCACGGGTGGTAAATGCCATCCTCGCCCATCACAATGATACTGAGCCGCAAACCATCGAAGCCGTCATCGTACAGATTGCCGATGCAATCAGTGCCGCCCGCCCTGGTGCACGCCGTGAAACGTTGGACAACTACATCAAGCGCCTTGAGTCTCTTGAGCAGATTGCTGAGAGCTTTACCGGCGTAGACAAGGCGTATGCCATCCAGGCCGGCCGTGAGCTGAGGATCCTGGTGAACAACGATCAGGTCAATGATGATGGAGCCAAGCAGATAGCCAAGGGCATCGCCGGGCGCATCGAAGCTGAGCTGAGGTATCCGGGTCGCATCAAGGTGACGATCATCCGTGAGATGAGAGTCGTCGAGTACGCTAGGTAGGTTGTTCGTGGCTGATGCAAAAACATGTGTCGCCCTGCTGCTTGGGGATGTCTGCGGACAGCCCGGAAGCAGGGCTCTTTTTATCGGATTACACACGCTGGTCAAGGAGTACCGTGCTGATGTGGTCGTGGTCAACGGCGAAAATGCCGCTAATGGCTTCGGCCTTTCAGCCTCTCTGATGGATCAGTTTTTCGCTCTTGGAATCAGTGTGATAACCAGTGGGAATCATATCTGGCAGCAGGACGATCTCAGGCTGTTGCTGGATAGTGAGAAGCGCCTGCTCAGGCCGGCCAATTATCCTCCGCAGGCTCCTGGTCATGGTTCTGTAGTGGTGGATATCAAGAATTACAAGGTTGCAGTGTTGAACCTCCAGGGTCGTCAATCGATGCCGAGCATCGACTGTCCGTTCCGGGTTGGGTTGGACCAGGTGCAGCGCCTGAAAAAACAGACGCCCATCATCCTTGTAGATTTTCATGCAGAAAATTCTGAGGAAAAAGAGGCTCTTGCCTTCCATCTGGATGGCAAGGTATCTGCTGTTGTGGGAACACACACCCACGTACAGACTGCCGATGAGAAAATACTCCCCGGTAAAACCGCATACATCACCGACTTGGGCCTGTGTGGTCCGTCGGCAAGTGTCATCGGTTCCAATCCTTCCGTATCGATCGCAAAGCAACTTACGCAAATGCCTCTGCGTACCGAGATTGCCGACACCGCCCCCTTGCTGCAGGGGGTTTGCATCACGATCGATGCTGTAAGCGGGCAGGCTCTCTCCATCGAACGGTTCTCGAGGTTGTACGATATCTGATGAAAGTCCGTAAGGTTGCACTGCTTCAGGCCCTCGGCCGGCAGTTTGACGAGTATACCAAGGACCAACTCACAGCCTTCATTGTATGCCGCAATGTATTGGTGGATGGTGTGCTTGCAACAGACCCGCGACTATTGGTCGATCCAAATGCTTGCTTCTCCTTCACCTTCGATGCCTACGTCTCCCGCGGCGGCTACAAGCTGGAGCATGCTCTGGACACATTTGGACTCGATGTACAAAATCTGGTGATGCTTGATGCAGGAGCCTCCACCGGAGGGTTTACCGATTGCCTGCTCAAACGTGGAGCCACTCTGGTCCACAGCGTCGATGTCGGGTACAACCAGCTCGATTGGCGGTTGAGAATCGATGAGCGGGTGGTTGTGCATGAGAAGCAGAACATCATGACCCTCGATTCCCTCGAGCCTGAGTGCGATGCAGCGGTCTGCGACCTCTCCTTTCGCTCGATTGCAGGAGCTGCTCGTCACATACTTTCCCTGTGCAAGGACGGATGGTTGGTCAGCTTGATTAAACCCCAGTTCGAGGTGCCCAAGGGTTTGGTGAACTTCAACGGCGTGGTGCAGGACCGTTCCGTCTTGGTCAAGGTCATGCGAAATGTGTATGACCTGCTTGCCCGGGACGGGGTGGGGATGCATCGTTTGGCAAAAAGCCCGATCACCGGCCACAAGGGAAATACCGAGTTTCTCTCCCTCTTGAAGATGCAGCCGGGCTTGAGCAAGGATGAGATGACTGCGCAGCTGGAAGAGCTGCTCAGCTGAGCTGTTTCCCTTCGACAAGAATTACAACATCCTTGACACGTTGGAAAGCCAGGGCTGTACGGCGTATCTGCTGCCGCGCCGTCTCCAGGTCCGGTGAAAGCAGGTACTCCTTGGAGAGGTCCACATAGAGGATGCTTGAGGAGAGGGTGACTCCTATGAGCGTGGTATCGGCATGGATGTAGCTGACTGCTCCTGTCTTGAGAATCTCCAGTGACGGACCGGAAAGCAGGGCTTCGAAGGTGTCATGGTAGGCACTCCCTCCCAAACGGCTCTGCTGAACGGTAAACGTTTTGAATGTTTGGGGGTATTGGATGAAGACTACCTCTACATTTCTTGTGTTGGCCTGGGATTGCGAAGATAAACCACTGGTTTTCAGAATCTCGAGCACCCCGCTGTCCTCGATGGATGAACGTACGCGCGGGTATCCGAGCGCCACAACCACAAGGGAGAAGAGAACCCATATGAGAAAGAGTATCAAAGGGTGTCGTTTTCTTGGTTTTTCGCCGAGGATTTGGTCTTCCATCGGATGTATTCTAACAAATCGACGGTTGTGTTTCCAGCTTTACATCAGCAGATAAAGTCCGTATAGTACATTACATATGAGGATATTCAAGGGTATAGCAGCCTCCGAGGGGTTGGCGAAGGGAAAAGCGTTGGTGCATCATCATGCATCGATGACTGCAGAGAAGCAGCATATCCTGGCCGACGGGGTGTCAGGGGAGCTGGAAAAATTTCGGAAAGCCCTACAGACTGCGAAACACACATTGCAAGAGCACAATGCAAGCGATATCTCCAAGGAGTCGAGGGACATTCTGGAGACGCATCTGCTTATGCTTGAGGATCCTGAGTATACTCAGCAAATCGAAGCGTATATCACCACCAATCTGGTCTGCGCCCAATGGGCCATCGATTCGGTTACCACCAGCATGGTAACACTGCTCGAGCAGACGGATGATGAACTGCTTCGTGAACGGGCTGTGGATTTCAAGGATGTATCGTTGTACTTGATCGATGCGATCAAGGGCAAGGGCCAGCGACGGATGGAGCATCTGGGCGAGGATGTAATTCTCGTTGCCGATATTCTGATGCCCAGTGAACTCTTCGCCATGGACAAGACCCACATCCTGGGTATCTGTCTTGACGGCGGAGGTAGAGCCAGCCATGTAGCAATCCTGGTGCGTGCATTCAACATTCCCACCGTGCTCGCTGCAGGCGGGGCATCAAAGACTGTCAATGATGGTGATGAGATCATTGTTGACGGAACTTATGGCGAGGCGTTCATCAGGCCCGACCATACCGTTTCACAGATGCTTGATGAGCGGTATGCCCGTTGGCAGCAACACGAGGTCGAGCTGCATCAAATGGCTGTTCTGTCCAGCACCACTACCGATGGACACGAGGTATTGCTGAAGACCAACATTCAGACTTCCAGTGAGGTGGAAGCGGCCAAGGCTTGTGGTGCTTCGGGTATCGGTTTGTTCCGTTCCGAGTTTCTTTTTATGGAATCCTTGGAGAATCCATCGGAAGAACGACAGTTTGAAGTCTATAAACAAGTCATCGAGGCCATGGCCCCCAAGCCGGTAACCATCCGTACCATCGATATCGGTGGAGACAAGGTGGTCAGCGGTTTGGGTATCGATGAGAAGAACCCCATCCTCGGTTGGAGGGCGGTCAGGTTCTGTCTCTCTCGCAAGGATATCTTTACCGTTCAACTCAGGGCGTTGCTCCGCGCCAGTGTCTACGGAAAATTACAAATCATGTTCCCCATGATCAGCGGGGTTGAGGAGTTGAATGCTGTATTGCACCTCCTTGAACATGTCAAAGGTGAATGTCGAAATGAACACATACCCTTTGACCCCGACATCAAGGTGGGGACTATGATCGAGGTGCCTTCTGCAGCCTTGTGTGCAGATATTCTGGCCAAGAAAGTGGACTTTTTCTCTATTGGAACCAATGACCTGATCCAATACACCATCGCCGTTGATCGGGGAAATGAGAAGATTGCCTACCTGTATCAGCCATTTCACCCCGGGGTATTGCGATCAATTAAAATGATCGTCCAAATGGCCCACGAAAACAACATACCGGTGAGCCTCTGCGGGGAGATGGCTTCCGATCCTTTCTGTTCCGTGCTGTTGGCAGGAATGGGATTGGATGAATTGAGTATGGGGTCCCAAAGCCTGCTGCAGGTCCGCAAGATTCTTCGCTCCGTCTCCTACAAGGAGGCAAAGGCGCTTGCCGAACATGTGCTGGACATGGACTCCTATCTGACGATTACCACCTATATAAGGGAGTGGATGCATGACCGATTCGATCATTTCACCACCATCTGACAACGTTGATACCCAGGTAAAGATTCCTGTGGTATCCATCATAGGACGGCCCAACGTGGGCAAGTCCACCCTCTTCAATCGCCTTATTGGAAAACGACGAGCCATCACCGATCCCACTCCCGGGGTTACCCGCGATTTGATTCCCGAGCGCTGGCTGTTGGGCAACCACCCGGTCACCCTCATCGATTCGGGTGGAGTCAAGGTCGACCGTGACAGCATGGATGACCTGGTGGCCAAGAAAAGCCTTGGCTTACTGGCCATCAGCGACGCCATTGTGTTCATGATGGATTGTACCGAAGTAACCGCCGAGGATCGGGAGCTCTTGGAGTACCTGCGCCCATACACCGATAAGATCGTCCTTGTGGTCAACAAGATCGATGACCCCAAGCGCGAGGACCTCTTGTGGGAGTACTACGAGTACGGGTATCAGCGTATTCTTGGTATCTCTGCAGCCCATGGTCTGGGTATCGAGGAATTGGAGGATACCCTGCTGGGAATGCTTGACCTGGTAAGTCTCGAAGAGGCTCCCGAGGAAGCAGAGAGGGTGAAGATTGCAATCTTGGGCAAACCGAATACCGGCAAATCCACCTTGACCAACCTGCTTGTCGGCAAGGACATCTCAATTGTGAGCGAAATTGCAGGCACTACGCGCGACGTCGTAATGGGTTCCTTCAACTACAAGGGAACAGACTTCACGGTACTCGATACTGCAGGTATCAGACGCAAGAGCAAGGTTGAGGAGGATGTCGAGTATTACTCTGTGAACCGGGCCATCAAAACCATCGATGAAGCCGATGTCGTCCTGTTGATGATTGACAGCGTCGAGGGTCTTGCAGACCAGGACAAGAAAATCGCCAATCTCATTGTACGCCGTGGGAAGGGCATTATTCTGGTTTTGAACAAAATCGACCTGCTTGCCGGAATCGGCAATGAACTTGAGGCGATCAAGGATCGTGTCAGATTCCTGTTCCCGATTCTCAACTTTGCACCGATTACCTCCATCAGCGCCTTGCAGGGCCAGGATATTGGAAAGTTGCTCGACATGGTCTGGACGGTTTGGAAACAACTGAACAAGCGTGTCGATACCGCTCGTCTCAACGAGTCCATCAAGGTCTGGGGTGAGGCTTATCAACCCCCGCGTGGAAGCGGCGGTCATTACAAGGTGTATTACGGAACCCAGATCAGCGCCAATCCGGTCAAATTCCTGTTCTTTGTGAACCGAATCAAGGAATTCCCGCAGATTTATATCCAATACCTGAAGAATTGCATCCGTAAGGATTTGGGGTTCACCCTCATTCCGATTGAAATTGATTTACGTGAGCGTAAGCGTAATCCTTCGTTGCATGACCGCGGGCCGAAAGCACCAGTCAATCCAACGCCGCAGAAAGAGGTGAAGAGAAATACTGGAGGAAAGGCGATTGCCAAGCCGAAGTCAACAAAGCCGGGCAACAAGGCATCGGTGGACAAGGCTCGCAAGCGTAACGAGAAGCAGAGCAGTCGGAAGCGAGGATAAGGATGGGGTTTTTGGTTGACCAAGGCATCAGGGTGCTGTGCCTCGATATTGATGGGACCCTCTACCCCAAGCGGATGCTCAACAGCAGAATGGTACGTTCCTCCTTTCCCTCGCTTCGTTTGGCGATGGCCTTCAATTGGGCTCGAGCCCAGTACCGCCGGGTCCAGGATGTGCATCCGAATCTGAAGCCGAGCAGGGAAGGCCTGCTTGACCTCCAATCCCGATTGGTTGCCGGCCGACTCGGCCGTCCTCTGGATGAGTTAAACCTGCAGAAGACCCGCGACTCCATCGAACGACAGTTCTATCGCGCTTGGGAGCGTTCCTTTCGTTCGATAAAAGCCTACGAAGGGATGAAAGAAGCTCTTACAGAGGCAAAACGACATGGGCTGGTCATCGCGGTGTTCAGCGATTTTCCGCTTGCCCGAAAATTGGAAACGCTGGGTATCTCCGATTTGGTGGATATAGCACACAGTTCGGAGGAGAGCGGATACCTGAAACCGAGCAGCCGTGCATTCTCTTTCTTGCTTGAACGTTTGGCAGTGCCACCGGCACAGGTTCTCTTTATGGGAGACAGTTATTCCAAGGATTGCCAGGGAGCGAAAAGAGCCGGTATGTACTCCTGCCTGATTACGGCAAAGCGAAAACCTGTCTACCCGGATGCCGACCTTGTAGTCGGCTCTTGGAAGGAGTTTGCTTCTCTGGTACTCTGAATGCATGGAGGTGCGGTATGGGACTTGAACTATTACTTCCTGTAATTCTGTTTCTGATTACGTTGGTCATAATCTACTTATTGCGGGTGGAGGATAAACGTGATCGCCGTCTGGATTTGATGAAGCAGAAGGTAAACCTCTTTTCCCGGGAAGTGGAATCGGCCCGATCGCAGTTCAAGGATACAGCCCAACAGGTGGAGGAGCGGGTCAATCATAAGATTGAAGCTTCCAACCAGATGTTGATGAGACTTGACAGCCAGCTGACCGAGCTTGAGGTTCGCAGTGAGGACCTCGCCAAGCTCCAGAGTGTACTCAATACCTATCGTGACTCATTGACGAAGCTTGGTGCCACCACAGCCCAGGTTGAGGCACGCATCGAGCAGGTTAAGCAGGAAGTGCACCGTATTGAAGCGGTGCAAGCCATTATTGATGGATTCGATACAAGAATTGAATCGTTCAGGGCTGCTCTGCAGGCAATGGTTGAAGAAGGTACCGAGGCTATTTCAAATCAGCAGCTACGGGTCAAACAGCTTCTGGACACTTCGTATGCAAAACTTCAGGAGTATGAGAGTGAGGTGCAGGAAGTAGAACGGGCCAACCAGGGGCGAGTTGCCTCACATGCCGAGATGCTCAAGGGTCATGAGGCTGCTTCGTTGGCTGTCCTTTCCGGCCAACTAGCAAAGATCCGCCAGCTTGGGGATGAGAGCGAGCAGATTATCGCTTCCAACGAACATGCTCTTGAGCTTGCCCGAGAACAGGCTTTCCAGGACCTGAACGAACAAAAGAAAAACTATGAAGCAGTCAAGACCGAGATCGAGAAGGCTCTGGTCCAACAGAAACAGACGTTGCAGGATCTCTCGGAAGAGGTAAACATGCAATCCTTGCAATCATTGAAAGCCTTCTCCCAGCAATGCAATATCGAGATGGAGAATCTGTTCACCCATACCATCGCCAAAACTGACCAAGCATTCCAGACCATGATTCATACCATCACGAGTTTTATCCAGGAACTGCAGGAACGGGTGGTGCAGGCCCAACAAATGAGTGAGAAGCTCAAGGAGCAGGAACACGTAAATCTGGAAACATATGCCAGTCAGATCCAGTTGTTGGTAAAACGCAATGATGACGTGCAGGAGAGTCTGAGAAGGGGTGACCGAAAGCAGGAAGAGCTTGCCCAGGTGATTGCTCATCTTCGAGATGAGGCTTCCTCCCTGCATACGGAGCTAGATCGTCTCAATGCCGAAAAAGAGCATCTCGTTGTTGCCAATTCGCAGGAAAGCAATACTGCAGCAACCCTGGCTGCTTCAATTGCTGCTCTTGCTCTGCAATTGAACCAGAAGCAGAATGAACTGCAGGTACTCACTGAAACCATCCAGCAACAAGAGTTGCAAGCCCAAGCCCGGCAATCCGAACTCGAGGAAACAGAATCATCCGAAGAAGCAGCACCTTCCGATGAAGATGAGCCTTCCGATGAGGATGAGCCTTCCGATGAGGATGAGCCTTCCGATGAGGATGAGCCTTCCGATGAGGATGAGCCTTCCGATGAGGATGAGCCTTCCGATGAGGATGAGCCTTCCGATGAGGATGAGCCTTCCGATGTAGATGAGCCTTCCGATGAGGATGAGCCTTCCGATGTAGATGAGCCTTCCGATGTAGATGAGCCTTCCGATGAGGATGAGCCTTCCGATGAGGATGAGCCTTCCGATGAGGATGAGCCTTCCGATGAAGATGAGCCTTCCGATGAAGATGAGCCTTCCGATGAAGATGAGCCTTCCGATGAAGATGAGCCTTCCGATGAAGATGAGCCTTCCGATGAAGATGAGCCTTCCGATGAAGATGAGCCTTCCGATGAAGATGAGCCTTCCGATGAAGATGAGCCTTCCGATGAGGATGAGCCTTCCGATGATAATCGCACTACTAAGAAAGAAAAGATCTGGGTTGAATATATTCCTGAGGGTGAGGAAGAAGAGATTACATTGGATGAGGAAGAGGATAAAAATACTTGACGCTTCCTCTTGTGTGTGAGTATGTTATCTGCATGCCCGAAGTCGGGCTACTCTTTATGTTATGAATGGTTATGATTCTGAGCCCGGCAAATGGGAAGTTACTGTATGCCGGGTTTACAAATAGACATGTGCCAATACAAAGGTTTGGTGTATGGGAAATCGAGGAACGGAATGGATAAGAAAGATAAGAAAAGCAAGTCTGATGCACAGGATGAAGTAAAGGCTGCGACCGCTCAGGCTGTTGATACTCAGCAAGAAGAACCTACTTCTTCAGAAACAGCAGGACAGGATGCAAAGGTCCCGTCTGAACTTGAACAGAAGGAGTTGGAAATCGTGCGATTGAAAGAACAACTTGAAACGGCTCAGAGTGAGCTTGCCTCCCTTAAGGAGCAGATGCTTCGTGACCGTGCCGATCTTGAAAACTATAGAAAACGTCTCATTCGTGACAAGGAAGATTCCATCAGGTTTGCCAATGAGAATCTGATTAAGGACCTTTTGCAGCCGCTTGATGACTTCAGTCGCGCTTTGGAAGCGGCAGAATCCACCAAGGATTATGCCAAGGTGCATGACGGGGTTGTCATGGTGAATTCCCAGCTCTATTCCACGTTGGAGAAGAATTGGGGTCTTCAGAAGATCGAGTCGGTCGGAAAAGAGTTCAATCCTGAGGAGCACGAGGCCTATATGGTAGTCACCGATGATTCACTGGAAACCGAAACGGTACTACAGGAGTTCATCGTAGGTTACAAGCTTCATGGACGGGTGCTCAGGCCTTCGAAGGTAAAAGTAGGCAAGCCAAACGTTTGACGATTGGCGGTCGTTTGAGTACCTTACATGCAGGGATTAGTTCCCTGATTATACATTTGATAGTTAATTTGGAGAGGAGAAATATAAAATGGGAAGAATTATCGGAATTGACTTGGGTACCACCAATAGCTGCGTTGCAGTTATGGAAGGTAACGATCCCGTGGTCATCGCTAACAGCGAAGGCCAGAGGACGACTCCCAGTATCGTTGCATTTACCTCCAAGGGCGATCGCTTGGTAGGTCAGCCGGCTAAGAACCAGATGGTTACGAATGCCGAAAACACTGTATATTCCATCAAGCGCTTTATGGGTCGCAAATATAATGAGGTTCCCTCTGAACTTGGAAAAATTCCGTATAAGGTTGTCGCCAAGAATGGCGATGAAATAAAGGTTGATATTCGCGGTGAGTCATATTCTCCACAGGAAATCTCTGCCGCAATTCTCCAGAAGATGAAGAAGACGGCAGAGGACTATCTTGGTGAGCCTGTCACCGAAGCAGTCATCACCGTCCCTGCGTACTTCAACGATGCACAGAGACAGGCAACCAAGGATGCAGGCAGGATTGCCGGTTTTGATGTAAAGCGTGTTGTCAACGAGCCTACTGCTGCAGCTCTTGCCTATGGTCTTGGCAAGGACGCCTCCAAGGAGGAGAAGATTGCAGTGTATGACCTCGGTGGTGGTACCTTTGATATCTCCATCCTTGAGTTGGGCGACGGTGTTTTCGAAGTAAAGTCCACCAATGGTGACACCCACCTCGGTGGTGACGACTTCGACCAGAGAATCATCGAGTGGATGATCAGTGAGTTCAAGAAGTCCAATGCAATCGACCTTTCAAGCGACAAGATGGCTTTGCAGAGACTGCGTGAAGCAGCCGAGAAGGCGAAGATCGAGCTCTCCAACTCGACCAGTACCGACATCAACCTGCCCTTCATCACTGCTGACAGCACCGGTCCGAAACACTTGCAGATGACTCTTTCTCGAGCAAAGTTCGAACAACTCGTCGCCGACCTGATCGAGCGCTCCAAGCTCCCGGTCAAGAATGCTCTTCGTGATGCCGGTCTGACTGCAGCCGATATCGACGAGGTGATCCTCGTTGGTGGTTCCACCAGAATCCCCGCTGTCCAGGCCATGGTCCGTGAGCTGTTCGGCAAGGAGCCCCACAAGGGAGTCAATCCTGATGAGGTTGTAGCCATGGGTGCTGCAATCCAGGGTGGAATCCTCGGTGGAAATGTCAAGGATGTATTGCTTCTGGACGTCACTCCACTCTCTTTGGGCATTGAGACCCTCGGTGGTGTCTGCACCCGTTTAATCGAGCGCAACACGACCATTCCCACCCGCAAGAGCCAGATTTTCTCCACTGCTGCCGACGGGCAGACTGCGGTGAGCATCCATGTTCTGCAGGGTGAGCGTGAGATGGCTTCCCAGAACAGGACCCTTGGCAAGTTCGACTTGATCGGCATTCCTGCCGCACCCCGTGGCGTTCCCCAGATTGAAGTCACCTTCGACATCGACGCCAACGGTATCGTCCACGTTTCTGCAAAGGATCTGGGCACCGGCAAGGAGCAGAAGATTCGCATTGAGTCTTCCAGCGGCCTCAGCGATGCTGAAATCGACAAGATGGTCAAGGAAGCGGAAGCCCACGCCGAAGAGGACAAGAGAGAGCGTGCCCGTATCGATGCCCGTAACGAAGCTGACAGCTTGATCTACTCCACCGAGAAGTCTCTGAAGGAGTATGGGAATAAGATCAGCAGCGAGGACAAGGCAAAGATTGAAAGTGCCATTGCAGACCTCAAGCGTGTAATGGAGAATCAAGGTGCTGGTGCCGAGGAGATCAAGGCGAAGAATGAGGCCTTGCAGCAGGCAGCCTACAAGCTTGCCGAAGAGGTGTACAAGCACAGTGCCGCTCAAGGCGCTGATGCTTCTCAAGCTCAGGAAGAACCTTCCGAAGCTTCCCAGCCGAAGCATAAGAAGGACGGCGTTGAGGATGCTGACTTCGAAGTCGTAGACTAAGGAGTCGGTAACAGGGTACTATAGCATAACGGCTTACCATCATGTCGGCTTCGGCCGACATGATGTTTCTGAGGCCAATCTGTTCTAAGGAAGTCGCATCGTGGCGAAACGTGATTATTATGAAGTGCTGGGGGTCGGAAAGACCTCGACACTCGAAGAAATTAAGAAGGCATACCGCAAACTGGCTATTGCCAACCATCCGGACAAGAATCCCGGGGATAAGGCGGCTGAGGAACGCTTTAAGGAAGCTACCGAAGCATATGATGTCCTTGGCGACGAAAAGAAGCGCAAAATGTATGACCAGTACGGCTTTGCGGGTGTCGATGGTGCTAATGGCGGCGCTCATGACTACTCCAATGTGTACCGTGACTTCAGCGATATCTTTGGTGGTGGCTTTGGAGGCGGTGGATTTGAGGATATCTTCAGCTCTTTCTTTGGAGGCGGAGGCCGAACCCAGGGCCGGGGTGCCCAACGTGGTCCGGAAGCCGGGTCTTCCCTGCGCTATGATGTGGATATCGAATTCAAGGATGCCGTTTTCGGGACGAAAATCGAGGTTGCCTACTCGCATCAGGTGGCTTGTGAAGAGTGCCATGGATCGGGTTCGCAGGGCAGCAGCGGTACCAAGGTTTGTCCGACCTGTAACGGCAGCGGCCAGGTAAGACGCAACAGCGGCTTCTTCGCCATCGCCAGCACGTGTCCGACCTGTAATGGAAGCGGCCAGGTGATCGATAATCCCTGTTCTTCCTGTCATGGCAGTGGGTTGAAGCGAAAGCAGCAGAAAGTCAAGGTGACCATTCCTGCAGGAGTCGATACCGGAAGCAGGGTTGTCCTGCGCGGTATGGGTGATGCCGGTCCCAACGGCGGACCCGCCGGTGATTTGTATGTATACATCAATGTGAAGCCTCACAAGTATTTTGTACGGCAGGATTATGATTTGTACTGCCAGATTCCCATCTCAATTACCCAGGCTTCACTAGGAGCCGAGATACAGGTACCAACCATCGATGGGCAGTCGATCAAGGTGAACATTCCTGCCGGCATCCAACATGGGAAAATGCTCAGGGTGAGGGAGAGGGGAGTTACCAAACTCAACTCAACCGACAGAGGCGATATGTATATCAAGCTTATGATCCAAGTTCCTAAGCGCTTGGGGATGAAGGCAAAGAAGCTGATGCAGGAACTTTCGGATGCAATGGGTGAAGAGACTTCGCCGAATCCAGTTCCATTTGATGAAGATTAACAAGGCCAGGGCTACCGGAATCGGTAGCCCTGTTGGCCGTATTACGAGGAGCACCACATGGGTGAGAAAATTATTGGCTTCCATGCCATTGAAGAAGGACTTAAACGAGCAGCCTCCGGGTCTGTTCTCTATCTTGTGCGTGGAATGGGAAGCAACACCCAGACGCTGGAGCGACAGGCTCAGCTGAGCGGCAAGGTAATCGTCAAGAAGATTGCAAAGGTCGAGATGGATCGCATGGTCGACCAGGCCGACCATAGAGGAGCGGTTCTGGATCTTATGGTTCCTGTCAAAGGCGCTGGTGCCAGAATTCCCGCCATGTCCGTCAAAGAGTTTTGTGCCGGGCTGAAGGAAGACGATTCTGCACTGGTTCTGGTGCTTGATGAGATCACCGACCCCCAGAACCTTGGTGCAATCCTGCGTTCCGCCGACCAATTCTCCGTATCTTTGGTCATCATTCCCGAGAGGAGAAGCGCCCAGGCCAATACCACCGTGGTGAAGGTCTCCTCGGGGGCTGCTCATTACGTACCGCTGGCAACAGTCACCAATATGAATCGTGAGATTGAATTCTTGAAGAAAGAAGGATTCTGGGTCTACGGTGCTTCGATGAACGGGCAGGCTGTGTACAAGACGGTGTTCCCCAAGCGGACCGTTCTGGTAATGGGCAATGAGGGCAAGGGAATCGGGCAGCTGACGCAGAAGCTTTGTGATCATATGGTCACAATTCCGATGACCGGACACATCGATTCATTGAACGTTTCGGTGGCAACCGGTATTCTGCTCTATGAGGTGAGAAGGCAGCAAGCGACCAAGTAATTGCCACAAATGATTGTAAATGTATAAAGGCAAGGAGCTTTCCCATGCCTGTTTTCAATAAAAATACAGATAATTTACAGCATTTTGTATAAATAAAATAATCTTTTCTTGTGTTCTGACTATCTTTTTCGTATCATGGTTGGTGGGATATAACCCAATTCAAGGAGAGAAGTAGAAATGAAAAAGACCTTAGCTCTTGTTCTCTGTATTTTACTTGTCAGTGCTGTCTTTGTTTCCTGTGGAAAGAAAGAAGCTCCTGCCACTGTTGAGACCAAGACAGAAGCTGCCCCCGTAGCAACCGCAGCTCCTGCAGCTCCCGCTCCTGCAGCCAAGCCCGCTGCCAGTGACTTCCATGTTGGTATTGTTACCGGTACCGTCTCCCAGTCTGAAGATGATCTGCGTGGTGCAGAACGCCTGATCGAGGAGTATGGTTCGGTTTCTACCGGTGGCATCATCCAGCATGTCACCTATCCTGACAACTTCATGGACGAAGCTGAGACCACCATCAGTGTCATCAGCGGTCTCGCCGATGACCCGAAGATGAAGGCCATCATTGTCAACCAGGCCATTCCTGGAACCACCGAGGCTTTCCGTCGCGTCAAGGAGAGAAGACCCGACATCATCACCATCGCCGGTGAAGCCCATGAGGACCCGAATGTAATCCAGACCTCTGCAGACCTCGCTGTCAACAATGACTTTGTGGCCCGCGGCTATCTGATCATCCGCACCGCTCATGAGCTTGGTTGCGATACATTCGTGCACATCTCGTTCCCCAGGCACATGAGCTATGAAACCATGAGCCGCCGCGTTGCCATCATGCGTGCAACTTGTGAGGAACTTGGTATGAAGTTCGTGCTTGAGACCGCTCCCGATCCGACCTCCGACGTCGGTGTCGCCGGTGCCCAGCAGTACATCCTGGAGAAGGTTCCCGCATGGATCGAATCCTACGGCAAGAATGCTGCCTTCTTCTGCACCAACGATGCTCACACCGAGCCCCTGCTCAAGCAGCTTCTGGCCTATGGTGGTTACTTCATCGAAGCCGACCTCCCCAGCCCGCTGATGGGATATCCTGGAGCTCTGGGCATCGACCTCTCTGCTGAGGCTGGCAACTTTAGTGCCATTCTCAAGAAGGTTGAAGCCTCTGTTGTCGCCAAGGGCGGCGCAGGCCGCTTTGGTACCTGGGCTTATTCCTATGGTTACACCTCCACTGCCGGTTTGGGCCAGCATGCCATCAACGTGCTCAAAGGCGAGAGCGAACTGCTCAAGCTTTCGGACCTGATGAAGGCTTATGGCAAGTACACCGCTGATGCAAAGTGGAATGGTTCTTTCTACACTGATGTCAACACTGGTGTCAGAGCTCGCAACCACGTCCTCATTTACCAGGACACCTACATGATGGGCAAGGGCTACATGGGCAATGCTGACCTCGTTGTTCCCGAGAAGTATTTCTCCATCAAATAAGGTTTCCCAGTTGTAATTTTGAGGGGGAGAGTGGTACTCTCCCCCTTTGTACCGCTTATTGAGAGCTGTATTTAGACGTGGTCGTGACTGTTGTTTGTAAGCAGACAAGAGCCACAACCAAGTTTGAAAGGATAGAACAGATGAATGAGAACGATGCTCCCTTGCTGGAGATGAGACACATCAGCAAGGACTTCTTCGGCAACCAAGTACTCAGTGACATCAATTTCTCCCTGAAAAAAGGGGAGATATTGGGCCTTGTCGGTGAGAATGGTGCAGGAAAGTCCACCTTGATGAAAATTCTCTTTGGCATGGATGAGATCCATCAAACCGGTGGATTTGGCGGGGATGTCCTGATGCATGGACAAAAGGTTGAATTCGCTTCCCCCATTGATGCTTTGGCGAAAGGAATCGGCATGGTGCACCAGGAGTTTTCCCTGTTGCCTGATTTTACCGCCACAGAGAATATTTTACTCAACCGTGAACCGCTTAAGTACACGTGGCTGAGCGAAGTGTTCGGAGAGAGGATGAACAAACTCGATCGTGCACAGATGGACGATATTTCCAAGCGAGCCATCGGCCGGTTGAATGTCCCCCTCGATGCCGACATGTTGGTTTCCCAAATGCCTGTAGGTCACAAGCAGTTCACTGAGATTGCCCGAGAGCTCAGCAAGGAGGCCTCCGAGGCTACCGAAGGAATCAAGCTGTTGGTCCTTGATGAGCCGACCGCTGTCCTCTCGGAGCAGGAAGCCGACAGCCTGCTCTCTGCAATGCGCAAGCTCAGCGAAGCCGGGATTGCCATAATCTTCATAACACACCGCCTGCAGGAAATTATTGATGTCTGCGACACCATCATGGTCATGCGTGATGGAAAAATCATCAAGACGGTTCCCGCAAAAGGCGTGGTGATAACCGATATCGCCCGCTGGATGGTCGGTCGTGATGTGAACACCGCCCAGCGTCAGGCCCGTGAGTTCGACTATCAGAAATCACCGGTGATTCTTTCCATGGAAAACCTGTGGGTGAACATGCCCGGTGAGACGGTACGAAATGTGAACCTTGCGGTGCACAAGGGAGAGATTTTGGGTATCGGAGGAATGGCGGGACAAGGAAAGCTCGGTATTCCGAATGGAGCCATGGGGTTGTTTCCCGCCGGAGGAAAAATCACCTTCGAGGGTAAGCAGATTGATCTGAATAATCCCCGTAATTTCCTTGATGCCGGTATGGCGTTTGTAAGTGAAGACCGCCGTGGAGTGGGGTTGTTGCTCGATGAGACACTTGAGTGGAACATCTCTTTCACTGCCATGCAGGTCCAGGAGAAGTACCTCAAGAAGTACCTTGGTGGTGCCATTAAATGGCGGGACCAAGATGCAATCGAAGAAGAGACAGAGAATTATGTGAAGCAGCTGGAGATCCGCTGTACCAGCACCAAGCAGAAAGCGAAGGAGCTCAGCGGAGGCAACCAGCAGAAGGTTTGTCTGGCCAAGGCTTTTGCGGTCGCTCCGAAGCTCTTGTTTGTATCCGAACCTACCCGGGGAATCGACATTGGGGCAAAGAGCCTTGTACTTAAGGCCCTCAGGAAATACAACGAGGAGAGTGGGACAACCATTGTTATGATATCCAGTGAACTTGAAGAACTTCGGGCGATTTGCGACCGGATAGCCATTATCAGCGACGGTAAGGTGTTCGGTATCTTGCCGGCAACCACCGATAGTGCTGAATTCGGTTTGTTGATGGTCGGCCAGACCAGCCAGCTCCAACAAGGAGGGAGTGTATGAACTTCGAAAAGCTGACAGCTTCGATAAAGGGCATGGTGCACTCCTTCGGGCTTCCACGAGTCATTATCGCCTTGTTTTTGTTGGTTCTCTTCATTCTCGCACCGTTTGTGGGGGTTAATGTCGGAACCAGCCTTTCTGATACCCTCAACCGATTCGGAATGAACGCAGTCATGGTATTGGCCATGGTGCCGATGATTCACAGCGGTTGCGGCTTGAACTTCGGCCTTCCTTTGGGAATCATCGCAGGGCTTCTTGGAGCGACTCTCAGCCTGCAGATCAATATCGGTGGTCCGTTCTCATTCGTCCTGGCGGTCCTTCTGGCCACTCCGTTCGCCGTCATTCTCGGCTGGGGATATGGGCAGTTGCTCAACAAGGTCAAGGGTGGTGAGATGATGATCGCCACCTATGTCGGGTTTTCCAGTGTAGCCTTTATGTGCATCATGTGGCTGCTGCTGCCGTATAACAATCCCACCATGGTCTGGGGGTACAGTGGTTCGGGGCTTCGTACCACCATTTCCGTGGAAGGTTACTACCTGCATGTGCTGAACGACCTGCTGTCGATTCGGCTCAGTGATCACTTGGTCATTCCAACCGGTATGATTCTGTTCTTCGCCTTGCTGGCATTCATCATCTGGGCCTTTCTGCATACCAAGACAGGAACTGCTATGACCGCTGTCGGATCGAACCCTGTGTTCGCCAGGGCGAGCGGCATCAACGTCGATCGTATCAGGACGTTGAGTGTAGTCATGTCGACATGGTTGGGTGCCATAGGCATCCTCGTGTATCAGCAGAGCTTTGGATTCATCCAGCTCTACATGGGACCCTTCTACATGGCATTGCCTGCCGTCTCGGCGATTCTCATCGGCGGGGCGTCGGTGAACAAGGCCTCCATCCTGAACGTTGTGATAGGGACTTTCCTGTTCCAGGGTATTGTCACCATGACGCCTTCGGTTATGAACTCGATGATTCATACTGACATGAGTGAGGTTATCAGAATTGTGGTTTCCAATGGTATGATCCTCTACGCCCTGACCAGAAAAACGGAGGCAGTACGATGAAACTTCAGATGACCAATACACAAAAAGTACTTCGCTTCATGGCCAACAATACCGTGCCGATTCTTTTCTTGGTGATTTGTGCATTCGGTATTCCTCTCAGTGGATATTCGGCAAACTACCTGCTTAGTGAAATCATTATTCGAATCGTCAGAAACTCCTTCCTGATTGTCAGCCTTTTGATCCCCATCCTTGCCGGTATGGGATTGAACTTTGGCATGACTCTCGGTGCCATGGCTGGGCAGATCGGGCTGATCTTCATCAGTGACTGGGGCATCGTAGGCATCCCGGGCATGTTGCTGGCGATGATCATCTCCACCCCCATCTCAATACTTCTGGGGTGGTGGTGCGGCAAGATCCTGAACATGGCCAAGGGCCGTGAGATGGTTACCAGCTACATCATCGGCTTTTTCATGAACGGTATCTATCAGCTGATCGTTCTCTATGGCATGGGGGCGGTTATTCCGATTCGATCAAACGCACTGGTGCTTCCCAGAGGCTATGGGATCCGCAATACCGTCAACTTGATCGGTATCCGTAAATCCTTGGATAATCTGTTGACTGTCCGTCTCTTTGGTATACCGATACCCCTCGCCACCCTGGCCTTGATTGCTCTTCTGTGTCTGTTTGTGCTCTGGTTCAAGAAGACCAAGCTCGGACAGGATATGCGTGCGGTAGGACAGGATATGGAAGTTGCACGGGCAGCAGGCATCAGGGTTGAGCATACCCGCATCATCTCGATCATCATCTCCACGGTGTTTGCCGGATTTGGCATGATCGTGTACATGCAGAACATCGGCACCCTGAACACCTACAACAGCCATATGCAGATCGGCATGTTCAGCGTTGCCGCCCTCCTGGTTGGTGGTGCCACAGTTGCAAAAGCAAACATCAGAAACGTTTTCCTTGGTGTCATTTTGTTCCATTTGATGTTCATCGTATCCCCGATGGCAGGTAAGAACCTTATCGGTCAGGCACAGCTTGGAGAGTACTTCCGGGTATTTGTCTCCTATGGGGTTATCACCATCTCGCTTGTCCTGTATGAGGTGAGAAAGAAGCGGGACGAGAATATTGCAGGCCTTGAGCTTGCAGCCGATCAGGGGGTGCAGGCATGAGCATTACCTTCAATCGTAAAACATGGATTCGCCTTTCCGCCATCATTGTACTGCTGGCCTTCTCCGTATTTCTCTTTTTCATCGGAAGGCAGCACACGGTTCTGGTGGATAACAAGACCATCACGGTCAATGGAGCCGAGGTCAGGGCCTTGCAGTTGGTTGAGGTCCAGGTCAACAAGCTTGATGGATTGGAACTCGCTGCCCGCGACCGTGACAAGTTCGAGGTGACCGGACAAACCCACAAGGTGACGGTAGTCTATACCGACTCCAATTGGGAAGAGCATGTGATCACCCGAAAGTTCAAGATCCCCTTGATGCAGGACATGGTCATGATTCTTGTGCCGGCCTTGGTTGCCGATGCAGATGCTGATCAAAGCATCTGGCTTGAGAATTATGAGCCGCCTACCTACGCAATGACGGCTGCTCCTGCCGAGGAGACGGTGGTAACCGACGACCTTGCCGGGTTGGTCACTGCGATGTAACAATCCATGTACATGTTTCTTTTTAAGGGGTGCCAAACGGCATCCCTTGGTTTATACTGATGAAAATTATCAAAAAAGGTCTCTCATGCGAAAGCTCCGTCCGCTGCTGGTTGGTCTATGCATTGCATTGCTGGTGTCTCCAATTTTTGCTGTTTCGAATCAACAGAAAATCTATAGTCTGGATAGCGATATCTATGAAGCAATACAAATACTGTACGTTTCTCAAGGGCTGTCTCTTCCCTCAACGACCGGGCCGTACAGCCAGGCTGAGCTGACCTTGATGTTGGAGAAGCTCAAGCCTGAAACACTGAAAGGAAGTCTTTCCTCAACATATGACTATGTTGTTCAACAATTGAACATCGAGCCTAAGATTCAAGGAAAAGGAATCGGGCTTTCGTGGAATTTCGATGCCAATCTGGAAACTTATTACCACACCGATACCACCAACTTCGTGGGAAGGGAAACCTGGACGAGAGGCTCTCTCCAACAGAAGCCTCTATTGAACATCGGATTGGAAACTTGGCCGGCTGAGAGCTTTTATGGGTATTCAGAATTTAGTGTTGGAAACGTTCCTACACTTGCCACACCGTTTGGAAGTACCATGATTTCTTCAAACGTCATCGTTGTTCCTCCAGCAGCAACTTCTGATATTGATTTGAATTTCCCGTATCGTACGTTTGTAGCTGGTGGAGGAGATCATTGAACCTTCCAGCTTGGTAGGGACAGGCTCAACTGGGGTGCAGGGACAACCGGCAACCTCATGCTCAGTGATACGCTCAAGTACCACAACATGGCCCGTATCACGACGTTCTCGGACAAGTTCAAATATACCTTTGTGACTTCGTTCTTCCCGCATCCGGCTAGCTATTATGATGGTGTTACTACGAATCCCGATGGATCAATTACGCTTAATCCTGGAGATGGTCCTATTAAAGGAAATGGGCAAGAAGTTCTTCTTGGTGGCATCTACATGTTCATGTCCCATCGCTTGGAGTGGCGGATGTTTGCAGACAAGGTTGGCCTCACCCTCACCGAGAGCATCATGTACCAAAGTGAGGAAAACCTGCTGGATCTGAGGATTCTCAATCCTGCCATGATCTTCCATGATTACTACATCAGAAGCAATGCAAACTCCATTCTTGGCTTGGAAATCGATTATACTCCTGTTCAGGGATTGAACATCTATGCCCAGGCTGCAGTGGATGAGTTCTCACTGCCAGGAGAGGCTGTTCCAAGCGCAACTGAGACCAATTATCCGCAAACGTTTGGTTTCCTTGCAGGATTTAAGGGGGTACTTCCTCTTAAGAGTGCAGTAGGGTACGCATCGCTTGAATTCGCCCAAACCGATCCGTATCTCTATCTACGATACACTACAAAGAGTGCACCTGATTCTAATCCTCCAAATTATGATGATTATGGCCTGAATTATGTGGGAGTAATCAGAGAGTTCACCAATAAATCGGGAACACTGTACAATCCCCAATTCTTGGGATATACGTACGGCAATGATGCGAGAGTGCTCAATTTCAACGGAGGAATGAAGGCATTTGGAGCATGGAATGTATCAGCGAACGTGTTCTATATGGCCCATGGTACGTTTGATATGTTCACCATTTGGGATCGTGTTGGAGGAAATGCTTCTCCTATAGCAACGACCCCTACCGATAATGGAGGAGATAGTGCGGGTAACTATAAAGACAGCACGTATGCATCACGCAACGCCGTCTCACACACCCTCGTTGCGGGTATAAACGGCTCCTATCAGCTGTCCGATTGTCTCTCGGTCTTCGGGCAGGTGGACTACATTACCATCAAGAACTACAAGAACAAGAGTGGAGACAGTGCCGGAGACATCCAGCTGACCTTCGGTGCAACGTATTCACTATGAGAACAGCCTTTTTGAAACGAATTGTTCTCTGTCTTGCAGTGTTTATTGCCTTTGTAATTCCTCTTCCTGCGTCTGTAGGGGCGCAGGAGGTAATCCCTCTTGCAAGCTCGGTATATGAAGACATGGATTTGCTTTATCTGCTTGCAGGAGAGGGTACTCCCTCCGGTTCCCGGCCCTGGACAAAGGCGGAAGCACAGGCAATCTTGGGCAGAGTACAGAAAGAGGGGCTGCAAGCAGCCGCTCTCTCACTGTATGAATCCATCGAAGAGAGAGTGGGTGCTCCGCTTCGTTGGAACTTTTCCGATGGCTTCTCACTTTCCGCATACGCCGACATTTCTGTGGAATCCTACGTTCATTTAAACTCGGATTTCTCCTCCTATGGCGCGTGGGATTACTCCTACGTCGATAGAAAACCGCTGCTGCGTTTGCGCTTGGACATGGCGGTCTCGGATTTCTTCTACACCTATTCCGATCTGCAATATGGGTACGGTCTGCATACGAAGGATGATACTCTCGATTATCTCGGTGCCGATGAGAGTGTCGGAGCCCTTATCCCTAAGGATTCCAAGCTGTACTACGTAGACGAAAACACCACGTTGGTGCAATACCAAAAGCGGTATGCCAACAACCTGATCTCATCCTCCACGCATATCGACTTCCAGACCCCCAAGCGATCGGTCATCTCCTTGGGAGGCCGGCAGTGGAATGCCACCTTCAGCAGGGACCGAATCTCCTGGGGCAATTCAAAGATCGGGAACTTCGTACTCGACGACCATGTTGATTTTTATGAGTATCTTCGGTTCACAACCTACTCCGAGTATTTCAAGTATGAGGCGTTGGCCGTCTTTTTCGATATGAATTGTGTTGGCTCTTCCAAATTAAGGATGTTGTTGGCTCATCGCTTGGAGTTCCGTCCTTGGGGCAAGGTCAGCGTGGCTGTCAGTGAGAATGTCATGTATCAGGATGATACATTGGATTTACGGTTTCTCAATCCAGCATTTGTGTATCATAATCTGAACCAGCGGGAAAAATTTAATGCAATCGCCCATATTGAGCTTGCCTATGTACCATTTGCAGGCTTCCGGTTCTATGGACAGTTTGCTCTCGATCAAGCGGTTGCTCCCAACGAAGGTGATAATCCTGAACTACCGGCATGGGGGTTGTCTTTGGGGGCTGACTATGCAACAGTCCTCGCCCAAGGGGTGTGGCAGTCGTCAATTGAAGCTTCGTTGGCGCTGCCTCACATGTACCGCCGCGACACCGTGGATTTCTTGATGGCTCGCAGATATGCCGGATTAAACAATAATGCTTGGAATGCCATCAAGCTGGACTACATCGGTTCTCCCTACGGCGGCGATGCCTTTGTCCTCCATGCCCAAACACTCTACAAGGTTGCGGATAGGGGTAGCTTGTCGCTGGCTGTGACCGGAGTGCTGAAGGGTGATATTGACATGTTTACAGAACTTGACGATAGATCCAGTGGGTATGGAACCACGATGTTCAGCGAAGATGTGATACACACATCGTTCATCGCCACCCTTGCTGGAGCATTGGATGTGGGGAATTTGATATCTTTCAGTACGGACTGGCAGGTGTATTCGCAGGTATCCTTGCTGGCGAGAGGTTCATATCTTCAGAGTTTACAAGCTTTCAACTCTCATGCATGGGATGTGCAACTTGTCATGGGGACTTCCTTTTCATTCTAATGATCATAGTACACTGCTAGAATTAAGAGGGCCTCAGATACGGTATTCATTGACGGCGCAGGGAAACTGAGAGTAGGATGAAGACACAGAGAGGCTGTGTTTTGTGTTTCCTTCTAGACAGCAGTCACTCTGAGAGAGTTCTAAGACGATTTCTTCAGACCGTTCCCTTTGCGTGGGGGGATGAACAGATGGCGGCTACCTGGGGAGGTGGCCGCCAGTCTTGAGAGGGAAGGGATGGTCGGTGATGAGGCTTCGTTGGGGTACGAGGCCTCATTTCTTTACGCTTTAGGGATGATGCACATGCTCCCCGACAACCACCTCAAGAATTGTTCTTCAGAAACCGGCTTGGAGAAGTAGTAGCCCTGCACAAACTGAATTCCTTCCCGCATTACGACTTCTAGTTGTTCCTTAGTCTCCACACCCTCTGCAACCATGCTCAAGCCAAGGTGTTTGAGCATGCCTGTGATTAGGGACAGTAGTTCATAATTGTTGGTAGCATTTGAAACCAGGCTACGGTCGAGCTTGACGAAGTCGAATGGTTTGCTGACCAATGTCGTTAGATTGGAGTATCCGGTACCGAAATCGTCGAGCAGGAAATGAATACCCCGCTCAGTGAATGCATTCCAGTTCTTATGCACCGAGTCTGAAGGGCTGAGCAACATGGATTCAGTCACCTCAAAACTCAATTTTCCAGCATCCACCTTGGTCTGCTCAATGATATCCAAAATTCGTCTGGCGAATTCAGCCGAATGCAAATCGTCAGCAGAGATGTTGATCGAGATATGAGAGAGATGAGAGGCCTGTTGCTCATGGTTTTTCAAAAACGTGGAGACCTTGCGTATAATGATTTCTGTCAGAGGGGAGATGAGCCCCGCCATCTCGGCGGCAGGGATGAACTCTCCCGGAGAAATCATCCCAAGCCGATCATCTTCGATTCGCATCAACGCTTCAGCGGCAATAATGCGGTTGTCCTTTGTTGCTATGATGGGCTGGTAAAGAACCTTGACCATCGACTCCTGCACCACAGCCCGCCTGAGAACCGAAAGGACATCGAGCTTTCTCTGACGCAGGGGGACCAGTTTTTGGTTGAATATGATTACTGAAAGCCTGCGCCGCTCCTTGATTTCAGCCATCGTGTAATCGAGGGATTCAACAATCTCTTCGACTGTGTTTGTTTTCAGCGGTGATTCAACAATGGCAATGTTGACATGGCAGCTTATGTGCATTTCCTCAATGAGGAAACCCTCGTTGGCAATGGATCTGATGTTTTTGACGATACGGACGATTCCGTTATGGCTTTGGTGGGGAAGGATGATGGCAAATCGGTTGCCGAACAGTCTGAATACAGGACCCGATGGAATGGATGTTTCAAGTTTAGTTGCAAAACGCTGCAGGAATACATCCCCATGGGCATTGCCGTACCGATCGTTGATCAAGCGGAAGTTCTCGATGTCGAGCATGAGGATGGTTGTTTCCTGTGCTGTACGTACTACATGCTTCAGGTGCTCCAGGTATGCAGTGTAATTGGGAATCCTTGTCAGTAAATCCAAAGTGAGTTCCCTTTTTTGCCAAACCAGATAGCTGAGCAGCAGCATGAAGGTGCTGCTCAGGCCCAACAAATAGGGCTGCTTGAACCATTGGAAAAAGACAAGAGAGAGAAGCAGGAAGAAGGAGGAGAAGAGAAAGAGGTTGCGGACATAACCGGGGATTCGACGCCAACGTAAGACCAGGACGTACATCTGGACAAAGATGAACAAGGCACACAGAAAGAGGATGTATAAGACTCCGCGGCCATTGACGATTAGTCCGATAGGGGAGAAGACGAAGAGCTTGCGCAAGGCAAGGTCGGAGAATGAGATCAGCAGCACCAATCCAAGCGCGATGAATTGTACCTGCCCAAGGGTTCGAGCCGGTTTTGGTGGGAGTAGACGCCGTTCGATGGCATGCATCCAGAACAGGATGTAGGTGGGAATGGCAAGTATATGCAGCATCGTGAGGAACTGTGCAATCCAAGGCTCAAGTGAGAGGTAGCCTCTTATGAAAAGGTGTGTGATGATTGACGTAAGGAGGTAGAAGACGTAGGAAAGAGCGACCGAAGTGATGGCGTCTTTCTTAAGGTGATAGCTAGCCTTCTTTGATCGTAGATGTTCTACGAGGATGCCTGCTACTATGAAAAAGGATACAAACTCAGCTACAATTAACTCCATGGGGACCTCAATGTTTTGTACTTCAATAGTACCAATAAATGAGACTGGTTTGCAAATAAAATCAGCCCGACAACAATAATTGCGTCAGGCTGTGGGAGTTCCTTACAACTGTGCTTGACCTGAATCAGTTCTCGAAGAACCTGTCTCCGATGTCCTTGCGGTACCACGCACCCTCAAAATGTACATGTTTGACGCCTTTATAGGCGTTCTTGTTTGCATTCATGATGTTGTACCCGACACCGACGACGGTTACACACCGCCCGCCGGTGGTCACCAACGCACCTTCCTTCTCTTGTACGCCGCCAAAGTAATAGCGGGGGGCTCCCTCGAAGGTATTGAGCAACAAAGCCGCAGGCATGGGGTCGAGGACCTTGCCGATGATAGGCTTCTCAGGATACCCCTCGGAGGCGACAACCAAGGCAACGGTTGACTTGGTGGACGCTTCAAGGGTGATGGAAGAGAGGGTGTCATGCTTCATTGCATTCAGGATATCGACGATATCGGTCTTGATCAAAGGCACAAAGGCCTGGGCTGCCGGATCATTGAAGCGAACGTGGTAATCGACAAGAATCGGACCTCGCTTGGTGATGATGACGCTGATCGTCAGGACTCCCTTGTAGGACATGCGCTCGGCCTTCAAGCCAAACAGGGTGGGCTCTATGATGGTATCGACCAAGGCCTGGCTGACTTCTTCCTGAAGTGGAACAGGGCAGATGGAACCCATACCACCGGTAGGAAGGCCGCCTTCTTCAGATTTCATGTAGTCGCTGCAGGTAGGCAGGGCAAGGTACCCTTTGTTGTCCAAGAAGAGGGTGACGGTGATGGGAAGCCCGTTGAGGTGTTCCTCCAAAATAATCGGGCTGGTGGCCATGATGCTTTTCGAGAACTCCATCAAGGAGTGGTAATCGGAGGAGTCGATCATTACCCGGCTGGGGGCGATGGCATTGCTCTTCACGACAAAACGTTCGCCTTCGTGACGCTTGAGGTATTCGGAAAGCTTATGCTCGTCGTCGAACAGGACGTGGGTTGGGGTGGGGATGTTATGCCGGTCGGTGAACATGCGGCTGAAATTCCTATCCCCTTCAAGTTTAAGTGCCCTGCTTGGTGAGCCGAACGTATCGATGCCCCTTTCGTTGAGGTAGTCGATGACGCCGGTGAACAAGGGAGTCTCGGTACCGACGAAGACAAAGTCGATTCCATGGGCGGTGCAGGCTTCGTAGACCTGCTTGGGGTCTGACGGATCAATGGCAAGATTGGTGGCGATGGACTGTGTTCCCACATTACCCGGAGCAACGAATAATCCGTTGACCAGACGGCTTTGGGAGAACCACCATGCAATGGCATGGTCCTTGGCTCCGGAACCTAACACTAATACTCTCATTGCATTTCCTCAATCTCAGATTACTCTAATAAACGTACCATTTTACGGCTTCATAGGTCAACAAGTGGGCTGAGAGCCTGTGTGTAGTGCTCACGCTTAACCGCCTGGACGACCGCCTGTTTTATGGGAGAAGTATTGGGGACGCCTTTGAGGTAGGAACAGGTGTGCTTGCGCATCAGGGTGCAGGCAGTTTTCTCCCCGAAGGTATCGATCATCAGATCCAAGTGCCTGAGAATTGCCTCATAGCGCATCTTCTTGGTGATCTCAACCATTTCCTTGCCTTGCAGAAGCGCTTTTGCCTGGGCGAAAATGAAGGGGTTTCCGATGGCTCCGCGGGCGAACATGACACCATCAACACCGGTTTCCTGGATCATTTTCTTTGCATCCTCGGCGGCAAAGAGGTCTCCTGAACCAAAAACCGGGACCTGGTAGTCATGCTCGATGCAATACTGTTTAAGGGAAGCGAGCTTGGTCCAGTCGGCAAAGGGGGCATATCCTTGGCTACGGGTTCGGGCATGCAGGGTGAGCGCCGACGCCCCTCCATCAAGGGCGGCCTGGGCGAAGGTGAGGAAGTTCTCGCTTTGCGCATCCCAGCCTGTACGGAACTTGACTGAAACCGGGATGTCCATCTCATCGGTTATGGTTCGCACCACGTCGGTGATCAGGGATGGTGTTTTCATCATTGCCGATCCCGCGCCGGTTTTGGTGACCTTGGGAACCGGACAGCCGCAGTTTATATCGATGATTTCCGGCTGGAAGGGCATCAATTGCTGGAGCGCCTGTTTCAGCGAATCGGTATTGCTCATAAAAAGCTGGATGGCATACTGCTTCTCATTTGGGGCGCGATACATCAATTCCAGGGTCTTTTCCCCCTCACGGGATAGCCCTTCTGCACTGACCATCTCCGTGAAGGTGAAATCGGCCCCTGCTTCGATGCACAGTGATCTGAATGGGATGTCCGTGTAGCCGGCAAGCGGTGCAAGAAAGAGATTTCCTGCAATCTTGACATTTCCTATCTGGACCGGGTGATACAGTTGCTGTTCGTTCATACGTCCTTTGGAAGGGCAAACGCCTTCAGGCTGTTAGCATAAAGGCTTTCAGAAAGCTCTTCAAGGGAGGTCTGCCGCAGTGTGGCAAGGACCTTGGCTGTTTCAACCAGATAGTGAATTTTATTGCGCTCTCCTTTGTAAGGGTAGGGTGTCATGAAGGGCGCTTCGCTTTCAATGACAATTCTATCGGAAGGCAGTCTCATTGCAACCTCCTGCAGGCTTCTGCTGTTCTTGAACGTCAGGTTTCCTGCAAACGAGAACATCAGGTTAAGTGAGAGAGCCTGTTTTGCAAACGTCCAGTCCTCCCCGAAACAATGAAGGATGCCACCCTTTGGCGGCAGTTTTTCTGCGAGGATGGGCAACAGGTCCTCCGCTGCATTACGGTTGTGTATGATGACAGGAAGGTCGAGATGCCGTGCGATTTCCAGATGCTTGAGCAGCAACTCGATCTGCAGTGTCTTATCGCCGCCGAACATATGGTAGTAGTCCAGACCTGTCTCTCCGATGGCGACAATGCGTTTCTTCTGCTGGGCGTGGGTGATAACCCGTTCCTCCCAGTCCTTGCCGGGATTGGCAACCTCGGTCGGGGATACCCCTACGGCATGATAGACGGAATCGGCACTCTCCAGGTTGGCATAGGTACGCTCGAAGTCCGACAAACTGTTGCAAATGCTTACTACGTGTTTGACCGACTTGACTTTCGCAAGTTGGACTGCCAGCAATTGCTCCATCTTGTCATCCTGCAACAACCCTATGTGGGCGTGCGTATCAAACAGTTGCATACCGACTCCTTGAGAAACATTCTCAACATAATGGGAGATGTGCCTAGACTATACCATGCCAGAATGTAGCCGTCAACGTTGTAACTCGAATACTGTCAATCACTTAAGCCCCTTGATATACAGTTTGACAATTTCTTGTCCACGTGGTAGCTTTACAACGTTAGTGCCCTTTTGGCAAAGGATTTGCATGAAAAAAGAACGAATGCGTGCCCCCGAAGGTCAAAGTCAACGAAACAGACCCTCTCGCGGCTATATATATTTGGTAAAGAACCCTTCATCCAACGAGACCAGCATTTGTGCGTGGGATTCTGTATTGTATCCCGGCACCTCGGTGGTGGCGCCTACCCGGTATGGATTGGATTTGGGTATCATCGTGGCAAGTGCAGACAGGTTGGGCAAGGAGTATACTCCCGGTTGCGACCAGTGTCAGGGTGCTTGTCTGCATGGCGAATGTCTTCCCAAGGACGAGCGTGAGGATGAAGCGGTCGGTATCGAGCCAGAGCAAGGAATCGAGATCCTGTACCGTTCCGAGCCCGACGAAGATCCTTGCGACTCCTGCGGCGGGTGTAATCCGCACCCCGAGCCCAGGGAAGTCGATTTGACCGGAGAGATTGTATGGATCGACCGCTTGGCGACCCCCTCCGATTTGAACCGATACCAGGAGCTTGTGGAGAAAGAGGATGAGGCGATGCGGATCTGTCGAGAGAAGATTGCCTGTCATAAACTGGACATGAAGTTGGTTACCGCTCACTTTTTGCTCGGGGAGCCGAAAATAATTTTCTTTTTTACCGCGGATGTTCGTGTCGACTTCCGGGAGTTGGTCAAGGACTTGGTTTCGGTGTTCCGCATCCGTATCGAATTGCGTCAAATCGGGGTGCGTGATGAAAGTCGGGTGCTTGGCGGTTTGGCTGTCTGCGGAAGAGATTTCTGCTGCCACAGTGTAACTGACAAACTCAATCCCGTTTCAATCAAAATGGCGAAGGAGCAGAATTTATCACTCAATTCGATGAAAATTTCCGGTCCATGCGGTAGGCTCCTCTGCTGTCTTTCCTATGAATTCGACTTCTATGTGGAGGAAAAACGCAACTATCCTCCGGAAGGAAGCAAATTAAAAGTGGGATTTGAGTTGATGAAAGTATCAGAAGTCAACATACTGTCAAAACGAATTCTGCTCACGGGAAGTGAGGGTCGGATGCTGGCAATCCCTCATTCAGCGGTATTTTTCAACGAGGAATCCAGTCGTTGGGAGATAACGAAGGAGTATACGGATGAATTTTTGTCAAACTGAAGTAAAGCATTGTATTGACCGATTTTATAGACTGTGATATGTTTTTACACCGTCGGCCCTGTGTTGCCGACTTCATATTTCATACAAATAACTACGTATTCAAGGTAATATGTTTGGAGGTATTACGTGATTAACAGGTCTGCTGAGAAAAGAGAGCGACAGAACAGCGTCAGGAGAATGAGGAACCGTGCAGCCAAGAGTACTATGCGCACCGCAATTAAGAAGTTTGAAGCCGCTGTGGTCTCCAATGACAAGGATACTGCTGCTTCTGCCCTGGCGCTAAGTCTCCAACTGCTTGACTCAACTGCAAGCAAGGGAATTATCCATCAGAACACCGCCAGCCGCAAGAAATCCAGATTGCAGGCCAGGTTCAACAAGCTGAACAACCAGGCTGCCGTCCAGGCATAACGGCCACTTGAAATCAGGCCGATTGTGGTATCGGCTTATGTTCTTTTGCAAATATTGTGTGTTAAGGAGTTACCATGGCAGGACCAAAATTGACAAAAGCAGCCATTATTGAGAGTCTCCATGAGAAGCATGGACTGAATAGAGCCGATATCCATAAGATCATCGATGAATTCTTCGAAGAAGTGAAAGAAGGGCTGAAGAACGATCAGGTCATCGAGCTCCGTGGATTTGGAACCTTTGAGGTTCGTACCCGTAAGGGCAGGGAGAAAGCTCGCAACCCCAAGACTGGTGCTATTGTTGCCGTCGAGACACACGGGGTCGCAATTTTCCGTCCTGGCAAAGAGCTCAAGGATTATGTATGGGACTTGCGTGACAACAAGCCGGAGAACGACTGAAGTTTCACGCGTTTACAGTAGGAGAACATCTCTTGGTTGATTTGTATCCCAGACGGAACCTCGGAACGGTTTGTTCTGAGGTTTTTGTGTTATTGGCATCAGCGTTTGTGTACTCATTTGCCTTCCCGGGGCTCGTATCGGCCAATGGGTTGGGTTTCATCGGGTTCATTGCCCTGATTCCGGTTTTTGCTGTTATTCGTAATACCAGCTGGAAGCTTACGCCTGTATACGGCTTCTTCTATGGTTTCATGTTCTACCTGTTCTTCAACTACTGGCTGAAGACCTTCCATCCGCTTGCCATCCTGATCGTTCCCATCATCAAGGGCGGCGAGATGGTTGTCCTGTTTCCTCTATTGAAGGCAGCACAGAAGTTGTTCAAGAAGTATGGGTATATCGTCGAGGGCATCATCTGGGTAGCGTACTCCTATGTCAGCCAGGATTGGTTTGCCGGATACCCCTATGGAACCCTGGGGTCGGCTGCCTACGAATATCTTGCGTTCATCCAGATTGCCGAATTCACCGGCATCTGGGGGGTTACTTTCTTGATGGTACTGCCCCAAACATTCCTGGCTTTCATTCTGTTCGAGAAATACCGAAACCGTCCGGAGCGTTATACGACCTACCTGAAGCAGCATCTGCTCTTCTTGGCTGCCTATGCAGTTATATTGCTGGCGACATTGGTGTACGGCTTTGCCAGCATCTCCTACTGGAGGTCCCAAGAGCCCGAGAAAGTTTGGAAAGTCGCCACCATCCAACACAGCGCCGATACCTGGAAGGGCGGGTATACCACATACAAGAATAACTTCAACAACCTGCGCCGCATGAGCCTGGAGGCCCTGCAAGCTGATCCCGACATCATACTTTGGTCTGAGACCGCATTTGTTCCCTCGGTTGCATGGCATGAGAATTATCCCTCCGATCCGGCCACTTCGGCTTTGGTCGAAGAGTTCGTTGCATTCGGCAAGTCCCTGCCCATTCCGTTGGTGACAGGAAACCCCGAAGGAGTGATCGACGATCCATCCCAGCCGGCTTTGCTCTCAGATGGAAGTTGGAACCGCAAGGATTACAACACGGTCATTTTCTTTGAGGACGGCAAGATCAAGAATACATATCGCAAACAACATCTTGTCCCGTTCACCGAACACTTCCCTTATGAGAAACAACTGCCTCTGCTCTACAACCTGTTGTTGGCCAATGACTACAACTGGTGGGAGAAGGGGTACGAGAGTGTGGTCTTCGAAACCGAGGAAGGCGTGAAGTTCTCCACTCCGATCTGCTTTGAGGATGTGTTCGGCTATTTGAATGCCGGCTTTGTAGCCAACGGCGCCGATGTCATCGTCAATATGACCAACGACGGCTGGTCGAAGGCCGTCTCGGCCGAGATGCAGCACCTGGGTCTGGCTGTGTTCCGCTCCATCGAGAATCGACGTACCACCGTTCGTGGTACGAACAGCGGCATGACCTGCGTCATCGATGTAACCGGAAAGATCATCGACCCCATGGAGCCCTTCAAGGTAGGCTGGCATATCTATGACGTTCCCGTATTCACCGGAGAAAGTCATGGAACAACCTTCTATACCAGGCACATCGACTGGTTCGCCTTTTTGACCATTTACCTTTCGTACCTATTGCTTGGTTTTGGAGCTCTCAATCACCTACTACACTTCATTCGAAAGAGAAGGCAGAACAGAACATGACCTACATCAGTGCGGCACTCTTCATTATCGGGACTGAATTGACCCGCGGCGTCATTGCGGATAAACACTGGCAGGTCCTTGCCAGCCAGCTGACGCAGCTGGGGTATCGGGTTGATCGCATGGTCCTGGTTCCCGATGACGGGACCATCGGCGAAGTGCTGCAGGAGTGCATCGATACGTGTGACATTGTCATTCTTACCGGAGGTCTTGGACCCACCAGCGACGATTTGACCCGCAGCATTGTCGCCCGAATGGCAAACGTCCCTCTGGTACGTGACCAAGCAACCTTTGATGCGTTGTATGCGCGCATCGGCGAGCGTATCTGGGGAGCCAATGAGCAACAGACCATGATACCTCAGGGCTTTGCCGCAATCCCCAATCCGTATGGAACGGCAGCCGGCTTCCGGGGCATCATACCCGAAGGGGACCGCGAGATTGTCTGCATCGCCATGCCCGGTCCGCCCAGGGAGATGGATCCGATGTTCTTCGACCAGGTGCTGCCCTATCTGGCTCAGCTGATCGGTCATGATGATTTTGCGCGCAGTGAATACTCCACCTTCCTGATCCCCGAAGCAAAACTCGATGAGCTCTGCAGGCAGGCAACCTTCAATGGTCTGCAGTGGGGTACACGGTTCCAGGATTTGAAGATCAGCCTGTATCTGGTGGGAGGTGATGATCAAGAGCGTGTAGAGATGGCAAAGCGCCTTGAATCCCTTGTCGGCCCTTCCTTGCTGGTAGAGGGTGATGTCATGCCCGCTCAGCTGTTGACGGATCTGCTTGTGGCCAGGGGTGAGACGATCAGCTGTGCAGAGAGCTGCACCTCGGGCTTTATTGCAAAGCTGCTTACCGACCAAAGCGGAAGTTCAGCTTGGTTCTATGGAGGGGCTGTCACCTATGCAAATGAAGCAAAAATGGCTATGCTTGGGGTGAACGAAGAGACCTTGCAAATCCACGGAGCAGTCAGCGAGGCTTGTGTGCTTGAAATGGCCGAGGGTATGCTCAATCGTTCAAACACCGATTGGGCGTTGTCAGTCAGTGGTATCGCCGGGCCCGACGGCGGCAGCAACGAGAAACCGGTGGGAACCGTATGGTTTGGATTCGCCTCCAAACATCGTTCAAGCATGGCAGTGAAGGTGCAACTTACTTCCTATGGTCGTGATTCGGTAAGAAGAAAGGCTTCGGTTGTCGCCTTGATTCTTGCAAGTCAGTATATCAAAGGAGCTTGCTTGCTTGACACTGTGAAGAAGTGGCAATATATTTAGAGTATCAATCGCGGGACGTTATCAGAATTTCGTTAATTGTATTCCCGCATATTCTTACATCCTGTATCACAGTTTAGGAGTCGGGTTGTCATTGTACCTTATCGGTACGTATAATTCCCTGTTCCGTTGGAGTTTATCCTATGTCTTCCGAAGAATTAGTGCAAACTGAAGCTGCGTTGTCAGTACCTTCCGAGTCTGAAAAGGCGAAGAAACCGGTACGGCGTATCACCCGAAAAAAAAGCCCTGTGGCTGTAAAAGCGTCAGAGAATGCTGCTGATCAGAGTGCCGAGCAACAAGAGGCGACAGACGAGTCCTCACAGCAGAAAAAACGAAGAGGTAGGCCAAAGAAAACCAGCGTGAGGCAGCGAGATGAAAAATCTCAGATGCTTGACGAGCAGCAACCGCAGCTCGACTTGCACGTTGAGCAGCAGGACCAGCCGGTCAAGGAAGAAGCTCCCGCTGTTGTACCGCAGCCCCATGCTGCTTCACCAGACGAGACTCAGCCATCGCAGAAGCAGAGCGAACAGAGGAGTCAAACCCAGAATCAGAATCCGAACCAGAATGCATATAGAAAGAACCCCCAATTCAATAAAGGCAACAACCGCAATCAGCAAAACCGCCATCCAAAGGGCTCCTTCCAGAAGAGCCAAAGCTTTGGTCCGAATCGCTCAATGCGCCAGAACCAGAATGAAGAACCCTCTTTTGACTTGAATATTGAAGAGCATCCTGAAGCACCCGTTCTCCAGCTTGAACTGTATACCAATATGTCCATCGATGAACTGCGCAAGGTGGGAATAGAGAAGGGCCTGAGTGCAGATACCATTCTCGACTTGCGCAAGCAGGAAATCGTAGCTGAAATTCTGAGGATCCACACTGCAAGCGGCGGCGTTATTGTAGGGACCGGCACCCTTGAGATTCTTCCCGACGGTTTTGGATTCCTTCGTTCACCGTCAAACAGCTATCTCTCCGGACTCGAGGACGTCTATGTTTCTCCCGCCCAGATCAAGAGCCTGTATTTGAAAACCGGGGATGTTGTCTACGGACAGGTTCGAACCCCGCGTGAGAGCGAACGCTTCTTTGCGATTCTCAAAATCCTCAAGGTCAACGGCGATGAGCCCATCGTAGCAAAGATGCGTGTTCCTTTTGACAGTCTGACCCCGCTTTTTCCCGATCAGCGATTGAAATTGGAGACTGCTGAAGAGGATATGTCGGTGCGTATCATTGATATGTTCTGCCCGATCGGAAAGGGTCAGCGCTCCTTGATCGTTGCACCCCCGAGAACCGGTAAAACCGTCCTGCTTCAGAAAATCGCCAACTCCATCAGTACCAATCATCCCGAGGTGGTTCTCATGGTTCTTTTGGTGGATGAACGACCCGAGGAAGTGACCGACATGCGCCGTCACGTCAAGGGAGAGGTAATCGCCTCCACCTTCGACGAGCAGGCAAGTCGTCACGTCCAGGTCGCGGAGATGGTCATTGAGAAGGCCAAGCGTCTTGTTGAGCACAAGAAGGATGTCGTCATTCTGCTTGACTCGATCACCCGTCTCGCCCGCGCCTACAACCAGACGGTTCCTGCGAGCGGGAAAATCCTCAGCGGTGGTGTCGACTCCAATGCCCTGCATAAACCCAAACGGTTCTTTGGAGCTGCCCGTAACATTGAGTTCGGCGGAAGCCTCACCATTATTGCAACTGGCTTGATTGAAACCGGTTCGAGGATGGACGAGGTTATTTTTGAAGAGTTCAAGGGTACCGGAAACAATGAGATCATTCTCGACCGCAGGCTTGCAGACAAACGTCTATGGCCGGCCATCAACATCAAGAAAAGTGGAACCAGGCGTGAAGATCTGCTGTTGCCTCCTGATGAAGCTGCCAGGATCTGGCTCACCCGTAATGCTGTCAATGATATGGACGACCAAGAGATGACTCCGTTCCTCATTGACAAAATCCGGAAGACAAAGGATAATGAGGCGTTCTTACGCTCTATTAATACCGGGATTCCTACGAACTCTGCAGGCTATTAGGACCAAGAGAATTTGAAACCAGTCTGCTGCGTACAGCCAGCAGATTACATATTCCTGGAGGAATTTGAACATGAAAGACGGAATTCACCCCCGCTATGAATTGGCTGAAGTTCGCTGCTCTTGCGGTAGCGTAATCAAGACCAAGACAACTGCCAAGAGCTTGGAGCTGGAAATTTGCTCTGCTTGCCACCCCTTCTTCACCGGTACCCAGAAAATGGTTGACACCGCTGGACGTATCGAACGCTTTAAGAAGCGCTACGGCCTGGAAAAATAATCAAGCACAAAGAAGCCGCCAGCAATGGTGGCTTTTTTAAGGTATTTGCAACACAGTTCGTGCATCTATCGATTGGGTTGAGAAATGCTCGGTCAGCAAACTATACAAAAGTAGGTTTTTTGTTGCATTATGCCGACAAGTATCCTAAAATTGACCCATAAAAATTAGGTTGGGGCATGGATAACGTCATCAAACAACATAGTAAAGAGTACGGAGAGACTCCTCTCGTAATAGCGCAAGTGCCGGGTACGTGTACCCTGCTGGGTAGCTATGCGGATGCATGCAAGGGATGGTCTTTAGTCGGTACTGATGCCTCGACGCTTTTCGTAGCAGTCTCGTTGCGTGACGACCAGCTGGTAAGGCTGACGAATGCCACGCTCAACGACCGCAAACGCTTCTCCCTGGGGAATATCAAGTACCGCAAGGAAGACCGATGGGGTAATTATCTCAAGGGTGTCATCGCTGTTCTCGCCAATGAAGGGGTCTCTTTCACCGGGTTGAATATTACAGTGGAAGGAAATCTTTTATATGGTGACAACCAGATGGTCAGCACTGCCTGTTCGCTGGGGACGGTCATCGCCCTCGATGCATTGATGGGCCTTAACCTCAGCATGACTTCCATGATCAGGATCGCCTACCAAGCAAGCACCACCTTCAATAATGAAAGCTGCAGGGTCAGCGACCTATTGACGATGCTCAACGGAAAGCCTTCCAAGATACTTTTCTTCGACTTGCAGCATGTGACCTATAAGGAGATCTCCTTCCCCTTCACCGAAGAGAATGAGGAGTATGTCGCTATCGTGGTGGATAGCAAAATCTCCCCGAACGCGATGCGCGAAGAGATCAGCAGCAAGAGGCGGGCCATCGAGCGTGCTTTCTGCAAGCTCAAGGAGCTGAAAAGTGGAGGCTTTCTGCGTGACTTTCCTGAAAGCGAGCTCTCAGCTAGAATTGTTCCCCTTGATGAGGAAGCTCGTCATATCTGTGAATATGTCCTGATGGAGTCACATCTTGCCAATGATGCTGCATCGTTGCTGACATCCAAGGACGCCTCTCTGTACGGCAAGCTGATGAACCGTGTCCAGGCAGGTCTGAGAGACCTGCTTGAGGTAACCTGCCCGGAAGTCGACTGGCTCACCAAACGTGCTTCAGAGCTTAATGGATGTCTTGGGTCGGTGCAGATCTCCAATGGATTTTCCGGTAATATCATGGTCCTCTTGAGTAAACAGGCGCTTCCAAGTTATATTAGCCGTCTGGAGGACTACGAGCATATCTTTGGTTTCCACCCACGCTGGTATATCTATGGTGGGCATGAAGCTGCAAAAGTTGTGCTCCCTGAGCATAGATGAGAATACTGCTGACGAATGACGATGGGTATCGAAGTGAAGGACTGGCTGCGCTGTCCGATGCTTTGGTGAAGGCCGGCCACGATGTCTGGATCTGCGCTCCCTCATCCGAGCGAAGCGCCAGCAGCCACTCCATGACACTCCGTGGAGAGATTGTCATTACCGAGTATGCAAAGAATCGGTATCACTGCAGCGGCACTCCTGCCGATTGCATTCTCTATGCTTCCAAAGGGAAGATTTTCCCCATGACCCCCGATTTGGTCATCAGCGGAATCAATCACGGCTACAATATATCCACCGATATTCTCTATTCAGGAACCGTCGGGGCAGCTCGTGAAGCAGCCTTGACAGGGCTTCCCTCGATGGCTGTCAGCTGCAGCCGTGACAAAGAGGGCTCCTTTCCCTTTGCCCGTTCGGCAGCCTTTGTGGTAGAGCACTTGGATGAGTTTTATCCACTGACCAGCAGAGAGTGCATCATCAATATCAATGTCCCCGGGGATGGAAACGGCAAGTGGAAGAGCGGGGTGCTCAGCTATCTTGAGTACCATGATGCAGTAGAGACCAAGCATGAGCAGGAGAATCGATATTTCGATACTGCTTCAGTACGCTTTGGAACCTCGGTGGTGCTCTCCCTTAAAGGGGGAGTGCAACCGATACAACGCTGTGATACACAGTTCTCCGATTTCCAGGCTGTCCGCAGCGGCTACATCAGTGTAACCGCCCTTTCCATTCTTCCCCCGGTGCACCAGAAGGTGCAACAAGCCCTCGACGCCATGAGCGAGGAGGTCGATTGTGGGTAAGTGTTGGGAAGATAAATGCACCAAATGCGGGCTCTGCTGCCATGAGAAGGCTGTGTACGGCCGTAATCTTGTCATAGACCTGGATTCCTGGTGTGAATTTTTCGACCCGGCGACCAAACAATGCAAGGTATATTCCGAGCGGTTTGTCCGTTGCGCCCGCTGCCAGAAGATGACACGGCTCAGGGCAATGTTCGCCTCCTACCTGCCCGAGACCTGCGGCTACGTGGCTTGGGCCAGAAAGCATCACCTTCGATTCGCCGAGCGGCGTTTCATCCGCTTCATCCATAGCAAGACCTGTCCTTCCGAGGACTCGGACGAACCTCTATACGATACATTTCGCGCATGAAATGTGTGCGGCTTGACCCTTCGGGCCGTGCTTCACTATGTTGTATATGAGGTTATTTCATGGAACAGAACATTATCTATCTGGATAACAATGCGACTACTGCGATGCATGAAGATGTCATCGAAGCGGTGCATCAATCCAATATGCTATACGGAAATGCTTCCAGCATGCACATGGCCGGGCGTCAGGCGGCCCTTGCCATCGAACAGAGCAGGCAGGCTCTTGCTTCTCTCATCGATGAGGAGAGCTCGTCAATCGTCTTCACCAGCGGTGCAAGCGAAGCAAACAATACCGTATTCAATATCTTCAAGGAGCGCATCGACCTTGGTTCGAAGCGCAATCGAATTGTGACAACCACCATCGAACACCCTTCGATAATCGAGACCGTCAAATACCTGAGACAACTCGGCTACAACGTCGATGAATGTCCGGTCGATAGTACCGGTCGGGTGAAGATGGACGTGATGAATAAGCTGCTTGGCGATGATGTCGCCCTGGTGTCGGTGATGCTGGGGAATAATGAGATCGGGACCATCCAGCCGGTTGCAGAGATTGCTCGACTCGCCCATCAAACGGGGGCCTTCATGCATACCGATGCTACGCAGGCAATCGGGAAAATCCCTGTTTCTATGAGGGAGCTTGGGGTGGACTACCTCAGTCTCTCCGCCCATAAGTTTTATGGGCCCAAGGGTGTCGGAGCATTGGTCGTGAAGGCCAAGGCACCCTATGCCCCGTTGGTGCATGGAGGCCATCAGGAAGGCGGAAAGCGGGCAGGAACCTATAATACGGCTTCCATCGTAGGGATGGGAGTGGCTGCCTCCATTGCACAGCGCGATCTGGATATGGAGCGAAAGAAGCTTTGGAAACTCAGGGAGATGCTGAGAGTCGGGATTCTTGAACGTATCAGCAATGTTGTGGTCAACGGGAATCAGGAGCACTGCCTGCCCGGCACCCTTGATGTCTCCTTCCCTCATGCAGAAGGGGAGTCCATTCTGCTTTATCTCGATATGGAAGGAATTATGGTTTCCACCGGGAGTGCCTGTGCCAGCGGGTCGCTTGAGCCCAGCTACGTACTGCTGGCCTCCGGGGTGGATATCGAGCTTGCCCACGGCTCCATCCGGTTCAGTTTCGGTCGATACAATACCGAGCAGGACGTTGCATATGTCCTGGAGAAGCTGCCGCCGATTATCAAGCGTTTAAGGGAGATGTCAACACGATGACCAATTTTATGAGTCAATGGGTCTATACCCCGGTGGTGAAGGACCATTTTATGAATCCCAGGAATACCCTCAAAGAGGATGAACAGTTCGATTATGATGGTATTGGAGATGTTGGATCGCTTGCATGCGGGGATCAGATGCAAATCTTGATTAAAGTCAAGGACGACAGAATCCTCGACCTGAGATGGCTTACCTACGGCTGCGCATCGGCCATTGCAAGCACTTCCATGATGAGTGAAATGGCCATCGGCCTCACCCTTGAGGAGGCGTACCACCTCACCCCGGCCATGATCACCGACGCTTTGGGAGGGCTTCCCGAGCACAAGTTCCACTGCTCCGTTCTTGGGGACAAGGCTCTTCGTGCCGCCATAGACGACTATCTGGAGAAGCAGGGAAGGGAGAATCCCTTCAAGAAGCACGTGGCCAAGGTTATTTGTGAGTGCAAGAGCGTCACCGATGTCCAGATTGAGGACCTGGTGAAGTCCGGGCAGGCGAAAACGCTCGAACAACTGCAGGAGATTACCGAATACGGTACGGTCTGCGGAAAGTGCAAGCAAGCGGTAAGCGAACTCTTTGACGAGTTCAAGCACATCTACAACGTATGAAGAAGCAAGGCGGCCGAAAGGCCGCCTTATCCTTGTCCTACTTGGAGAATCCCAATAAGGAAAGATGCTTGCCGATATGCTTGGCAAGCAGGGTCTGATAAAGCTCTTCCTCACGTGCAAGCAGGCCGAATAGATCATCGCCGAGCAATTTTGCTCCCGTATCGTTCTCATCCCGCAGCAGGTAGCCGTAGGTTATGTGCAGAAGCTGTCGTGCATTGTCATCCTCCAGATAGCGCCACAGCTCACTGTCTTCCACCTCCTGCAAAGCGCTGATGCGGTCGAGTCTGGTCGTAACATGGTAGAATTTCTTGGCATCGGGGAACCTCTTCAGGGCATGCTCGTGCATCCTGCGGTAGAGTGAAGGATCTTTCAGTGCGACAAGCCTGACGGCTTCAAGCCAGTTCGTCCCTGCCGTCTTGACATGGAAGCTTCCCTTGATTGTTTTTGCAAGGATGGGGAAGATGCTGAACTTGTCGCTGCCTGAGTGAATGCTCAGTCGGTACCCATAGTGGTCGGCTATGGCTGCATGCTGGGCAAGGTCTGCAGTAAAGAGGTCCAGGTCTCCGATATAGTCGATTCCTTTCTGGAACTCACCGATGAAGCGGGGGGCCAATGTAGAAACCAACACCTGCCTTCGTTTCAGCTCCAAGGCGATGAATACATGGCTTTTGGGATCGGTCGGGGTGTCGGTCTCATCGATGGAGATCTCAAAATCAATCGGCCTTGACGAGGTGCAAATATAGCTTTCATACACCATCTGGATGAAGTCCAATGCCTTGTGATAGGTCAGTACGTCCTGCATCAGATGCGTGCGGTCGAGTTTATACATCTCATCGCCTATGGTGATCAACTGCTCCTGATAGAGCTTCTCATACATTGTCCGGGTCTCTTCTCCAAGCTGTTGATAGCGAGCAAGCAATGCATCCGTATCCAGACCTTGGATGGAGTTGTCGATCTGCTCCGAGGAGTCGAGGGTGATCATCGTAGCGCCTTGCTTGAGAGACTTCTCAATATCCTCACACTTCTTCAGGTGATCGCCGTCTGCACCGTATCCGGTGGTATACCCCTCCTGAAAGACTGCATAGGCAGCAGCATCGATGACATCGTCGAAGCTTCGACCGGTGAAGTTGAGCTCCCTGATCGACTGCTGGGCGAAAAACGGGAACACCTTGGTTCCACTCAACGCCTGGATATGACCGGCCGTCGCCTCGCCGAGCCTGTCCCCCAAGCCGAGTGAAGGCCGTCTGCTTGTATTGGCCACCGGTGTCGTGTAGGGCAGATACTTGTTCAGGACAAGCCGGTTTGCATGGTCGGCAGGGCAGATTTTGCATGTTTGGGCGACATCACCTGTCAATTCATCAAACACAGGCCCGCTGCCTTGGGCGACCAGGTATTTGTCTTTCTCAGAGCGGATCAGTGCGATGATGCACTCTCCAAGGCTCGTCACCGATTTCTCGTAGAGCTTGACCGGCTTTCCCAGTCTTGTCTCCAATGCAAGCGTATCTATCTGTCTGGAATCGTAGAGTTCCATATGTTGACTCCTTCGTCAAATGACGTCAAATTCACTCCCTCCGATGAACTCCCTGAGCAGGGAATCGGGTGGTACAAGCGTGTCGGGGATGGGATTCACATGCTCCAGGAACCTCAGCAGCCTGCGGGCCGTCTCATAGGCCGCCCCTGCTGATGGCTTTACCATCTTCAACAACGGTTGGGCGTAGGTGGTCAGCACCCCCAGTTCATAATCGAGGGCACTGTTTATCAGAACATTCGCGTTGTTCTGGTAGGGGAAAATGTAGCGGTCTTCACCGCGCTGTACCGACGGCCACATATTGAGGGTGGTCTCGGCATTCGTACCGCGGGTTCGATTGTCTCTGATCATACGCCGGATGATGCGATTGTCCGTGGTGCTGATGCGATTGTGGTCGTCGAGATTCAGCTGCGTAAGGGCTGAGATGTAGACTCGGAATAGCAGGTCGCTTTCCAGCGAGGCTGTGAGCTCGGGATTCATTCCGTGAATGCCTTCAATAACCAGAAGCGTGCGCTTGTCCATCTGCACCGGTTCGGATTCATAACTGCGCTTCGCCGTCTTGAAATCGAATTTGCACAATCGAACCGGTTCTCCTCTGAACAGGCTGGCAAGGTCCTCTTGGAACTTGGCCACATCGAGTGCTTCAAGCGCTTCCAGATCGGGCTTGTTGAACTCGTCCTTGGGGGCTTGGCTGGGGGGAAGATAGTAGCTGTCCAGCGAAATTTTTATCGTTTTCTTCCCCAATACCTGAAGCTGTATTCCCAGTTTGTGGGCGAAGGTTGTCTTGCCTGATGAGGAGGGGCCTGCTATGAGGACAGCCTTGACGCTGCTGTGCAGATTTATCTGGTCTGCAATGCTTGCGATCTTCTTCTGTTGTAGAGCCTCGGCGAGTCGGATGAATGACTCAACCGTATTCTGGTTGCCCATCCGGTTCAATTGCCCCAGAGACTGGACGCCCAGTATGCTCCCCCACGCCTTGTACTCCTTGAAGACGGAGAAGAGCAGGGGGTTGTCCACAAACGGGTCCAGCGCCTTGATATTGTGTGATCTGGGGTAACGCAGCAACATGCCCCTCTCTTGGTACGGTTTTAGCTCCCATACCTTCATCAGGCCGGTGTTGCCCAGCAGCGGTTCATAGGAGATGTCCAGGTATCCGCTGAGCCGGTATAGGTTCACCTTTGGTTCATTGCGGGTCGACAGGAGTGCCGCCGTTTGGTCGAAGTGGTTCTGTTCGAAATAAGCGAGGGCGTTCTCGTAGGTGAGGGTGACCTCCTCGATATCCAGTTTCTGTTCGACCAAAGAACGCATCGCTTCCTCGATGGCAAGGATATCGCTGCCAGCGAGCATCAATTCGTCGTCGAAACTGAAATAGTAGCCGTCTCCGAGTGAGTGTCCGATAACCAGACGGCGTTGGGGGTAGAGCATGGAAACAGCGGCACACAAGAGATAACAGAGGGAGTGGCGGTAGATGCGTTTGCCCATGTCGCCGAACAGGCGAACAGGTTCAACGGTGCAGTCGGCAACCAAGGAGCGCGAACAGGAGTGCAGCTCATGATTGACCAAAGCACCCACAAAGGGGTTGTCCTCGTAGACAGGATCGTTGCATGATCCTTCGATGTCAGCCATGAGCAGTACATCCTCTACAGTGGTGCCTATCGGCAAGGATAGATTTTGGCCATGGATTTTCACACTAATCTGTTTCATGCATCTATAATACCGGCAGGTGAAACCGGCGGCAAGGGGAAAGCATTTTTTGTAAATCCATGCTATACTTGTTACTTCAGTATAGAGACTGGAATTTTGATTGACAGCAACGTGTGAGGTAGGTACCCTTTGTATATGAAAAAGAAGCGTACATTAGCGTTCCCCTATCGGCAACGCTCGGTATTGCATATAGATATAGCATCTGAATCATTCGAAGTCATCCCCTTGTCGGAATCCGATGCAAAAGCGTACCTTGGGGGGAGACTTCTTGCCCTCGAGCTATGGAAACGGTTTGCAGTGTTTACAGAGCTCGGGGCGAAATACTATGAGAGCGGCAACCCGATTGTCTTTGCACCCGGTGCCGCCTCCGACCTGTCCATGCCCTGTCCCACCTCCTACACCATGGTTACGAAAAGCCCGATAACGGGCAGGATTGCCGTTGGGAGTGCTGCATCATCCCTGGCAGGGGCCATCGCAGGATCCGGCTATAGCGCCTTGGTCATCACCGGCCGCGCACGAAGGCTTTTGGGCTTCTCCATCCATGACGGCGGGGTGAGCTTTACTGCAGCCGAAGAGTTGCACAACATGACTACCGTAGAGGTTGCCAGACGGGTAGGTTCCAAGCATGTGGTCTCCATCGGCCCTGCGGGTGAGCATCTGGTTGCCCATGCCTCGCTTGTCGCCGACAACCAAAACATCCGCTGCGGTGGCATCGCCATGGTGTTCGGCCTGAAAAACATCAAATATTTCTCCCTCGATATGTCTTCAACCGGCAGGGAATCCTACGATCCTCATCGGTTCGGCTTGCTTGTCCAATCATCGTTACAGGCAATGAGCAAGAGCCGAATCAGCCGGACGGTAGCCAAGGAAGGTACTCTGGCGCTGCTTGCAAAGGCGAATCACCATGGTTGGGCCGCTATCGACAACTATTCGATGCGAATCGATGGGCGCCTCTGGGGACTCTGTCCGCGCTCGAGCGAGGAAGAAGTACGGAAAGAGGATGTCTCCTGTCCTGTATGTGAGGAGAAGTCGGCTATGGACCTTCAGAGTGCCATGGCCTTGGGGTCCAACCTGGAACTCTTCGACAGCCGCAGTGTCCAGCAGCTGGTCGCCCGATGCCTGGAAAACGGACTCGATCCGATAAGTGCCGGTGCGGTCCTCTCTTGGGCGCGCAAAAGCCGAATGGACGGTCTTTTAGGCTTTCTGCCCGATATGCAGCGCTCCTCTGCCATGCTCTATCTCAGGCTTCTCGATGCCATGGCCTACCAGCGAGGGACCGGCGAGCAGTTGGGGAAGACGATGGAAGAGTTGGTTGCCACCTATGGTGGAGCAGACCATGCCTTCGAAGTCGACAATCTGCCGCTCCCTCCCTTCGATTATCGGGCGCTTCCTGTGCAAGCCCTGCTTGCTTCGCTCGGGGATGAGCGAATGGTATATGGTGAATTGCTCTGGGGGAACCGTTATCGCAGAGGAAATGAGCGGACTCTTGCCTCCTGGGCCCTCTATGTCCAGCAACTTTCATCCGCCTTGGAGAGTGTCGGACTCTGTCCACTGGTGTTGCTGCCCTCGTTCGCCCATCCGCTTCTACACTTCCCTCGGTGGAAGAACAAGCACAAGAATTTTACAATGCTTGCCTCTTTCGCCTCGCTGGGCGAAGGGTATGAGATATCAGCACAGCAGATGATGGAATTCGGGAAAAAGGCTCAAGCGTTGCAACAGCAAATCAACGACAAGCTGCTTGAGAAGCGGAAAGGCCGACTTCCTGATCAGCTTCTGGTGAATGGAAAGAGCAATTACCAAAGGGCGCAGGTTGTTCCGCTTGCCAGGCTGCTGGATGCCTACCAGCATCTTTCTCGTTACAAGAAATAGTACTGCAGTGAAGGCAAAGGCCGATCGTCGTCAAGGCTTCTGATGCTTGCTCCATCCTCAAAAAGCAGTGCATAGGTAGGACCCAAGGCCGTTCTCGGGAAGGTGGTCGAGCCAGGGTTTATGTGGAGAATACCATCCTCCTGCATCACCAGACGGGGTGAGTGTGTGTGCCCGGAGATGAAGATGTCACCACCTTGCATATCCAAACCGTAGGGAGAGGGAAACCTGTCGCCGTGGGTCATGACCACTGAGTGTTCGCCCCACTTCAGCCGTTGCACCAAGGGAGGGAGATTGATGCCGGCGGCACTGAAATCATACGAGCTGTCGCAATTGCCCCGGACCAGGATAGTATCGGTATGCTGACTGAGCAGCTCCTTGAAAGCAGGTGATGAAGGAGGACAGATGTCTCCTGCAATGAGAATATGTTGCGCCTGATAGTGCTTGGCGTATTGCAGCAACAGACGGAGAGCTGCAGTTGATCCATGAATATCACTGGCCAGAATCAGAGTCGGATGCATGAGTTCATATTCTCCTACAGCAATTTCCCAAAGAGAGGAAATTTGGTTCTTGTGATGTGCACACAATATTGCTATCATGATACGGGAATTATATAAAAATAAACAAGACGGGGAGGGGCCTATGACTACAATCAGGGAGTTGGATTGCAGCGATGGGAAAACGGTACAATATCGCGTTTGGATTCCTGATGAGAGGCAGATAGAGGGTGTTCTCCTTATCTTGCATGGCATGGCCGAGCACAGTCTCCGCTATCAACGATTCGCCTTGTTTCTCAACTCCAAAGGCATCGCCGTGTATGCTCCCGACCACCGGGGGCATGGTCTGACCGGTCAGCAGGAAGGGGATACGTTGGGCTATTTCGCCGAACGGGAAGGGTGGCAGCGTGTGGTGGAGGATGCGTACGAGCTGAGCAATATCATTCTTTCCGATTTTCCAAAGAAACCCCTCTTTTTGCTGGGCCACAGCATGGGATCCTTTCTCGCCCGCTCCCTGATCGTCGACCACTCCGACCTCTTTGACGGGGTGATCATCATGGGTACCGGCTCCTCACAGGGCCTTCTTGGCAAGGTCGGGAAAATGATCGCCCGTTCCCATGTTTCCAAGCATGGCTCCAAGTATCCCGACGCCCTTTTGGATAAAATGAGTTTTGGTTCCTACAACAAGAAAATTCCCAATGCCCAGACCCCCTTTGATTGGCTTTCCAGAGATAAGGAGCAGGTTGCCGCCTATATTGAGGATCCGTTGTGTGGTTTTGTCTGTACTTCCAAATTCTTTGAGGACCTGCTTGACGGGGTTCAGATGGCCAATGACCCCCTTAAGGCCAGAAAACTGCCGGTTGACCTGCCTTTATTGATTATCAGCGGTGCAAAAGATCCGGTGGGGGGATACGGCAAGGGAGTCCGCAGGGTGTATGAGCTCTATCGTGACAGCAATATCTCCGACATCACGCTCTCCTTGGTTCCCGAGGCACGGCATGAGTTGTTGCAGGAGACGAACCGTCTTTCGACCAAGGAATACCTGTATAATTGGATGAAACGAAGGATATGAAAACAACGCTTTGGAGCGTAGTGCAGCAGAACCTCAAACGATTGGGTAAGTTTCTCTCCACCGTCTTCAGACAGGCGATGAAGGATAATATTCTCAACTCGGCCTCTGGTTTGGTGTATTCTACGCTCCTTGCCATTGTTCCGGCCCTGACTTTCATCTTCACGTTCTTCAACATCCTTGGGGTCCTTGAGCCTCTGACCGACTTCATCTCCCAATGGCTTGGCGAACTTGCAGGGCCTCAGGCGGGAAGTGAGTTGATGGTCCTGCTGAATCGTTACACCCGCAATGCAACGAGTCTTGGTGTGGTTGGATTGGTCTCCTTCCTGATCACCATGGTCCTGCTCATCAACAAGGTCTGGTCGGTGATCAACCAGATTTACCGGTCGTCGCGCAGCCGCAACCCCCTCAAGCGCTTTGCAGGGTATGTCACCTTCCTCATTGTAGCCAGCCTTTTATTGGCTGCCTATGTGAGCGTACAGTCGGTGCTGGCCTCGTGGTATCTGGACCTGCTGGGGGTTTCCATCGGCCGCTGGTCGAGTGTACTCAGAACGATCGCCCCCTCGCTCATTGTAGCCCTTGTTCTCTTTATGCTCATCTATTTTGTTCCCAATACCAAAGTCAGGTTCGATGCCGCCTTCCTTGGCAGCCTCGCCGGTCTGCTGTTCATCAGCATATTCAGCAAGTTCACCACCATCCTTACCTCGATGGCCACCAACTTCTCGGTCATCTACGGTTCGTTCGCCGCAGTCTTTTTATTCTTGTTTTTCTGTTACGTATTCTGGGCTACGGTTTTCTTCAGTGTCGAGCTGGCGTATGTCCACCAGTTTCGACCAGAAGCTTCCAGCTTCATAGGCCTTCCTCAGAGCCCTGCCTTGCAGCTTTCGGAGGGGACCAATATCATGATGCTCATCGGAAGCAACTTCCGGGACGGCAAGGGGGCGACCTCGGTTCGGGAGATGCTCGACCGCCTTGCAATTCCCTACAACCGCCTGCAAGGCTTTCTATCCCTGTTGACCCAACTGGATTTCATCACTCCCACCAACAACAGCCATACGAGCTTTATTCCGAAGCAACCGCTGGAAAGTCTGCGTCTTCAGGACTTGGTGATAGGCCTGTACGGACTTGAGACCATGGATGAGGTGGAGCACGATACGGCCGGAGAGGCTGTCGCCCTACAGGTCCAGGACCGGGGTATTGCCAGTCTTGGGTCGCTGACCATCGAGAACCTGTTGCAGCGCATCTAGCCCAGGGCAACATCCAAAATCATCATGACTGCGAAACCAAGCATCGTCCCCAAGGTGGCGTAATGGGTCCCCTTGTGATCGTCCGAGGCCCCCTGGGCTTCGGGGATCAGCTCCTCAACCACCACATAGATCATCGCCCCTGCCGCAAAGGCAAGTGCATAGGGAAGAATCGGCGTCACCTGGGTGACCAGAAGGGCTCCCAATACCCCTGCAATGGGTTCAACGATACCTGATGCCTGTCCATAGAAAAAGCTTTTGGTCCGGCTCAGTCCCTCCCTGCGCAGGGGAATGGAGACGGCCGCCCCTTCAGGAAGGTTCTGAAGCCCGATGCCGATGGCTACGGCCAGGGCTGCGCTCATGTTCCCTCCGCTTATGGCCGCCGATCCGATGGCAACTCCTACCGCCAAACCTTCAGGAAAGTTGTGCAAGGTGATGGAAAGGACCAACAGGATGGACCTGCGAAGATGGGTTGGGATTCCTTCCTCCTCTCCTTCCTTCGAGCCGATGTGGGTGTGGGGCAGCAGATGGTCGCTTACATAGAGAAAGAGGCCTCCAAGCAGAAATCCTATGGTAGCCGCAATGTAGGCTGGAACCGGACCGTCCTCGGCCAACTCGATGGCAGGGGCGAGCAACGACCAGAACGACGCTGCAATCATAATGCCGCTGGCAAACCCCAAGAGCGCGTTCATCACATGCTTTTGGATTGTCTTGAAAAAGAATACGAACGCCGCTCCGAGGGCTGTCATAGCCCAGGTACCCATCGTAGCCAGGAAAGCCAGAAAGATTGGATTGCTGCTCATGCCCTTACAATACGAAGCCGGACTTGAACGGTCAAGATGGGAAACCCCTTGCCTAGGTACAAGATGAAAGGCTAATGTGGAAGCCGGAGGCTCTTATGTTGTTAGACCCTGTAAGCCAAGCTGCGATCGATCCGCTTATCTGGCACTCTTTTCCCGATGAGAACGATGGTATTCTTGCCGATGAAATATGGAAGTGCGGTACGTTGGTATGTACCATGCTCAAGAACCCTGCCTGCAAGAGCGGGGAGGATTTGGTGAATATTCCCTACTCGATGATCGTCAAGCGCGGCAAAAAGGTGATTCTTGCCGTCTCCCTCGAGCAGGAGGACCTGCGCTCCCTCTCCTACAAGCTGGGGTGTTCGCTTCGTGAGCTGCAGGAGGATTATCAAACCAAAGGATACTTCTCCGAGCTGCGCGGTTATGTCTACACCAATGAGGTGCGTGAGGATCTCGGCCCGTACGAGGGTGGCATGGATATGCAAAGCATCAGGATTTTCCTGCTGGAAACCGTCTGCGATACCTTTGACATTCTCTCCGAGCCTGTACAACTACAGGGTGAAGACAAAGTTGCCCGAAAAACTCACTGACGATTGTGTTCTCTCCTGTTGCGGTCGGTAGGGAATGATCAGGCCCGAGCTTCCCTGCCTGATTGCGGTGGGAGTGTAGAGAACCGAGTTGGTCGGACCTGCCACCAAGGTTGTAGTTTGTTGTGAGGCACTGTCCGAAAGCAGTGCCTTTATCAACATTCCATCAAGTTCGATGAGCACCCGATCGCCGTTTTTATAGCCTGCTTGGTACAAGTCGTTCTCGCTTATCGAGAGCACCAGCAGCGGTGAATTCACAGCCTCGGTCACCTTGACTGCGAGAGGGCCGGGTGTACGGGATGTGCTCGCACAGGAAGTGAGCAGCATCAAAGCCGATAGTGCTGAAAGTAGTAGGAATCGTTTCATTTACTCCTCCTCGTATAGGGTGAAGGTACTCTTCTGATACTCCAACAAACCTTCGCTGCGCATTTTGGAGAGCTCGCTGGACATTGCGCTGCGCTCGACACAGAGATAGTCGGCCAGCTGCTGGCGGTCGAAAGGAATGGTGAAGGTCCGGCTGCTGCGTTTCTTTGCCTCCTCGGATAGGTAGGACAGCAGTTTTTCCCTGGTACTTCGCTTGGTGATGTGGTTCATTTTCTTCATCAGTTCCAGATTCTTCTGCGAGAGCAGTCGTACCATGTTTTCGATGAGTCCTTGATGATGCACGCATCCTCTTTGGCAGGTCGTGATGACTTGGTGAATATTCAAAAAGAGTACGGTTGTCGGCTCACAGGTGATGACAACCACCTCGCTGGGCAGCTGGGTGCAGGCGATCGTTTCGGCAAAGCTGTCTGCAACACCGAGGTTTGCGACGACCGTCCGATTGCCCCAGAAATCGTGGCGGACGATGTTCGCCGACCCCGAGAGGATGATTCCCATCTCATCGGTATACTCCCCCTCATCGATGATGGTGTATTCCTTGGGGAAGGTTGACGTTCTAGCCTTCAGGCAGGAGAGCAGCCCCTCGATGTTCTCATCTTGAATCCGGGTAAACAATACCGATTGCAACAGAATTTGTACTACATCCATAGGATTCCCTCTTCTGTTGTAAAAACAACATAATAAAACTGAGCCCCATGGTACCATACCCTTCGATTCGAGACAATGGAGGATATTATGATCAGACAGATGATTACTATAGATGAAGAGAAGTGCAACGGTTGCGGCCTGTGTGTCAGCGCCTGTCAGGAAGGAGCCATCGGCCTGGTCAACGGTAAGGCGGTTCTTTTGCGCGAAGACTATTGTGATGGACTGGGCAACTGCCTCCCGGTATGTCCTACCGGAGCCATCACCTTTGAAGAGCGGGAAGCCCCTGCCTTCAACCACGAGGCGGTCGAAGAGTTCATGCAAGCCAACAAGCCTGTGTTCAGCTGTCCCGGCAGCCAGATCAAGGTCATGAAGGAGAGTCAGCGTCAGAGTGTGCCTTCCAGCACCGCTGCACCATCTGTAAGCCAACTGAGGCAGTGGCCGGTACAGATCAAGCTTGCAGCCCCCAATGCAGCCTTCTTCAACAATTGCGATCTGCTCATCGCCGCCGACTGTGCAGCGTATGCGCATGGGGACTTTCACAATACATTCATCCGTAACCGAGTCACCCTCATTGGTTGCCCCAAGCTCGATGAGGGCGATTATGCACAGAAGCTCACCCAGATATTCTCAAGTCACGATATTCGAAGCATTACGGTGGCACGGATGGAAGTCCCTTGCTGCGGAGGCTTGGATTCAGCGGTCAAGCGCGCCATCGCCGCAAGCGGCAAGATCATCCCCCTTGCAGTGGTGACCATCTCCACCGAAGGGGAAATCCTGCGCTAATAGATCCAGGAGGCTCCCAAGGTCAACGCTGCTGCACTTGCTCCATCCCAGTTGAACAGATCGCCGCTCTCTCCAAAGGGGGCGGCGATGTTTGCGATCAGGGCGAAGCCTTCAAACACCGACCAGGATGCGCCTGCAGAGAGCATGGTGCTGAAATCAAGCGGTGAGAGTATCGCCCTGAGGCTGAACGATAGCGTGCTGGTCGGACTGTATACGACCTCCGGGTAGAGCAGCAGGGCACAGGAGGCTTCGCTCTGGCTCTCAAACTTCCATGTGCCGAAAGGCCGACTGAGCATTTCAAGGCGAAGGGACAGGTTTCTCTCTCCGCTGAGATACTGCATATGAAAGAGGCCGCCGCTGATCAGCCATGACTTTTGGATATCGGAGGCACTGGGATTGCTCTGGTCGATGGTAATCGAGGAGGCCAGATACCAGTCGGGTCCGATGTTTCCCTGCAGGCTTGTGTAGAGCTTGTGAACCCGTGTGGTTTCCTTCTTGGTAAGGTAGCCGCCTTCGACTTTCGTCTCTCCCGCATTGGTATAGAAGCGACCACCCACTCCCATGTCCTGGGCCTCTCCTGTCATGCTCGGCAGAAAAACCGCCTCGGCGAAGCTGAAAAAGCCCAGCGGATAGTTCACATTTATCATCCAATCGGTCTTGGAACGCAACTCAGCCTGCGTTAGGTCCACCGAAACAGAGGAGCTGCCGTAGAGGATGTCTGCAGCATTGAAGAGCATGCCGTCCCCCCAGCTGAGGCGGGTCTTGCCCGCTGTCAGGCGGAAGGAGGGGAATCGGGCACGCAGATAGGCTTTGTAAATGACATCGTCGATAGACGTGATGGGAGTCGGTACCAAAGAATTATAGGTGGTTCTAAAAGCAACCTCTCCCCGTACATTGCCTGAGTTTTCTGAGAGAAGTGAAATTTTCAAATCCATTCCCATGCCCTGCATGAGATCTTGTGAATACAGCATATAGGCTGTTGAGGATAAAAGATTCATCTCCACCACAGGATTCTGTGCCGCCCCGATGCCGAAGAGGAAACAGCCGATAAGAATGGATGCACATAGCAGTCGTCTTCCTACCATGTCAGATTCTCCAAGGCAAAGATCTTTCGGTCGAGCGGGATGTTTACTTCCAAGGTATCCAAGGCCATGATGGTGGAGCTGTCGCGCTTCATCTTGTCCTCGATCTTGGTTTGCTTAGGAAGGGTTCTTCCATCAACCACGATGGTATCGAGGACCTCCATCTCCTTGAGCAGCCTGCCTTGAGCAGTCGAGTAAGCGGCTTTCCACACCAGGTATGTCTCCTTGTCCACCCAGATTTTCTGGATGGGATAGGCGACCTGACGTGTTTTGGCAGTCAAGGTCAGGACATGGCAGTCGTGTCCGTTGACGATCTGGCTGCCGTCAAGGCGGACGGTATAATCGTCCAGGGTGTTCTTCTCCTCGGTCATATCCTCATACGAGAGGTCCGAACCGAGCAGTGACTGTCTCAGTGCAGCCCCCTGGAGTCTGATCAACTCCTCGGCATCAGGATAGAAGAGGTACAGGCTGCCCTTGGTCCGAAGGATCTTCTGCCCGCGTTCGGCAACGCTGGTGAACTCTATCAGGGAGTCGCTTGAACCCTGCGACCATGCCTTGAAGGTACTCTCCTTCACACCGAAGCGGTCGGTTGTCTTGATGGACCCAGTCGAATAGGAGGTGTCGAAGGTTTGCATCCCGTCCATGGTGTTGATGATCTCTTCTGCCGTGATTGCACTCAGGTTGAAGGGAATAATGAGCAGAAAGAGCAGGGTTGTTGTGATGATGCGAGTACGGTTAGACATAGCGCAGTGCCTCCACGATTTGGATTTTTGATGCTCTTCTGGAGGGAATGAGCGTGGAAAGGGTAGCAGTGAGAATGGCATAGAACCAGACAAAGAGGGCGATCCACCAGTTGACCTGTGGATAGAGGATGGAAGAGATTTCCATATCCACCCCGCTCATCGCCTCGGTGAAATTCAGGCCTACCTTGCCCAGAACAGCGATGATGATGAGCCCGGCGATGGTCCCGAGCGTAGAGCCGGCGATACTGATGAACGACCCTTCCAGCAGGAAGAGCCGGGTGAGCTCCTTGCCCTGCATGCCCAAGGCAGCGAGCGTACCGATCTCCCGCATCCGCTCATAAATTACCATCATGGTGGTATTGATGATGACGGTGCTTCCAAGCACAAAGAATACTCCGGCCATGACGTAGTAGATGAACTTGGCGATGGAGAGCAGGGAATACATCATGTTCAGGTCCTTCCAAGCCTTGGTCTCGGTGGCAAGCCCCAAGGAGGCCTGAAGCTCAGCCTTCACCGATTGAGCGACATCCGCTTCCTTGTACCCATCGGCGACCTGCAGGAGAATCTCCTGGGTCTGCCCTTCCATGCGCAGCATGTACTGCGCCCGGTCCAAGGGAATATAGAGGGTTTTGGAACTCAAGCCGCCGACTGGAAACGATGCTATGCCGACTATCTCGAACGTCATTGCATTCGATCCGCGCAGGGCGGTGGATGTCAAAACAGTTATTTTATCCCCGACTTCCAGTTGAAGCTCATGAGCCAGAATGGCTCCGATGAGCAGCTCGTTCTTTCCCGCTTGAGGAATGCTGCCCTTGGTCACCAAGGAGGGAAAGTCGATGAATGCCGCTTCACGTGCAAAATCGACACCGACGCCGAGGGCTCCGTTGTTCTTGCCGTTGAGATAGAGATTTGCCGGGAAGTTGATACGGCTGGTTGCCGCCTCAACGCCATCGACGGACGTTGCAACGCCAAGCACTGCCTCCACATCAAGACTGAGGTGGAGAGGATTGTAACGTTCATACTTCTCGAACGACTCGTGCCGGATTCGTATCTCACCGGTATAATAGGAGGTCAGGTTTGTCTCCATATCCGCTTCCATGCACTCAAGCAGGGCCAACAGGGCCATGATTGCCATTGCTGATACTGCTATCGCTATAGCTGAGAGCGAAGAGCGACGAAGATTGCGAAAAATATTGCGAAATGCTACTGCTGGTAGTTTAGTCGTCATTGCCGATTCTCCTATTGATGATGCAGACAGGTTGGGATGTCCAGCTTCAGGGCTCTTCGAATGGGTAAAAATGCAACGATCATGGAGAGACCGATGCCGCTGAGGAAAGCCTTGATCAGAGTCGGAATGCTCCAGGCACCCCGCATGACGTTCTGGATTCTGAAGCCGATGTCCATATCCCTCAACATGAAACCGAAATCGAAGCCTACATTCACCAAATATAGATTGGCAAGACAACCCAATAGAATGCCGACCACCGAACCAAGCAGTCCGATGCCGCCGGCCTCGAAGAGGAAAGCCAGCAGAATATCGCGGTCGCGCATGCCCAGGGCACGCATCATGCCCAGCTCGCGCATCCGTTCATACATGGCCATCAACATGGTATTGGAAACACCGACGGCTGCGATGATGAACACAAGAAAGAGGATCATGCCGGTGCCTCCTTGCTTGGCTTCAAGAATCGCCAGATAGTCGCGTGCAAGGTCCTCCCAGGTATAAAGCGTCAGGTCGGCATCGATGGCTTGAAGCTTTGGTTGAAGACTTTGCACAACCTCGTTGAGGTTGCTTTTCTCTCCCAGCACGATGTCGATGCTCGAAATCGAACCATCCATGGCGAGGTAGAGGTCGGCGGCTTGGATGTCCATCATCACCAATGAACGATTCACATTGGGATTGGGGCAGTTGATGATGCCGACAACCTGCATGTCGAAGGCTTCATAGAACCCTCCCTTTCCACGGGTGACCAGGGTGACCCAATAACCCACCTTCGCCCCGATGTCCTCGGCAAACCAGCTGCCCAGAACGATGCCGTCCATCTCCCCGCTCTGGAGAAACCGGCCTTCGATGAGTGTATTCTCAAAGCGATAAACATCAAAGTCGGTAGCCGGATTGATGGCTGTCACCTGTACGCTCATATTGCCGTCCTCTCCGAAGTCATCCTGATAGAGAATCATATCGGCGGCAAAGGAAGTACGTGCGGTAGCGGTAATTCCTTCAGCCTTGAGCAGGTCGAGAATTGGTTGAGGACTCTCGATCGATGCATCCAAGGGGAGGAAATAGCGGTCCTCCCAGTAAGCGGAATCGTGGACCCTCAGCGATGCCGTCTCATACCAGCGAAGGTTTCTCATCGACTCAAGCTCTGCTCCAAGCAGCAGTGAGTCTACGAATACGTACATCATCAATCCGAAAGCGATGGCAACAGCGGTTATGGCGGTCCTGCGCTTGTAACGCATCAAATTTTTTGCTGCCAGTTGCAGGATGAATTTCATCACTGCCTCCTTTCATCGCTCACGATGGAGCCGTCATGCAGTTGCACCAGCCGGCTGGCATACTCCATGACCATCTTGTCATGGGTGGAGAAGATGAAGGTCGTGCCGAATTTCTCGTTCATCCGCTTCATCAGCTTGAGGATCTCCTCGCCGGTCTTGGAGTCAAGATTGGCCGTCGGCTCATCGGCCAGGATAATCTGCGGGCGTTTCACCAACGCCCTGGCGATGGCTATTCTCTGCTGTTGTCCTCCGCTGAGCCTTGAAGGGCGACGGTTCTCCATGCCTTCCAGCCCGACTTCCTTCAGGATCTCATAGGTGCGCTGCCTCACTTCTGCTTCAGGAACATCGAGCAGGGAGAGGACGAATGAGACATTCTCATAGGCGGAGAGAACCGGAATAAGGTTGTAGGTCTGAAAGATGAATCCAAGGTTCTGTCTTCTGAACGAAGTCTTCTCCTCCTTGTTCATGGTGCTGACCTTCTGCCCGTTGATGCTGATCTCCCCGTCATCGATAGCGTCTATGCACCCGATGAGGTTGAGCAATGTGGTCTTTCCCGAGCCCGAGGGCCCGGCGATGGAGAGGAACTCCCCGTCCTGTATCTCCAGCGAGACTTGCCTCAATGCACGAACAACACTCTCACCCGTCTTATAATTGCGACTTACCTTCTGAACCTTGATCATTTCTCAGTATCTCCCTCGTCGGTCTTTGACTGTGTATGTGTAAGTTCCTCCACCTTCTGCATGGCTGCTGTGCCCATGACAGAGCCGAAATCCATATGGTCGAGGATGGAAGCAGGCATGAGCATCATGGAATTGTTCTGCCTGATGCCTTCATAGATCATATTCATCGAGCGCAGCTGCAAGGCAATCGGGTCGCTCGCGTATTGGGCGGAGGCCTCGGTGAACTTCTTCGCTATCTCCACCTCTGCGGCCCCGAGGATGATGCGCGACTCCTTCTCCCGTTCAGCCTGAGCCTGCTTGCTCAGCGAATTCTCCAACTCCTTGGGAATGATGATATCGGTGATCTCCACCGAGAGAATCGAAACACCCCAGGGATTTGTCTTTGCATCGAGGGCCTGCTGGATCTCCCGTCCCAACTCCTCGCGCTCGCTGAGCAGACTCGAGAGAGGATGCTTGCCGATTGAATCGCGCAGAGCGGTCTGGGCGGATAGGATGACGGCCTCGGTGTAGTCTTCCACCTCCAGGATTGCTCGTTTTGCATCCCAGATCATCCAGAAGGAGAGGGCGTCCACATGTACCGGCACTGTATCCTTGGTAAGGGTTTTCTCCGCACTGAAATCGGTTGCCCTGATTCTCATGTCGATGAACTCTGCAATACGGTCGACCAGTGGAATGAGAAAGAACAATCCGGGTCCGCGGACCTTATGGAACTTGCCAAGCCTCAGGACCAGGACCTTGTCCCAGTGATACACCAACTGGAAACATGCCGAGAGCAATAGCCCTAAGGTTGATAGAAGCGTGATGGGGTAGAGGTATATGGACAGACCGCCCACAATGCCGACCCACAGCATGAGAACGAGTGCCATCACAACAGCCCAGATGGGAAAGATTACTACAGCCAAAGCCGCCACAAAAGTCGATGCACTCACCGATACGATGGCCTCAAGATGTGTATAAGGGTAGAGCGACAGTTGTAAAACCGCTCCAAGGGCCAGAAAGATGGCCAGACACAAAAACGAGATCGAGCCATAGCTGAAGTCCCGCTTGAGAACAAACCCCTTCATGTTCTTGATTCGTTCAATTTTCTTCTGATACAGGTTCATACTGTTCCCTCTTTTTTCTGAGCTTCTGCGCCCAGGTCTTCAATGACTTGTTGGATTTCCTCCAACGTGAAGCCGTAGCTGGAAGCTTTTGTAAGATACTCCTTGGTGATTTGGGAGAGGATGCGCTCGCGTTCAATTGCATCAAGGGTTACCTTCTTGTCGCTGATGAAGGTTCCCGAGCCCTGTTGGGTGACCACGATGTTCCGTATTTCCATTTCAGCATACGCTCGGGCGACTGTATTGGGGTTGATGCTCAAATCGACGGCAAGGCTGCGGACAGTGGGCAGCTGTGCACCTTTTTCAAGCCTCCCGTCGGCGATGGCCATCTCCACCTGGAAGATGATTTGCTTGTAGAACGGAACCCCGCTCTTTACATCCAGGCTGAACTCCAATGCAGGTTCTTCTTTCAGCTTTGCCACATAGCGCTCCTTTCTTGTACTATTGTACTGGTGTATTAGTACAATGTCAACAAAAGCCTCGTGGTGTCTATGGAAAAAAAATTGCTACCCTCGCATGGGTAGCAAAAAAGGAGGAGCAGAAAATCTTATGCGTGTTTGATGAAAGTTCCTTCACGCAACTCACGCTGGGCGAGGGAGAGCTCTTCACGGGTATTCATGACAATGGGGCCTGCCCAGGCGATCGGCTCTCCAAGTGGTTTTGCACTGTAGAGGAAAATGCGCGCGCCCTCTGAACCTGCCTTCAACGAAAGGGTGTCTCCTTCGCCGAAGAGCACCGCCCTGTGATAGGGGACTTCTTGGTTGTCGGTATGCACCGAACCACGGACGATGTAGATGAACAGGGTATTCCCGGGATTGACCGAAAGGTCCCATGACGCATCGGGCTCGAGCTTGATGTCCAGATAAAGCGTCTTCACATAGTCACCCTGTTCCGGTCCGGCCTTGCCCTCATAGAAGCCGCTGATGATCCTGACCTCCGAACCCTCTCCCTGTATGACTGGAATCTGATGCTCTCTGATATCGCGATACGCAGGATCGGTCATCTTGTCCTTCTTGGGAAGGTTGATCCACAGCTGGGTGCCAAGCATGAGCCTGCTCTCCTGCGGCATCTCTTGATGTATTATGCCGCTGCCGCCGGTCATCCACTGGCAGCACCCGTCGTTGATCGAACCCTTGTTTCCCATGCTGTCCCCATGCTCGATCTCCCCCTCGATGAGGTAGGTGACTGTTTCGATGCCTCGGTGGGGATGCCAGGGAAATCCTGCAACATAGTCCTTCGGATCGACAGAGTCAAAGGCATCCAACATAAGGAAGGGATCGAACTCCTGGACATCGTTGTAGCCGATGACCCGGACCAGTTTTACACCGGCTCCGTCGTACTGGACAGCGCCTCCGGTGATGCGTTTGATGGGCTTTACGTGCATGGAAACTCCTTTGTTTGCTTAAAGAACAGACTACCCGCCTTTTTGCAAAAGGGCGGGTAGATTCATACGCAGGATATTACAGAACGAGAGAGGGCGGTGCGAAGGTTCTGGCTGCAAGCTCCTGGTTGAGCAGGTACAGGCCGCGGGCATCGGATCCGAAGACTTCGAACTTCTGGATATTCTCCTGGGCGTTCATCTCCTCTTCTCCCTGCTCCTTGATGAACCAGTCCAGAAACTGCTGGGTCCTGAAATCCTTCACCTTGATGGCTTCTTCGTAGATGGTATTGATGGATGCTGTCACATATTCCTCATGCTTGAGGGCCTCCACAAGCGGGGCTTTAAGGTCGGCATAGGGCTTGGACGGGTCTGCAAGGGCGCTCAATTTTACGAAATGCCCATTGTTCTGCAGATACTGGCGCATCAGCATGGCATGGCTCATCTCCTCCTGGGCCTGAACCTTGAACCAGTTCTCATAGCCCAACAGGCCTTTGTCAGCATAGTAGTTTGCCATATCCAGATAGAGGTAGGCAGAGTAGAACTCTTTGTTGATTTGTTCGGTGATCAATTTTGCAATGGTAGGTGCAAGCATGGTTGGTTCTCCTTTAGTCGAGATGCGTGATATAAGAATAGTATACAATTAAGATTGTGTATCGACAATGGTAATCGCGCAGTGGGGGGAGTTGCATCGCAGAAAAGAGTTGGAGTAGACTTTTGCTCATGAAAAAACCAAAGGGCAAACGCTTGGAGCCGAATCATCTGCTGCTTATCGGCTTTTTGGCGATCATCCTGATGGGTTCGATGCTGCTGAGCCTGCCTGTCGCCCATAACAGCGGCCAAGACGTTGCCTACATCGATGCCCTATTCATCTCTGCAAGCGCCGTCTGCGTCACCGGCCTTGTCACCGTCGATGTCGCCCTGACGTTCTCATTGTTCGGACGAACGGTTATCGCCATCCTGATACTCCTTGGAGGTTTGGGTTTTGCCTCCATCGTCATCTCCTTCAGTCTGCTCTTGGGCATGAACGTCAACCTGTCCAAACGCCTGTTCATCAAGGAGGCGTACAACCTCTCATCGATAAAGGGGACGCTGGGCATCGTCCGTGCAGTCCTGATATCCTCCTTTGTAATCCAGGCCCTGGGGACTGCAGCAGAGTACTTTGTGTTCCGCCAGGCCTATACGCCTTTGAACGCCTTCGGTCACGCCCTTTTCAATACCATCAGTGCATTCAACAATGCCGGGTTTGATTTGATGGGCGGCTATCGCAGTCTGACAGCCTACCAAGCAAGTGCGGTAATGAACCTGACCACCGCTGTTCTCATCATCCTTGGAGGGACCGGTTTCTTTGTACTTGCCGACATAGCCAGAAGCCGAACATGGTCGAGCTTGAGCATGCACAGCAGGATCGTGATTCTGATGAACGGAACGCTCATTACCCTGGGCTTCCTTTTCTTCATGGCCGTCGAGCACCTATCCCCGCTTGCCGCCTTCTTCCAAAGCGTAACAACCCGAACCGCGGGCTTCAATACCGTCGATATCGCCTCCTTCTCCCAAGCCGGTCTGTTCTTTGCAATGCTGCTCATGTTCATCGGGGCCTCCCCGGGTTCCACCGGCGGCGGCATCAAGACCACGACGACTTTCGCCCTGTTGCTCAGCCTGGGGTCGTTGATGTTCCGCCGTGAGAGTGCGGCATTCAAACGCAAGGTGGGCGGTGAGAGTATCCTCAAGGCCTTTCAGGTGCTTCTGCTCTCCTTCCTGGTTGTCCTGTTCGGATCTTTGTCGCTGTTGTTGATCGAAGGTGAAACCTATGACTTCATGGCGGTGTTGTTCGAGACCGTCTCCGCCTTTGCTACTGTCGGTCTTTCCTGCGGTATCACCCCGACATTGTCAACACTCTCGAAGGTGGTCATTGTGCTTATTATGTTTGCCGGAAGGGTGGGGCCCATCACAATCGCCACCAGCCTCAAGGCGAAGAGTTCCCATCTGGGCTATATTGAAGAACAAGTATTCATCGGTTGATGCAAGGAGCTGGAGCATATGAAGAAAGAGTTTGACCCCAATGCATTTGGAATCATCGGACTGGGACGTTTCGGTCTGGCCCTGGCCCTTGAGTTGACTGCGGCGGGAAAGCATGTGATAGTCCTTGAAGTCGAGGCGGAAAAGCTGGATGCGGTCAAGGACCAGATAGAGAACATCTATCCGATCAAGTCGATCACACCCGAGGTATTGGAGGAGTCCGGCATATCCCATTGCCACACCGCCATCGTCTGCATCGGCAAGGACATCGAGTCCAATATTCTGGTTACAATGAGTCTGGTGGAGCTGGGGATTCCCAGGGTCATCGCCAAGGCCACGAGCACCAACCATGGAAAGGTGCTTCAGCGCATCGGTGCCGAGGCGGTGTTCCCCGAGGTCGAGATGGGGACGAGGCTTGCCCATTCACTGGTCAGCACCGGTACCTTGGACTTTTTGGAGCTGTGTGAGGACTTTTCCATTGCGAACATCGAGCTATCTTCCAAATTCGCCGATCAGAGTGTGGCTCAGCTGAACTTGAGGAAACGCTATCACCTGAACATCATCGTAGTCATACGCAACGAGAAAGCCATCAGCGATATTGCCCCCGATCTTGTGCTCGAGGAGGCGGATGTGCTGGTCGTCGGCGGCTCGAATGAGGCGATCAAGAAGTTCGAGCAGGCAAACGAGCTCTAGCCGATAGTCTGTCTGCCTTCACATAAATCCACACCGAAGTGCCAGTACTCAAGGGTGTTCTGCTTCATGTGCAGCAGTTCCTCCTCGGTGAGTTGGCGGATGGCTCTGGCAGGGGAGCCTATGATCAGGCTGTGTGGTGGATAGGTCTTGTTGGGTGGAACCACTGAACCGGCCCCGACCAAGCATTGTGTTCCGATGTGGCTGCCGTCCAGCACGATCGAACCCATTCCTATCAGACAGTCATCCTCGATCGTGCAGGCATGCAGGATCGCCCCATGACCGATGGTGCACCGTTTGCCCACCGCCAAGGCTTGAGCCTTGGTCACATGCAGCACGCAATTGTCCTGGATATTCGTCTGCTCACCGATGGTGATGCTGTTTACGTCGGCTCTGAGCGTGGCATGAAACCATATGCCGACCCCATCGCCGAGCTTGGCATCCCCGATGATATCGGCCGTCGGTGCAACATAACAGTGTCGTCCAATTGTAGGCTGGGTCCCATTGTATCCTGCTATCATGCAAATGCTCCTTTGTTATGGATTGAACCATATTCAGTGATTTCTGTATAGTGATTGATTTGCGAATGACTTGCAAATTACAGTACATTTCACTATCTTGTACCTACCTTATGAGGAGGTGCCATGCGTACTCGTATTCTTGTCATATTCGTTCTTCTTTCATCCGCTCTGCTCTTTGGCAGCGGGACAAAAGAAGCAACCGATAAAGATTCCAAGCCGGTTGTAGTGGTGAGCATCCTGCCGCACGCCTATTTTGTCGACCAATTGACCCAAGGCTTGGTCGAGGTTGTCACCTTGGTGGGTGAGGGGCAGAACCCGCACTCCTACGAACCGTCCCCCTCTCAGATGGCGCGGTTGGCGAAAGCCAAGCTCTGGATTCTCAGCGGAACCGATTTTGAGCTCTCCCTGCGACAGAAAGTGACCGGTCTCTATCCAAACCTAGTTGTAGTGGATGGGACAAGGGGAATGACATTCCGGATGATAGAGGAGCATGACCATGAGGCCGAAGGCCATGATGAGCACGATGATGGGCACAATCTGAACATCGACCGCCATACCTGGCTCGGTCATGAACAGGTCAAGGTTCTGCTTGCCAACACAAAAGAAGCCCTTTTGCCCGTACTGAGTGCTGAGAGCAAGGCGGTCGTCGAGAGTCGATGCCAAGACCAGATTTCAAAGATTGACGTGCTGTTTGCATCGCTTACCGACCAACTCGAGCCGCTGGCCGGTTCCACCGTCTTTGTCTACCACAACTCCTTCGGCTATTTCCTCGACTCCTTCTCAATCGCTCAGGAAGCCGTAGAGACCGGGGGAAAGGAGCCTACCGCCAAAGCCTTGTCTGCCTTGATCGAAAAGGCCAAGGCACAGCAGCCAAAGGTAATCTTTGTCCAGAAGCAGTTCCCCGTGGCCAGTGCCAAGACGGTAGCCGAAGCCGTAGGGGCAGAGGTGGTGAGCCTCGATCCGCTTGCCTATAACTGGATGGAGAGCATCCAAACCATGGCTGATGCGCTGATGAAGGTGCGGTAAAACCATGGTGGATGTACCAATTGCACTCCAGTTTGTATCGGTCTCGTTCTCCTATCCGGCTTTGGATGTACTCGAGGATGTGAGCTTCCACTTTCATAGCGGGGAGTTCATAGCCCTTGTCGGTCCCAACGGATCGGGCAAGACCACACTGCTCAAGCTGATCCTGGGTCTGGAGCAACCACAGAAGGGAGCCATCACCTTGCTCGGCCAGAATCCAAAAAAGAGCAGCAGCCTCATCGGCTATGTCCCTCAGCACGCGTCCTATGACCCGACATTCCCAATCACGGTGCAGGAAGTTGTCAGAATGGGTATGGTGGCATCGACAGGACGCGGCCAGCGCAAGCAGGAGCTGGAGCAAGCCCTATGGGCTCTGGAGCAAGTAGAGCTCGCCCATCTGGCATCCCGCTCCTACAGCGATCTGAGCGGCGGGCAGCGCCGCCGTGTCCTGGTAGCAAGGGCGCTGTGTGCCAAGCCGAGCATGCTCATCCTCGACGAACCGGCTGCCAATATGGACAAGGAGAGCGAGAGAAGGCTTTATGCCACGCTGGCCAACCTCAAGGGAGAGACTACGATTCTCATCGTCACTCACGATATGCGTCAAGTTTCCGACCTCACCGACCGGGTGTTCTGCATCGATGCCCACAAGCAGGGAAAAGTGGGCCGCACCGTGGTGCAGCATGCGTTGGAAGACTACGAAGACGGGACCAAGCGCATCCTCCACGATGTCCGTCTTTCGGGCGACCAGTGCCAGAAGGAGGGTCTTGATGGATAGTCTTGCAAGCTTTTTCAGCGCATTGGTCTCAGCCGACTTTCCCTTTGTCAGGAATGCCTTTCTGGCTGGTCTGCTCTCTTCGGTGCTCTTCGGGGTGCTCGGCTCGGTAGTCACCGTCAAACGCATTGCAGGCCTCGCCGGGGCGATCAGCCACGCGGTGCTGGGAGGAATCGGGATCGCCCTGTACCTTAGTGCAACCGGCAAGGTTCCTGGCCTCAGTCCGATGGTGGGTGCGGTTGTATTCGCCCTGCTCTCTGCAATTATCATAGGAACGGTCTCACTGAAGTCCAAGCAGCGCGAGGATACCGTCATCCAAGCCATTTGGGCGATCGGGATGAGCATCGGGGTGCTCTTCATGGCAAAGACTCCCGGATACACCGATCCCTCCAGTTACCTGTTCGGCAACATCCTCTTGATTTCCAATCAAGATTTGGTGTTGCTTCTTCTGCTTGACGTGGTGGTGGTCTTTCTCGCCTGGCGCTTCTACCCCCAGATCGAGGCTTCGGCCTTCGATGAGGAGTTCGCCCAGGTACGGGGCATCCATACCCGCTCGGTATTTCTGATCATCCTCTCGGTGACCGCCGTTGCGGTGGTGCTTTTACAAACATTCGTAGGGATTGTCATGGTGATAGCCATGCTGACCCTGCCGGCGGGGACGGCCGGCTATACAGCAAAGAACCTGGCATCGATGATGGTCGGTGCCACCCTCTATGCCTTCTTCTTCTCCTTTTCGGGTTTGGCGGTGGGTTGGGTCGTCGACGTTCCGGTGGGGGCAATGGTGGTTGTCATCGCTGGAGCCTTCTTTTTAGGCAAGGCGGCAGGGAATCTCATTACGAAGCGAAGGAGGGGCCATGACCAAGTCGCGAAAAGCACTTCTTGAGGTACTGAGGATGAGCAATGAACCGGTCTCGGCTTCCCACTTGCTGCAGCATCCCTCCATTCGGTTCGACCAGGCCACCGTCTATCGGAACCTTCATTACCTGGAGGAGAAAGGGATGGCCGACTCATTCATTCTTCACTGCACCGAGCATGGCACGGAGCGTTACTACAGCTATCGAAGCTGTGAGGATGGTGTGCATCACCACTGGTTTCACTGCCGGACCTGTCATCGGTTCATAGACCTTGGAGACTGCCAATATGATGAACAATTGGCAAGGTGGGAACAGGCCTATGGCTTCACCGTCAGCGACCATACCTTTTTTCTGACCGGCCAGTGCAAGAATTGCAAGGATGCTACTGCTTCAACAAATTGAAGAGCTGCAGGCGGTTGCTCACCCCCAGTTTCGTATAAATGTTCTTGATGTGGGTCTTTACGGTATTGGGGGAGATGAAGAGTTCCTTCGCAATCTCCTGATTGCTCAATCCCTCGACCAGGAGGTTGATGATCTGTGCCTCCCGTTCCGAGACTCCAAGCTGCTTCACCTTGGCATCAGGAAGTCCGCTTGTCATCTCATAGGTGAGGAAGTAACGGCGGCTGATGAAGTAGTACAAGTACACCGAGAGGACGGCGAAGCTGAGATACACAAGCTTGAATGCCACCTGCCTGAAGAAAAGGATGTCCAAAGGGAACAGGATGATCAGGGGCAGGAAGGTGTAGCAGATGCCTTTCAGCAGCCGCTCCTCCTCCCAGGTGGTCGCTTTTTTAGCGTAGAGGCACCCCAGCACTCCATGAATGACCAGAAACATGCTTGCACTGAAGAAATGGTACCGCATGGTGTCGTGCAAAGCCTTGATCCAGTCTCCTCCGCTCTTTGCAAAAATGATGTAGAGGCTGAGGATGAAAAAGACAAGAATCAAAAGGGTGAGAATGCGGTTGCCCAGATGCTTCTGCTCCTCGGTCGCCCTGATCAACTTGATCAAGTACCTGCTGAACATCAGAAGCAGGAGCGTGGTCAGCAATACGGAGAGAAGGGTCGCTCCCAGGGCATAGGTCTCATAGAAACGTGAAAGCAGGTGCTGCTCATCCAAAACCCTGCTCAGGTAGGTGGTCAACAAAGTCAGGCACATCTGAAAACTCAACGGGGTGAGCACGGTGAGAAACGAGCCGGTATAGGCATCACTCATACGAACGCGAAGCAACACGCACAAGCAGGTAATCGAGACTACCAAGGCTGTCGTCAAGAAGAGCAGGATGTCGGATAGAATCACCATAGAGACCCTCTTGGAGAATCCTATCACACCCGGCGCTCTAGAACCATGCCTTCATGCCGACCTGCAGCGAATCATTGTCATCCCAACTCTTGTACAGACTGCTCTTGGTGCCGGCAGCCCCATACACCGTACCCTTGAGAAATACACTCAGGTTATCCTCAAGCGCATAGGAAAGAGAAGTGAGGACGGCATACCCTTCGCTCTCGATGTTGTAGGTGACAGCGGCCCTGGCTGTGAGCCGTTGTTGCATGAACGGATACTCCACGACCATCAAGAGGGTGTTCTCATACGCCTTGCCATCGTAGGAGGCCAGATAATCCACATCAACGGGGTTTGCGCTGCTGTAGTCCAATATATACCTGCCCTGATAGGCGAGGGCCAGGAAGGCCGAGCTTGCCGGGTGAGTATAGGAAAGCTCTGCAAGATAGGCGAACCTGCTGTTGTAGAGACTGCTGTCAGTTCCATCCTTGTCTTCGCTGAGAAAGAAGCCTCCTTCAAGGGCAAGGGTGAATGGGTCGAAGAGCAGGCTGCCTTCCATGCCGAAGAGTTGGTAGCGGGTATAGGTCAAGTTCAAAGAAGTTGGCAAAAATGTTACTGAATCGAATGCTGTAATGGTGAATCCAGGATCCGAGTGATGTCCATTGAAGTACAACAGGCCCATATCCAGGTTTCCAAGGGAGGTGCGATACCGGCCGCCGGCTTCCCATGAGCCAAGGTTTGAGGTGTCCGGCTCGGTGATGGTTGCACTTCCAAAGGCCGTAGGAACGAGGCTGTATCGGCCTTCGGTGACCAAATAGGAGGGTGAGAAGCCCGGCTTGAAAGCCAGGTCCAGCGAACTGTTCTTGAAGTATGAGGATGCAAGCAGCATCGCAGATGGGCGTTTCATCGCCTCAAGGTCGTCCACAAAGCCGTCTCTGAGGTCACGGGAGGAGAGCACATCGACTACATGGGAGGTGGAAGCGCTTCCCCACGGGTGGGTGAACAGGCCCCCCTTGATCGTCAGATTCCGCGCAAAGAGGGAGATCGAGAGTTCGTCCGCCTCCAACCGGTTTTCCAGCACATCGTATGAGAGTTGGGCGACTGAACGGTAACGCTGACCGTTCTGCTCGGCGGCGAAGGAGAGCTTCGAGTCAGTAAGAAACTGCTCGTCCCGATAGAGTCCTCCACCGGCTTTTACCGTAAAGGTGGTGATTCTGCTTGGCTGCTCCTCCAAGAACAGGTCGAAGCTGTACAGCGCCGGCAAGAGAAGACTGAATGCGAGTATAAGGAGTATGCGTTTCATTAGAGCCTCCCGGTTTCCAAGAATTTCAAGGTGAAATATCCACTGCTGAGGGGGATGTCGAAGCGGGTCTGCAGCATCTCAAGGCGTGTGGCATGGCCGCTGGCCTCTGTTTTCATCGTCAGGATTTTAGTGATGGGTTTTCCCTCGACGGTATCGGTCTCTTCGGTGACCAAGGTTTTTACCAGGGTTTTTCCATCGAGGTCGTAGAATTCGACCCGCAAAGGAAGGTACGTCGCTTTTTCGACTACCGTAATGGTTTTCCCATAGGTCTTTTGCGCAAAGGGAGTGGATTGGATGCGCCAGCTTGTTGCATCCTCATCCAGCAGCAGATGGTCTGCCTCCTTTTCGTCATAGGTGGTCGAGGCCATGTCCGAATATGAGAAGTCACTGCCCATGAACGAGCCTCCCTCCTCTGATGAGCCTATGCGCCGGCTTCGCTTCAAGGCAGGCAGATAGATCCACTGTTCGGTCCTCCCCCCTTGCTGCTCGATGGAGAGAAACCGTGTGTTTCGCACATTTTCAGGGGAGAGAAAGACTGTCAGCGAAGATGTCAATCCCTCCTTGGTTTGGCTGAGGGTTTGAATCCTTCGTTCACGCATCTGACCGTTGGGTTCGATAAGGGTGAGTCTGAGATCGAGTGCGGATGTATCGGAACTCTGGATCTCCATTACCTTGGCCATCACGTAGCCGGCCGGTACGGCCGCCAAGACAAGGCTGCAGGTGAACAGGACAAGGATAAGGCTGGTGAACATTCGTTTCATGAAGGCCTCCTGGTAATAAGAGAGCTGTAATGTAGTTTTATCGCTCCAAGAATCAGCAGGGCGGAAAGTGCGGCACTGATCATGGCGATGGAGAAGAGCAGACCCATGTTGGCAATGGGAACGAAGCGACTGAAGAGCAGGCCCGAGAACCCCAAGGCAACCGAGGCTGCATTCGCCATGATCGCCTTGCCCGTTGTCTGCATGACTTCGGTTACGCTCTGATCGTTGCGTTGGAATGCCGAAATCAAGTGAATGGCATAATCCACTCCGACTCCGATGCACAGTGCTGCAAGCAGGCTGGTAATAATGTCCAACTTGATATGGAAAATGACCATGACACCGAATACCGAGGTAAGGGCGAAGAGGCAGGGAATGAGGCTGAGCGTGGCTAGCTTTGCCGACTTGAAGGTCAAGAGAACCAAGAGCCACACTGCAAGAAGTGAACTGAAGAGGGAGATGACCTGGCTTTTGGTCACCAAATCGGTGAGTGCAAGGCTTACCGCTTCCCCGCCGCCGATCTCCACCGACCAATCTTCAGGAAAGAGGGTGGGGATCAGGGAGGTGAGGTTTCGCAGCGTCCGTGTATCGGAATCCTTGAGAAGAATGGTTATGAGCATGGCATCGGGCTCAAGCGGGTCGTTGATGAAGGTGTCCAGCGATGAACTGTACAGCAACAGGTATTGGGCGATGAGGGCGGCCAACTGGTCTTCTGTCTCAAGCCCATAACGGGAGGGGTCGAGAGGAATCTCATAGCTTCCCATTCCCCCCGCTTGTTCACGTAACGGCTCGTACGCTTGCCCGCCGGCCTGTTCATCGGACAGGTCTGTGAAAAAATCAAAAACGAGCTCCGGTTCGTCGGATTGTACGGTACTCTCTCCATCTCCCGGGCCGAGCAGCTCATTCATCCGCTTCACAAACGGCAGGATGGACTGCACCCCTCCTACATGGTTTTCTCCTTCCAAGGTTGAAATTGCCTTCTCAACGATGGTGAGGGTGCTTGGCAGCAGCACCTCTTCGGAGGGTTTGACCATGACCGAGAGTGAGAAGCTCCCCTGCATGCGCTGATTGTATGATCGGGTATCCTGGACCAGGTCCGAGCCTTTCTTGAAGAAGGCAAGGATGTTCGTTCCCTCTTCAAGCTTGCTGTAGGAGAGCGGCAGGATGATTACCAAAAGCAGCAGGGAGGCAAACAGTATGACTTTCCCGTAGTGGTTGGAGAGGGTGTTCCCCATCGCAACCCACAGGCCCCTTGCTGCTCTCTTTCGTACTTGCTTGTGAATAGGTTCCTTGTAGACCAGACGTATCAGGGCCGGCAGCAGGATCAGAGAACTTGCGGCGCAGACCACCACTCCTATGAAACTGAGCAAACCGAAGGTGCGAAACGGCAACAACGGGCTGGAGAGCTGGGCGAGAAAGCCGAAGGCGGTCGTAGCAGCTGCGCTAAGAATGGGAGAGGTGTTTTTCTTGACCACTTTCTTCAAGGCGTTTTCTACTCCCAGGCTCTCATACTCCTCAAAGAAGTGGCTGAAAATATGGATGGTGTAGGCGCTGCCGACGATAAGCAGCAATACGGGTACCAGCATGGTGGCCATGGTGAAGGTGATGCCGGTGATACTCATGATTCCCAAAGCCAGCGAGCTGCTGAAAACCAGAGGAACAAGGCACAGAAGGGTTGCCTTGAAACTTCTAAGGAAGAGATAAAGAACAAGCATGATCAAGGCCGCAACAATCGGGACCAAAAAAGCGAGATCGGCGAGCAGGCTTATTCGAATCTGCTCGGTAACCACAGGAAGCCCCAGGATGGAAGACTCCAAACCAGAGAGGGGGGCGAGGATGGCGCGCAGCGAGCCGAGCAGCGCTGCCTGGTTGTAATCGAGCTGTGTCTGGATGAGGATCGAGGCGCTTGTCCGGTCCTCACTGAGAAAGGTTCCCTCGTAGAAACCCGGCCAGCTTGCAATATGGGTCTCAAGCGCTTCTACGTTCCCTTCATACAGTGAAACCACTTCCACCCCATCGGGTGCAGGCTCCAGATGCTTCAAGTTGGTGATCGAGCTGGCCTGCTTGACCCCCTCCAGTTTTCCTATCTCATCGGTGAGAGAGGCTATGAGTGCAAGGTTTTCTCCACTGAGAATGCCCTTTTCGTCATACAGGCTTACAACGAGGGCATCGAGGGAGCCGAACTGCTCTTCGATCCGGTTGTTCGTCTCCACGACTGGAGCCTTGGTGGGAATGAAGGCATCGGTCGAGGAATCGATTTTTAATCTTCCGATTCCAAGCAGACTGAGAGAAGAGAGAAGCAGGCAGGCTATGACGATCAATGCGTCGCGACTTCGTTGGTGTTCCATATCATCACTGTAGCCGTTTCAAGCATGTCTGCAATCGCCTGAGCAGAGCATATTGCCTCACCTTTGCGGGTGAGACACTATCACCCGATAGGTAATACCCGCTTTACAAAAGCCGGTCCATCCATGATGATTGCCATAGGGGGAACACTATGAACTATACCAAGATTGTCGCAACACTCGGTCCGGCCAGTGAGAGCTATGAGATGATCAAGACCATCCTTGAGGCAGGTTGCAGGGTCATAAGGCTGAATTTCAGCCACGGCTCGCACGAGGAGCAACAGAAGCGTCACGACAACGTACGCAAAGCAAGCGAGGAGCTGGGTTTTCCCGTCACAATCCTCATGGACCTGCAGGGGCCGAAAATTCGACTGGGCAGCCTGGAGGATCCCTCCTATACCCTGAAGAAGGACGAGAAGCTGATCATCACCACCGAAGTCTGTGTGGGAAACCGCCGGCGTATCAGCATCGACTATCCGAACCTGCACGAAGAGATACTCATCGGTCAGCGAATTCTCATCAACGATGGTCTGGTAAGCCTGGTTGTGGAGAGTATCGAGGGCCGGGACATCCATTGCAGGATGCTGGAGGAAGGAACCTTGCTGCCCCGAAAAGGAGTGAACCTACCTCAAGTCCCGCTGAAGCATCTCAGTTCCTTCACCAAGAAGGATGAAGCGGACCTTGCCTTCGCCTTTGCCAACAACCTCGATTATGTAGCCCTTTCCTTTGTCCGCAGCGGCGATGATGTGAGAGCCTTGAAGGCTCATATGAAAGCTGTGTACGGCAGGACCATTCCCATCATCAGCAAAATCGAGAAACCCGAAGCTGTGGAGAACCTTGCCGATATCATCGGTGAGTCCAGTGTCATCATGATCGCCCGTGGGGATCTGGGGGTGGAGGTTCCAGCCGAAGAGGTTCCCCTGATTCAGAAATCCATCATCCGCAGCTGCATCGATGCCGGTATTCCGGTGATTACCGCCACGCAGATGCTTGAGTCGATGATGCACAACCCCCGGCCCACCCGAGCCGAGACAAATGACGTTGCCAATGCCGTGCTCGACGGCACCAGTGCGGTCATGCTCAGCGGGGAGACTGCGGCAGGGGAGTATCCGCTTCAGGCGGTGACCACCATGGCTCGTATTGCAAGTCTGGCCGAGCGCAGCAGTGCCTTCCGCAGGCAGGTATTCAATCAGATCAGCACCCTCGATCCGCACCGCAAGCAATCCAAGACCGAGGCGGTGGGTCTCGCTACACGTGAACTCGCCCTCTCTATAGGAGCCTCCTACATCGCCTGTTTCACCCAATCCGGATCAACGGCCCGCCTGATCGCCAAATTCCGTCCCTCGGTGCCCATCATCGCCTTCTCCCCCCTGAAGGAGGTCGTGCAATACCTTGCCCTCTCCTGGGGTGTCACCCCCATACTCATCGAGCCTCAGGATTCAGTGGACCATCTGTTGGCCTATGCACCCTGGTACCTGAAAGAGCACAAGTTGGTGGAGAGAGGACAGTCTGTGGTGATCACCGCCGGGGTGCCGGTGGGCAGCTCGGGCAAGACCAACATGATCAAGGTGGTGGAGATCGAGTAGTACTACGGCCTGAAGGAGATGGAAGCGCCCAGACTCAGGGCTCTTCCCTGATGGTCGAAGAGATCCAAGGCACGGATGTCCACTGAGATGAAGGTCGACTTGAGAAACTCGATGGGCAGCAGCCGTATTCCTACATTGACCAACCCCCGGATGTCGGCATTGCCGGCCGATGGGGTTGCACTGTAGCTTACATTGCCGAAATCCATGAGGAAGTCGACCTTCCCCTTGAAGGTTTTCTCCAAAAGCGGAGTCTGGAAGGCGAGGGCGAAGTTGATGTCGCTGTTCATGCCCTTCATCAGTGAGTACCCCACCAAGAGCGTGGTCTTGGATGGATGGTCCATGATGGAACTGTCGAAGGTGGAGACAAGGTACAGCTGCGTCGATATCTGGTTGGTATCAGACACCCCGCTCCATTGTCCAAGCAATCCGGCAGCAAGACTGGTGGTTCCCTTTTTGCTGAACCGCCACTTTGCATTGAGCAACAAGTCGGTATTATCGGCGATGTCAACGGCAAGACTCGTCTCAAACGTGTCCTTGAAAGCCAATTGAAGGGCGGGTATATGGAGAGCACCGCTGGTGCCGAATGTGGCACTGTAGGCGGTGGTGACCGCACTTGCATTGGTGCTGGGTGTTACCTCAGCGCTGGGGACGACAATATATCCCGACGTTCCTGCAAGGGTGGTATTTGCAGACAACGAAACCGAGCATGCAAGCAGAATCAGGGAAACAGCAAGGAATCTTTTCATACAATTCTCCTGTGCTAAGGGTGCCGAAATAGTTCGAGCAGGTCAAGAATCACACCTTCTTTGCCTTCATCGCACTCTTGCATCGATACATGGCTGCATCGGCTCGGCTGACTACCTGTGCAAACTTCTCCTTCTTCTTGGGTATGTACACAGCATAGCCTACGGCAACATCGTAGTCGACTTTGCCCGATGAGCTGAAGAAGTCAAGCACCGTATCGGCAAGCTTGGCAATCTGGTCCTCATCGACTTTTGGAATGAGCGCTATGAACTCATCGCCTCCGTAACGATACAGGCTTGCCGAGGCCGGCAACAACCGTGAGAGTCGTTGGCCGAAGTCCCGCAGTACATTGTCTCCGGCCTTATGGCCCTGTGCATCGTTGATCTGTTTGAGATTGTTGACATCCATCATCAGAATCCCAAGCACCTCTAATTTCCCTGCGTTGCAGATCCGCTCCACTTCCATGTCGTAGGAAGCCCTGTTTCCTACCCCGGTCAGTGCATCGGTGTAGGCGATCTGCTGTAAAAGTTGTTCTTTACTCAGCTGCTGTGTTTTCTGTCTGACAAGGGTGATGCTGTGCCAAAAGAGAATGACTGCCGAAAGGGCCATGCCGAAGTGCAGGAGGACTGCACTGTCGAGCTGAATGTTCATTGCAAGCAGAACGACTTCGGCGAGAATGGATGCAAGCAGGCAGGAGAAGGCGAGCAAAAAGGAGCTGAGCCGGCTGTTTCCTTTTATATACTCACACCCGAGGTTGGTGAACAGTGCAATCAAGAAGAGGGCCAGGGCCAAGCCCGAATAGAGAAGGAGGTCGGTATACTGAGCTATACCCGTCATCTGCAGCAGGCCTCCGATGATGTACATCAGCAAAAAGAGCATCGAGATGCGCTTGAAGTGCTTGATTCTTCGATGTACCGGATAGGAATGGATGACATAATTGGTCAGGAAGGTCGGGAGCGTGTACAGGGCGGCAAAACTGAAATTCAACGGAAGGACAGGGTTGCGCCAGAGCAGGAACTTGCTCGGAGTCTGACTGAACACCCACCCGCCGAGGGCGAGCAGAATCATGGCCAGGTAGAAGAAGCTCTTTTGCTCCTCCTTGGTCTGGATTGCAAACGAGAAGAGGGCGATGAGTGTTCCCAACAACAGTAGTGAGAAGCCGAAGAACAACGACGGCCACTCTTTGAATTCTGTAAGGATGAGGGATGCCTTGCTGCCGGCACGTACTTCGTGGATATAGCCGGCAAATGCGTTGTTGGAGGTGTATTCGAACGTCAGAGAAAGGGTTTTGCCCTGATAGGCATCATCAAGGCGGATGAAATGGGGTGTCGAGCCCCCGAAAACCGGGCGCGCCCAACCTTGCTTGGGTCCCTCGAACCGATAGATGCTGGTCCCGTCGACCGAGACGATAAGGCTGCTCATGCTGGTATTGACTGCGATGGCGGTATTGTGGTTGGGAAACGAGGCGGGTAGACGGTAGGCAGCGGTGAAGGTCTTTCCCAATAAGGGGCCTTCAATGGAGTAGGGAAGCTTGACGTCTTTTGCAATGGCTGTTTCCCCTTCGTAGATTGTCCAAGGGCCTTCCCATTCGGTGGTCGGTTCATTGTCCAACGCGGGTATGGGCAGAAACGAGTCGAGGAAACAGGCCATGCAGAGCATGACTACGACCAGTAACAACAAAATCCGTTGCATGCGATGTTCAGCAGAGAAGTCCAGCATTATACCTTCCTATGCATGGTTTGCTTGAGATGCCTTGCGAATCTCCGGATGTCCCTTCTCATTGAGCTTTCGTTCGATGAAGCGTTCCTGCTCCAGTTTGGACAACAAGTTGCCGAGGCTGCGATAACTGCTGCGCTCGATCATCCGGCTCTTATCCATCTGATGAAACTTTACCCCTGCATAGCTGACCAGTTGCCAGGCATCAGGGTCGAAGGATTCAACAACCTTTCTCATCAAGTCCTCGACCAGAATGTCCATTTTCTTGGTATGGGCGGCGTCGGGTTTCTCAACCTTTTTGGCCTTGTCCTTCTCGGCTCCCTTCGGCTCTTCGGCCTTGGGTTTGGGCATGAATGTTTCGATGATCAGGATTTCATCACAGCAGTTGTTGAAAATAGGTTTGTCGCTCACCGCCTCCTTGGTCACCAGATAGACTTCCTTCCCATATTTCCTCAGTGCTTCCATAATGACAGTGAAATCACTGTCGCTGGTGATGAAGACATACCGGTCGATCACCGGAGTGTTGATGATGATGGTCTCCAATGCTTCAAGACTGATGATCAGGTCGGCCCGATTCTTGTAATTGGTGGTGATCGACGGGGTGTCGCGGATGGTGAAATTATACTCGGCCAGCTGTTTCTCGAGTTTCTTGATTGACTTGGAATTTCCGCAAGCCATCTTGATGACGAAGATGTTCTCTTCCTCGGGGCTGTCATTGTGCTTGAGTGTAAGCTCCTCGAAGAGCATCTTCAGATCGAGACCGGAAGGGATGTTCTCCAGATCGATGTAAATGGCATTGTTCTTTCTCCGCATGTAGTGCCCCCTGTCCATCTACTATACACCAACATTGGTGGTCAAGAAAGTACGAAGTAAGAAGTATGTGCTGCTTAAAAAGGTGTTTCGGTGCTGAAGGTCATCAGTATTCCGGTTGCAGGATGCGCGAACTTGATCATCTGTGCATGCAGGTAGAGCCGGTCCTGCATCCCGCTGCCGTACAGCCGGTCTCCGACGATAGGAAGGCCCAGACCCTTTGGATGGGAGCTGTGGAGCCTGAGTTGATGGGTTCTTCCCGTCTTGGGTTCAAACTGGACACGGGTGACCAACCTGTCATCGGCAGTACGTTCCACCCGCAGGCGTTTATAGACCGTGGTTCCCCATTTGCCATGAACCTCATCATAGATTTGATGCGGTCGATTGGTGATGTCGGCACGGAAAGGCAGGGTGATGGTCCCGCTTTCCACTTTCAATACACCTTCCAACAGGGCTGTGTAGCACTTCTTTACCTGTTGGTCGCGGAACAGCTGGTGCATCCTGCGGTGTGCCTGCTTGTTCAGGGCAACCACCAACAGGCCGGAGGTGTCCATATCGAGGCGATGGGTTGCACACTGAAGCGGGGCGTCGGGAAAGAGGCGGCGGATTCTTGTCTCCACTGAATCGGCCTTGTCCTCCGTCCGGCCGGGGACCGAGAGCAGCCCGGCTTGTTTGTTGACCACTGCAATGTGCTCGTCCCGATAGACAATGTCGAGGCCCAGCATGTGCTGCAATATGGGTTTGCATTTCTCGTCACAGGGGCCGTAGAAGGCCGAATGTGTGCGGTTGGAACTATTGCCGAAAAAGAATTCGGCCATGCTGATCGGTTGCAGACCTCGGGAAAACGCTTCATGAAGCAGTTTTATCGCACAACAATCCCCGCTGCCGGTAGGGATGTTGGGAGTAGAAAAACATGAGGTGAGAGGAATCCGGGTACCGTCGATGGCCGCCAGGTTGTAGAGGCTGTAGTAGTGGGAAAGGGCTTTCTGGGAGAGGGTGGCCTGCTGTGCCCTTCCTGCGAGCTTCTTGATGTTCTGGTCGTACTGCTTCATATACACATCGTAGTCCTGGTCGTTGACTACATGGGGGGCCCAGTGGGGTAGGTTGCGCCTTCCCCCCAGGCTTCCTGAAAAGGCTTTGAGCAGCACCTCGTTTCCCGCTTGGTCGCACGCTGTGAGCACACCGAACATAAGGCCGCCACCGCTTTCGAAGAGCCGGTCGGTGGAGTAAGCGGACTCTGAATCGAAATCAATGGCTTTTCTTGTTGTCAGCAGGTGCTGCAAGTACAGAGCGTGCAACATGGCCGGATACTGAGGAAGGGGTGGATGCATAGGGCTATAGTACGCAAGAGAAGCCGCTGTGGCAACCTTTCCCCTAGGCAAAGGCAAATGGCTGTGTCATCATACGAAGCAAGGGTAACGATATGCAAGCGACGTTGGAACTGGACATGCTTTCCGTTGTTATGATGTTCTTCGCCATAGCCTTGGCCAGCAGAAGCGTACAGACCAATCCCCGAAACCGGTGGTACATTCTCTCTGCATTCTCGTTGCTCGTATTACTCGGAACCGAGTTGTTCGCCTATCAGGTGGATGATGTGGGAGTGGCCGGCCAGATATTTTTCCATAGGGCTACCAATGTGTTGGGCTTCTCCCTCTCACCGGTGGTCTGCTTCTTTTTACTGCATTTCATCGGGTACTACAGAGTACGGAAACTTAGCCCCGTTATGGTGCTGCCTCTCATTCTCAATGCGATGTTCAGCCTGGCGAGCTATTGGACGGGGTGGGCCTTCTTTGTTGACGAACAGAATATCTACCGGCGCGGCCCATTCTTTTTTGTCTCCACCTCCATTACGCTTTTCTACTATGGCTTGAGCATTCTGTACCTTGTAAAGTCGTTGCCGCGTTACAATAATTCCGATCGATTGCTGCTGATCTGCATCCTCACCACCCCTATTTTGGGCTTTATAGTCCAGATGCTGTATCCTTGGGTGCTTACCCTCTGGCCGAGCGTCGCCCTCTCTCTTCTGCTCTTCTACCTCTTCTTCCTGGAACAACGCTATTCGATCGACACCTTGACCGGTCTCAGAAACCGAACCATGTTCATGCATGATATCCTGGACTTGCAGCATGGCAGCAGGGATGCAGCAGCAATCGTAGTGCTTGACGTCAACTATCTGAAGAAAGCAAATGATACCTATGGGCATAAGGCCGGAGATGAGCTGTTGGTGCATGCCGGTTCTCTGATCGAGCGGTGTTTCAGGGGGTTGGGCAAGGTCTATCGGGTCGGAGGCGATGAGTTCGCCGTTGTCAGCACGAAAATCGACGATAAGGAAATCGAGCGCGCGCTTGTGCTTTTGGACGTACAGATTCAGCTGTCAAATACGACAAGAACGATCAAACTCTCGTTGGCATCGGGCACCTCCTGGTGTGAGTCGTGCATCGGAAATTTGTTCAATACCTATGTTGCTGCAGACAATGCCATGTATCGCAACAAGGAGGCGATGAAACGGAGGCCCTCGGATGGATGAGTGTGTACACTATGCCAGGTTGAGTGTTCCCTCGTTCACCAAACGGTTGAAAGAGCACCCGGTGGGCTACATACCCTTGGGGACGCTTGAATGGCACGGGCTCCACAATGTATTGGGAGCCGACGCCCTGCAGGCTGACGGTATCTTCACCCGTGCAGCGCAACGATTCGGGGGAATCGTGTTTCCTCCTCTCTACCTCGGACCGGACCGTATTGAGGCCGGGCCTGAGGGCACAAATCTGATAGGCATGGACTATAGCGATGCAACCAAGCCCCACCAAAGGCTTGAGGGGAGTTGCTACTGGGTTTCGAACGGCTTGTTTCTGATGATGCTCGAGGCGCTCGTGGTTCAGGCGAAACGGGCTGGATTCATCTGTCTCTTAGCCGACGGGCATGGGCCCTCACGCAAAGCCTGGGCCCACATGGCCGGGCAATGGGAGAAACAGTATGACATCATCCTCCTCTCATCGATCAATGACTTTGATGCACAATCCTTTGTGACCCAGCAGGACCACGCAGGCCGAAATGAGACATCGGTCATGATGGCCCTTCATCCTGATTTGGTGGACCTCAGTCGCATCGAGGATTCCTCCGGAGCATGGCCGCTGGGGGTGAAGGGCGAAGATCCACGTCTTTCCACAGCCGCATACGGGGAGTACTTGATCGAAACCACCGTTGAGGCAATAGGACGCAAATTGCTGGAATTGGGCCTGTAGATAAAGCAATTTTTGTCATCTGCCTCTCCGGTTTTGTCATGGTTTTCCCCCACAAGGCAGTTCATGCTCAGATCAGGAGGATCAACTATGGAAATTTCCTGTACCGTAATTGGTAACGTCGAGCAGCGCGATGGGTGTCGGATTGTACTCCAGGCTCCCTACAAGCATGGCTTGAAGGGCCTTGCAGGCTTTGGTCATGTACAAGTTGTCTGGTTTGCCGACCAAGCGGGCAATGCCGGTTCGGCCTTTACCGTCATCCCCAAGCCGTATGCCAAGGGGCCTGAACAGATCGGGGTTTTCGCAACCCGTTCTCCCTACCGACCCAACTCACTGTGCATCAGTACAGCCTGCGTAGTGGATGTTGATGAGGAGCAGGGTATTCTACAGCTTGGATACATCGATGCAGAAGATGGAACGCCGGTGCTGGACATCAAGCCGTACCACGGCAGCGAGGACCGGGTTCGTGAATACAAGACTCCGGTTTGGTGTGCCCATTGGCCGCAATGGATCGAGGACAGCGAGCACTTCAGTTGGGAAGAGGAGTTTCTGTTCTGACGGGAATGTAGATTTCGATCACCGATTGTCCCTTCGGATACCGTTGGAACTCCCAGTTGCCCAGAGGATGCAGGGGACTTTGGGCAAAATAGGTACCGTAGATGTACTGATACGCGTCCCTTATACGCGTTACATCTTCTGAGTGGATGAATCGTATGTACGAGGCTGCAGGAACTCTTCGAACGGTGAAGAGTTCCTCTCCTGTCCAGCCTTGGTTCACAGATTTTGCACAAAGCACACTCATGCCCGGCAGTTCCTCGTTGGTCCAAGCGCTGTATTGATAGGTCGTCCCCTCTTGTAGAGCATGCCTGATCAGATGCTCGTAACGGCCGAACTGTGCCCAAATGGTGTGGAATGTTTTCGTTTCAGGCCCTAGAAAGAAGTTCAGACCACAAAGCGTGAAGGCTTCCTTATGAACAAGCTCTCCTGCCAGGATGCAGGACGTTTCTTTTCGTCGAGGATGGATGCGCTCTTGTTTCTCCTCATCGCCGAGTCCCCTCTCCCGCATCCGGGAGGGATTCTTGTTCCAGCGGTTTTTGCAGGCACGGTAGAATGTTTCGTAGTCACGAAACCCGTAGCGGGAGGCAAGAACAGCAAAGCTGATGTCGCAACGCGCAGCTTCCATCATCAGGCTGGTCAGAAGCCTGCCTTGCAGGTACTCCTTCAGGTGAAGCGCTGTATGAGAATAGAAGAGCCTGGAAAAGTGGTGAGCACTGTAGCCGCTGGTTTGAGCCAACTCGGCGACCGTGGTAATGGGGGTGGCGGAATCAAGGCTTCTCTCAAACCGATTCAATGTCTCAATCAGGGTATCGTATCCATCCATGGCAACAGCATATCACAGTGTGCTATGCTTTCGATATGAAGAAGCTCCCGCTTGTAATCAGCGCATGTCTTGCCGGCAGATGCTGCCGGTATGACGGCAGTTCGGCCCTGCTTTCCTGTTTGAATGCGTTGGATGAGGTTTTTGAGCTCATCGCCTTGTGCCCCGAGCAGCTTGGAGGCCTTCCCACCCCGCGTAGCTGTGCGGAATTGGTGAACAGGCGGGTGCTGACAAAGGAAGGCTTGGATCTGACCGAGCCCTTTGTGGAAGGATCACGCAAGGCTTTGGCTCTTGCTCGAGCTCAAGGATGCAGTATTGCGCTGCTCATGGAACGCAGCCCATCCTGCGGCTCGACATGCGTATATGATGGAACCTTCAGCGGTACCTTGATCGAAGGAGAAGGCGTATTTGCAAACCTGCTCAGGGAGCAGGGTTTTACGCTCTATACACCAAAAACCATCGATGCTCTTATGAAAGCCAATACTGTTTCGTACGGATCAGAGCATCGGTGACAGCCTTCCAATTATCAGCGTCCTTGAACATCCAACTGCCGGTCATGCCCAGCACGTGAGGGTGGTTCAGATAGTGGTTCATCATCGACTCATCGATATGTCCGGCGACAAAGAAGGAGAAGTCGCCTTCGGCGGCCATCCTGTCGATGAAGGAAAGCCCTCCCAGCTCTTCCACCGGATAGCAGCCAAGGACCTTCAACTGATGCAACACAGCCAGATTTGCCTGGGTGGTGACCGGATAGATGGGAACACAGCGGTTGTGGCACAGCTCGATCATGCGCTCGTCAAAGAGGGGGGAGAAGATAAATGCCGCCCCTGCATGAATCGCCCGCTCTGCTTGTTCATAGGTCTGCACATTGCCCGCTCCTACCAAGAGAGTCTCCTCCTTTGACAGGATCTTGAGGAGAGCCGGCCCGTCGCCTCCCTGTTGGCTGACATTGACGGCCCTGACCCCGCTGTCCTTGAGGGCTTGGATGAGCTTTGGAGCCTGGCTCTGTGTGTACAGCTTGACCATGGGGATGCATCGTATTTTTGAGAGGGTGAAGGTAGTCGTATCCATGAGAACCTCCTATCGGTGGTTCCAGTTTACTTGGTTTGGCGCATCCAGTCGACCGAAAAATAGTAGATGACGAAGATTACCGCGCTGATCGTCCACGTGACCGGGTAGGCCCAGTACACAACGCGGATGTCCATGACGATGGAGAGCCCCACCTGAATGAAGATAATGCGGAAAATGCACCAGATTGCGAGCATGACGCTCATCGGGACGATGGACCTGCCCGCCCCCCGGAAGATGCCGGTCATCGCATGGCTGAGGGCGAGTGACCAAAGAAACAGGCTGGCGATGTGGGACTTCTGTACTCCAAAGGACAGGACCTCCGGATCGCGGCTGAACAGGGCGATCAAGGGTTCGGAGCCGAAGTACATCAACAAGCCGATGGTTTCGGCCAGCACCATGGCAAAAATCACCCCGAAGCGGGCTCCCTTGCGTACCCGCTCATACTCTCCGGCTCCCAGGTTCTGGCCGGTGAAGGTGGTTAGTGCGAGGGCGAAAGCGGTGATGGGGATGAATGCAAAGCCTTGGATGCGCATGAACGCCCCGTTGCCAGCCATGGCGGAAGGGCCGAAGAGATTGATCGAGGACTGAAGGATGACATTGGCGAAGCTTGTCACCGAGTTCTGGATTCCCGAGGGAATGCCAAGTCTGAGGATGGGGCCGAGATACCCTTTGTGGAAACGAACATGCCACAAGCGTACCTTGATGATGTCATTCGTGGTGATAAGCAGGCGGAAACTCAGGATGGCACTCACCGCCTGGGCGATGATCGTAGCATAGGCGGTTCCTGCAATCCCCATCTGAAATACTGCGACGAAGACCAAATCCAGGACGATGTTGATGACCGAGGCGATGATGAGGAAGTACAGTGGGTGTCGGCTGTCTCCGACGGCCTGCAGGATGCCGCTGGCGGTATTGTAGAGAATGAGGGTGCTGATCCCTAGAAAATAGATGCGTATGTAGAGCTCTGCGTCGTCGAAAACACTGGGCGGCGTCTGCATCCAGACAAGCATGACCGGGGCAAAAAAATACCCGAGCAGCGTTAGAAGTACACCGCCGGAAAGCCCGAGGGCGACGGTGGTATGGACAGCTTTTTGCACTGCAGCCTCATCGCCTTCCCCAAAGGCTTTGGAGATGACGACCCCTGCCCCAACGAAGATGCCCTGAAAGAGTCCGATCAACAGCATGGTCAGTGACCCGATGGAGGAGATGGCCGCCAGCGACTCTTTGCCGACGAAATTCCCTACGACCAGGGAGTCGGCGGTGTGGTAGAGTTGTTGAAAAAGATTGCCCAGGAATATGGGTATCGCAAACGAGAGCAGATTCCTTTGGATGGAGCCGGTGGTCATGAGTTTTGTATGCGTTCCCATATGAAGTAGTACTCTAGTCCATCACAGCCAATCATGCAAGTTGCAATCTGCGCCAAGGTATGCAACGATACTCTGCATCGGGAGGAGAGGCAATGCAGGATCTATGGGAATTGTGTCATCAGGGTGAGGGACCGGCACTGTTTGATATGGACGGTACGCTGTTCGCCGGGGATTTGGGGGAGACCTCGTTTTTCGTCCTGCTTGCATGCGAGCTGCTGCACAAGGAGCCTCAGACCATCAACGCTTCCGATGTCACCTTGCTTGAACAGTCGAAAGGCACAGGCTTGGAGCATATCCTCGGTTCGTACAGCAGTGCCGTCAGGCAAGGTCTTATGAAGGAGGCCTATGCAATCACTGCCGACTATGTCCAGACTCTTCCATACGCTAAAGTGCTGTCCGCCTGCATCCGCTGCTTTGAAGCCTTTGGCGACAATAGTTGTTCCTTTCTGTTCGATGGCGTAAAGCACAGTCTGTTTGTCAAGAAAGAGCAGCACATGCTTGCTTTTCTGCAAGCCTGCCTTCACGCTAAAAAGGCAGTATTCCTTGTCTCGGCAAGCCCCTTGCAGGTGGTGATTGCGTTCTGCGAAATGTTTGCACTTTCAGGCATCACCCCCATTGCGGCTGATACAAGACATGAGCTGCCCTACGGCCCGGGTAAAGTCGAACGCCTTGCTCAGGCTGGTGTTCTTGCTGCACAGCTTGCATTTGGAAACAGCATCGGGGATAGGGAGATGCTGCAGTTGGCCCGGTTTGGAGTACTCAGGAATCCAGGCGATGATACCGTATTGCGTACCCTTGCCCAAGAGAAGGCTTGGATGATCGTCGATTGAATAACGCGGCAAGCAGGTGTGCTTGTATGCAAGTGGTAAAATGTTTCCTCTCGGGGGCAGGCATCGTGTATACTGCATACCATAAGCAAGGAGAGCAACCGTGGGCGATAACATACTGGTAGTCGGGTCTTCCCGGGATGACTGGGCAACCATACAAGCTGCGCTTGCTGTGTATAATGTCATTCTTGCCAAGGACGGCAGGCAGGCCTTGGAGTATGTTGCAAATCTCTCCAATCTGGTGTTGATCATCATCGATGCGACCTCTGAAACTCTCGACGCCCTTTTATTGCTCCACACCCTTGAACAGGATCCCCGCTGCGCAGTAATGCTGATATCCCAAACAGGAGAGGGTGAGTCGGTGTTGCACACACCGCTCACCAGAGCTTGTGTATCGGATCAGGTGCAGCAGGTGCTGCAGAAGGACCGTTGCAAGCAGCTCAACGAGCAGTCCTCCCTCTTCAACGCCATCTTCTGGCAGGCCCCCATCGGCATCACCATCTCCCATGGCATCGGGCCGCTCGATGGTACCATAAACGAGGTGTTCAGCGTGAACCCCCGGTTTGAGGAGATAACCGGAAGAACCAGGGCGGAGCTGAAGACAATCGGGTGGGCCTCGATCACGCATCCCGACGACCTTGAAGCGGACCTCGTACAATTTAAAAGACTCCAGGCAGGCGAAATCCAAAGCTACTCGATGGAAAAACGATATATCAAGAGCGATGGTTCCTGGGTATGGGTTTCCATGGTTGTGGCTTCCTTGCAAATTCAGAGCAATCACTCGTACAGCCATATCTGCCTGGTGCAGGACATATCACAGCGCAAGCAGGCAGAGCAGCAGCTCGCCGAGAGCGAACGCAGCAAGTCTGTGTTGCTCTCCCATCTGCCGGGCCTTGCCTACCGTACCAAGTACGACCCTGATTGGACGGTGCTCTACGTTTCCGACGGCTGTAAGAATCTGACCGGGTATGAACCGGCGAGTTTGGTGGGCAATCGTGACATCAGCTTCAACGAGCTCATCGTCCCTTCCTATAGGCAGGCCATCAGAGAGGAGTGGGAACGTGTGTTGCCCTTGCACCAGACGTTCACTTATGAGTATGAGATCATCAAAGCTGATGGACAGCGTGTGTGGGTGTGGGAGACCGGGCAGGGATACTACACCCAGAGAGGCGAAGTACAGGAGCTGGAGGGCATCATTCTCGATATCTCCGATCGTAAGAAGGTTGAACAGGAACTGACGTTTTACAACGAGCATGACATGTTGACGAGTCTATACAACCGCCGGCATTTGGAAAATCTCTTGCATGAGGATATCCAGCTGCATGCTTGTTTGAAGCGGGCTGTGGTCGCAGTCAATCTGAGTGCCCTGCATACGGCGAGCATGACCTACGGTTTTCAGTATACACAAGAGATCATTAAAAAGGTTGCCACTGCCTTGCTTGTACTCAGCAACGAGCAGTGTCTCTTATGCAAAACTCATGAGTATCGCTTTTCCTTTTATGTAAAAAACTACCGTGAGAAACAGGATTTGATAGACTTCTGTAAGAGAATCTCATCTCTTTTAGAGACCTTTCTCATTATTGAGGGTATCAATTGGGGTATTGGCATTGTTGAAATCGGCAGGGATGCCACCAAGGATGTGGAGCAACTGCTCAGGAATCTCCTGGTTGCTTCAGAGCAGGCTCTGCAGCAATTGCATGGACAATCCAGCTATTGCTTCTTTGATACTGAGATGGAGGAGCGGCTCTACCGGGAGGAGGAGATAACCGCAGAGCTCAGCCGCATCGCCGCCGGTGAGGGAAGCGGTTCGCTGTTTCTCAACTATCAACCGATTTTTGAACTTGCGAGCAACAAGATTGTCGGATTCGAGGCGTTGGCACGCCTTCAGATTTCCTCCCTCGGACTCATATCCCCCTTGCAATTCATTCCGATCACCGAGAAAACCAAGCTCATCATCCCCCTCGGTGATTCAATCATCCTACAGGCTCTGAGGTTTCTGAACACCTTGCACGGCAAGGGGTATCACAACATTGTGATGTCCATCAACATCTCGGCCATCCAGCTGCTCAAACATGATTTCACCGCCAATCTTTTGCGGATGATCAAGGCGATGCAGGTCGATCCCCGCTGCATCTGCCTCGAGATCACCGAATCGGTGTTTGCTTCCAACTATCAGGACATCAACAGGGTTCTTGGACAACTGCAGAGCATGGGTATCCAGATTGCAATCGATGACTTCGGCACCGGGTATTCCTCCCTCGCCCGGGAACGGGAGCTCAATATCAACTGTTTGAAGATCGACAAGTTTTTCATCGATAAACTGATGACACTCACCGACGAAGAAGCAATAACCGGTGACATCATAAGCCTTGCGCACAAGCTCGGCCACTGTGTCGTAGCCGAAGGCATCGAGCATGAAAGACAGCTGCAGTACTTACGGAAATTCGGCTGTGACAAGATTCAGGGCTACCTGATCAGCAGACCGGTGGATGAGAAAGTCGCCCTCTCGCTTTTAGAAGCTCAAGCTCACATACCCAGTAAAGACTGAAGCTGGAGCATTCGGTCGGAGCTGTACGCTCCTTTGACAAAACCCTCAATGGAACCGGTGGCTGAGAGCACCACGAGGGTAGGCTCTCCATCGATGGGGATGCGTGCATCGGAGGCGAACCGTTCGGACTTGGAGAGGTAGAGCACCCCTCCCTGTGTCTCCTTTACAAGGTCGCCATACTCCTTTGCAATGCCGTTTCTGATTGCACCCCGCACAAAGAAGGGAGCCCCGTCGATCACCGAAATATGATAGACGGTAATTGAGTTCAGTTTTGATGACGTTTCTTTCAGCTTTTTCTGCCACTCAATGAAGTGCTTTTGTTGTTCCTCTCCGTTCTTACGGGATGAACTGAGGGTGAGGGCGATGATGACAGACCTCTCTTCAAGCAAATCATCGGGAAAGATGAATGACTTGTCGTTGAAGAGCTTTCCTTCCACCGAGGAAAAGGATGCAGCAAACACCATACTGCAAGCGAGCATGCATACCGCAATACTGATAATCTTTCTCATATGGGATTGACTATACTATAGAACCTGTTGACTTTGTAGTTCCCCATGCCTTTCCTGCTGTACTCTTGCTTGTTTGTGTTATAATTCCACCATTGTAGATACAAGCTTTCTCTCAGGGGTGGTTCATGCATTATGTTACAGTCGCACTGCTTTCGAGCATCCTGATGCTTTCGATTCTCATCGATGTTCTCAGGTTCCCGCTTTTACGCAAGGATAGGGGAAGCAGGTTCTTCTCGGAGTTGACCATCACCTATTCGTTGTACATCATCCTCACGTTGCTGCTGGTATCAGCACAACAAGGTCTTGTAATCTACCCGGTTCTCATCCATCGGCTTGTTTGGACCTTGCATGCGCTGGCGATTCCATTTCTCCTCTCTGCCTGGATGCACTTCAATGCAGTCAATGTGATGGATGATCCCAAATTAGTTGGCATCCTCTCCCTGATCCACGACATTCCCCTCGCTGTTTTGACTGTTCTTGCATTTCGGGACGTTCCCAGGCAACAGTTCTATCCTTTGAATCAGGCGTTCGTGCATCTGCTTCCTTCTTCTGGAAGCACGTATATCATTGCACTCTCCTGGTTCTTTTGTTTTGCCATGCTCATGCCAACCCTGGGCCATCGCAAGAACCTCCAAGGGTCGTTTCTGTTCATCTCCCTGCTGTTGCCCTTGTGCTTCGGAGTCTCCTTGATATCGCTTCAGACGACCCATTCCCCCTTGATGTTCATGCTGGTTAATGCATTCATGCTGGTGTTGTACTACTTGATAGGCCAACGGGACTCAGTCACCTTCGACAGTCTTTCCGGCCTTCCCAACGAAGCATTGCTTCAGCGTAAACTCATCCGCATCTTCCGCTTTCAATCACCTCATACGCTCATCTTTTTGGATATCGAGAACTTCGAGTATTTCAGCTCGCTCCATGGAGCCCCGACAGCCGAGCAAGTGCTTGTCGGGATTGGTACATTTCTGAAAACCATGGCTGCTTCGAATGAGGCGTTCCGACTGGAAGGCAGCAGGTTTTGTCTTTGTCTTCCATCGAAGGACGGCAGGCTTGCCGGCTCGGTGGTTCAGGCGGTCAGGCAGCGCATGACCCAAGGTTGGCAGGTGGAGGGAGAGCTGCTGTTCGTACAAGTCAACTTCGGTGTGCTGCACATCCCAAGCCATGCTTCTACGCTTGCAGAGTACGATCAGGCACGCAAACGGGTGCTCTCCGAAATAACTTCGGTACGCAAGCAGCCCGTATTCATCTTTACCAAGCAGGATGCTTTCGACCAGCAACGTCGGATGAACGTCTTGTCCGCACTCCGATCCTCGATCCGCAATCCCGAGCAGGTGATGGTGCACTATCAACCCATCTACGATGTTGCAACAGGCCGGATGGTTTCGGCTGAAGCATTGATGAGGATCAAGGATGAACATCTGGGGTTTTTGCCTCCCTCCCAGTTCATCAGCCTTGCCGAACAATCGGGGTTGATCGTTCATCTTACCAAGATTCTCCTCTCGAAAGTCTGCACCTTGGTCAGGAAAAATCTGGGCGAGTGTGCTTTGGAGTACATTTCGGTGAATTTGAGCGGCGAGGATTTCAATTCGAGCCATATTGCAGGTTCATTGATCTCCATTATCGAGCAAGAGCAAATCGCCCCCAAAAAGATCGGCTTTGAGATCACCGAATCGGTGGCCCTCCGCTCATATGAAAAAGTTTCACAGGTGATGCTTGAGCTCTCGCTTAGGGACATCAAGTTCGCCCTTGACGATTTCGGTACGGGGTATTCCAACCTGAAGGCGTTGATGGACCTGCCGTACGCCTATGTGAAATTCGATAAGAGCGTCATCCATGCAGCCATGGCCGATCCTGCCATGCTTGCCTTGCTTGTCGATATGCTGCACACCTTGGGCAAGGTGCTTATCGCCGAAGGAGTGGAAACCGAACAGCAGTTGGAAATGGTCAAGAGCGTGGGTATCGAGCGTGTACAGGGATTTTACTACGCAAAACCCATGGAGGAGCAAGCGTTCCTGGAGATGGTAGGATAGCCGAGTCGCTCGAAATCCAATCGTAAAGCAATAGAGAAGTCGGGAAGCTCACCGTCATGATGAATATCATCGTTGCAGGGAGGAATATCTTGGTCTATACTTACTATAGAATCAAAAAAGATTCTAAAGAAATAAGGAGGGCTTGAATGAAAACAAGCAAGAACTGGATGTTGCTCTATCTGGCGATCATACTCATGGTTGGCGGTAGTCTGGTAGGAGCATGGGTGAATGCAGGGTTTGGGAGGGTGAAGGTCGAAGAGGTCTCCATTTGGCATGCACCGGGCTTCAAGGTAAGCGCCTACCTGTATACGCCCAAGGCCAATACCGGAAAAGCCCCGGCAATCCTTGCCATTCATGGGTTGAATAATCAAAAGAACCATATGGCGAATACTGCGCTGGAATTTGCGCGAAGAGGATATGTGGTTCTCTCCATGGATATGAGCGGTCATGGAAGATCCACCGCCAAGAATCTCGACCATGGGGCCGGAGGTCCCGCCGGCCTTGCATATCTTCGAAGCCTGCCGAATGTTGATACGCAGAATATCGGTATAGTCGGGATGTCCCAAGGAGGGTTTGCAGGAGCGATGGGTGCAATCACCTCGAATCCCGATGGCTACTCATCGGTGTTCTTCATGGAGTCCGAGGTGAATGCACCGGGGTCCATGGACCTCTCGGCCGCCCCCTTGGTTAAAAATGCAGCCTTCAATATTGGAACGGTTACCGAGCTTGGCGTGATGATATTCATCGGCAAGGGTTCTGATGCTCCCGTATCACCGGTATTGCAGCCGTTGTTCAATACTACCGATCCCATCGAGGTCGGAAAGGTGTATGGGTCCATCGAAGAAGGAACAGCAAGAATACTCTATCAGCCTTGGGAGAACCATGCAGGTGCTACAGATTCCATTCCGGCTATTGCAAATGCCTTGGAGTGGATGCAACTGACGCTTGAAGGTGGAAACGGGCTCTCTGCGCGCAATCAGATTTGGCCTGTCAAGCTTATCGGTACGGCCCTTGCATTATTTGGTGCAATGCTGTTCCTCTTTCCGATGGGTTCATTGCTTCTTGAAACCCGGTATTTCAACGATTTGAAGGAGAAACTCCCGGAGTACCGCGGGTATGAGGGTAGAAGTTGGTGGATCGGTGCGTTGCTCACCACCGCCATCGGGCCACTGCTGTATCTGTTTGTTTGGAATCACATGTTTTTTGTGCCTTGGATTACTCCAAACAGACTCTGGCCTCAGAATTTCACCAATGTATATATGGTTTGGTCGATGCTCTGCGGCGGTATAGCCGTTGTTCTCATGATATTGGGGCATTACACCCAATTGAAGAAGAAAGGAGCTACAGTCGCGCACTATGGATTGACCGACTCTTCACGTACATTCGACGGGATGAAAATCTTGAAATCCCTAGGCTTTGCAATATGCACCCTCCTGCCTGTTTACCTGATTCTCGTATTCGTTGACGGGGTATGGAAGGTGGATTTCAGGGCTTGGGTTGTCACCCTGCTTCCATTCACGGGGAAACGGTTTTTAGCCTTTCTTGGGTACTTGGTTCCTTTTGCTCTCTATTTCATACCGCAAGGAATCGTGTTGGCTGGTTTCCAAAGACCGAAGCAGGGCAAGCTTGGTTTAGGCAGGGAGATGGCGATCAATGCCGTTGTGATGACATTGGGAGCGGTTGTTTGGCTGCTCTTCCTGTATGTACCGCTTATGGTGGGTGGATCCATTATCTTTGGCTCGAATCCTCTGATTCAGACAGCTGCCGGGATGGGAGGCATCTACTACATCCCCTTGTTGGTTCTCTGGCCGCTTGTTGCCTGCATCTACACGTATTTCTTCCGCAAGACCGGCAGGGTGTATGCAGGGGCCGGCATCGCAACACTTTTCATTGTCTGGTACCTGAGTGCTGCCGGTTCCTTTGCAGTCATGCTGTAGTCGCTTGTCCATTTGCCAGGTGTCATCAAAAACCGCTTTCGCCGATGTCACCTGGTTCTGTTTTCACCCTTCCAAGATGTGCTATACTCACACTACTTTGAGAGTAGGCTGGAGTGCTTCATGGAATTGAGCTGGATGGGGCGGTATAGGAATCTCGTAGGCCAGTTGACCAGATATGCCAACATCTATGTCCGTGGCTATAATATTGAGCTGGGAGGGGAGGATGGAGTGTTTCTCTCCGCCCAGAGCTGGCAGGTCTTGGAGTGCATCATCGAACATGAGGATGAAGTTCTGAAGATGGCGGAACTTTCCCGTTGTCTCGGTATGCCTCAGAGCACGTTTTCCAAATATGTGAAACGCCTTGTACAGCAACATCTGGTTGAACGGTACAAAAAAACGGATAACCAAAAAGAAATCATCCTGCGGCCGTCGGCTTTTGGCAGGGAGTTCTACAGCAGCAAGAGCAAGGGGCTGCTGGAACTCGGGTACAAACAGATGTTCGGCCTCTTGGAGAATCTTTCGGACGATGATCTCGAAGCAGTGGTTGCAGCCGTGCAGAATCTCGCCGATCATTTGGACCGTGATACCGACGATTTTTCCAAAACCCGTTTGATCAAGCTCTGAGAACAAGCCCCATGGCCTCTTCGGCCACGGGGCAGACAATCCTGTTACACAAGGTCCGAGAGAAGCAGATCCTTGATATCACGAAGCTTGCCATCGGTGGTATATTGGTAGACTCCCACCTGATTGGAAGGACCGGTGGTGACTACTGCAAAGGTTCTGGCGAGGTAGCTGCCGTCTGCCTCCTTGTAATTGACGTTGTGGTCGATCCAAGTACCGGTGTTTACATAGTAGTGGTTGTTGCCGTAGTCGTAGAACGCAGGAATATGAGAGTGGCCGAAGAGCACGACACTGGTATCGCTATGGGCCTTGTCGACTTCGAATTGCAGGCGTGCCTGGGTCTCGATGTAATCTCCCCCGAGTGCTCCGAGTGCTGCTTCAATGAAACTGGCCTTCTTTTGAACACCGTTCGCCTGCTGACGGGCATCCCACGTCCTCTGATAGTTTGGAAACAAAACCGGTGCAGAAATCTCGCCTTGTTCATTGAGGACCGGAAACATATCCTTAACGGAGTACACATCGTTGTACCCATCGATGCGGATATCGAACAGCGCATCACCGAATGCATTGCCCAAGGTAATACGGCTGAACTCCGTAGCAAGAGTCTTGTAATAGGCATAGGCGGCGAACTGGTCGGGATTCGTCGCTCGGTCTGGAACTGTTGATATGACGGGAAGATCGGCTGTGAAGGACGGCTTGCCGGAGATCACCCAATCGGCTGCATACCGGGCATAGAAGTATCCGGGAGGAAACATCGTGGGACCACTTACCAGATGAGAATTGGTGATGGTATCCGGGGCTGAGAATACGTCGTAGCGATGTCCATGCTCGATGACTATCTCGCTTCGGTCCCCGGTTCTGTAGAGACCGAGGCCGAGGCGGTCGGAGCAGACAACAATGCCGGGGATTGCCTCTTCGATGCTCGCCGGTGTAATGGACATATCGTGATTCCCTACTACGTACACCAGCTTGATTCCTGCATCCATAATGTTCTTGAACGCAGCGAGCACCCCCCGGTTGTTCTCGAGAATTTCCTGATAGAAGGCATCACGGTCGGTCTCGTTGAAGGAGAGAGGCAGGTACCATTCATCCAGGATATCACCGTTGAGCACCACTTCCCGTACATCTGCTGTAGCGGCGATTCGATTGAGGAATTCGATCAGATGGGAGCGGTTTTCCAGAATTTCAGCATATGCATCCTCAATGCCGAGGTGAATATCGCTGAGAACAATGATTTTATCGCGGGTATTTCCCGCATCCCAGAGCGGATGGACACCTGCCTTAGTCGTTGTAGTGGTCGTACAGCCCACTACCAGCGCAAGCAATGCAGTAATAAGCCCCATGTAAAACCTTTTTCTCATGCTGCCTCCTCGGGCAGGCCTGGTTTTAGGTAAACCAAACAACGCCCTACAGGCAAAACTAGTGCATGATAGGTTTTATAAGGACCATTGTTACTTACTATGATGCATTTTCACCTTAAAAAGTGTCCACACGAGCCGGGAATTGTTTCATCGGCTGAACTGTTTACGTTGCATCGTTGGATTGGTCTGTTTTGGTGAATCGGCTGAGAAACTCTTTCAGCTGGGGACTCTTTGGACGAGAGAAGAGATTCTTCGGCTCCCCTTCCTCCTCAATTTTCCCATCATACATGTAGACGACATGGTTGGAGACATCCCGTGCAAAGGCCATCTCGTGGGTGACGACCAGCATGGTGGTTCCCTCCTTGGCCAAAGCCTTCATGACGTCCAGTACCTCACCGACCATCTCGGGGTCGAGAGCTGAGGTGGGTTCATCAAAGAGCAGGATCTCAGGCTGCATCGCCAGGGCGCGGGCGATGGCAACACGTTGTTTCTGACCGCCGCTGAGCTGATGAGGCTTGGCATTGATGTGGCTGGTCATGCCTACCTTGTCAAGATAGAGCAGTGCTGCATCATACGCCTCTTCCTTCGGTTTCTTCAACACCTTGATTTGACCGACCATGCAGTTGCTGAGCACTGTATGGTTGTTGAAGAGATTGAAGGATTGGAAGACCATACCTACTTTCGCACGATATTTCGCCTCGTTGACATGATCTGAGAGGATGTTCTGTCCGTGGAAAAGAATCTTGCCGGAAGTGGCGCTCTCCAGAAGGTTGATGCATCGAAGCAGCGTGGATTTTCCCGAACCCGAGGCTCCGATGATCGAGGTTACATCCCCGGGTCGAACTTGAAAATTGATGTCCTTGAGAACCTCGTTTTCGCCGAAGCGTTTTGAAAGATGCTCGATGCTAAGAATTTCAGACATTATTTCCTCCTCTTCGCCTTGCGCGGAAAACGCATCATGCCGCTGGTGAAAGCCAGGGTATCAGTTGTGGCAAGGTCGAAATTGACAGGGCCGTCCATTCGGTTCTCCCATGCAAGCAGGATTCGCGATGAGACGAAGGTCAGGATGAAATATATGATGAGAATGACCGTGGCAGCTTCAAAATAGGTATACAAAGCCCCTGAAATGCTCTTGAAGGTGAAGAAGAGCTCGACGGTTCCGATGATGGACAATACACAGGTATCCTTGATGTTGATGATCAAGTTGTTGCCGATCTGGGGCATGATGTTTCTCAGTGCCTGAGGGAGAATGACGGACAACATTGTCTGGAAGTGATTCATGCCGATGGCCTTTGCACCCTCGGTTTGGCCGATGTCGACGGACAGGATGCCCCCGCGGACCGTCTCAGCCATATAGGCTCCCGTGTTGATGGAGACGATCAGGATCGCCGCCTGCCACATGCCGAGGTTGAGGCCGAAGACCTGGCTTGCACCATAGTAGATGAACGCAGCCTGCAACATCATCGGCGTTCCGCGGAAGAGTTCTACATAGGCGGTGAGCAGCAGCTTGATGACTTTCAAGATAATCTTATAGAAAATATTGTCCTTCTTCTTTGGTTCAAGTGTCTGGACGATACCGACTGCAAAACCGATAACGCATCCCAAGGCCGTACAGACGATGGCGATTACCATGGTGGTAGCGGCCCCTTTTGCAAGGGAGCCGCTGTACTGCTCGAGGATGTAGAGCATCCTCTGCAAGAAATTCATTTCAGATATCGACATTCCATTTCCTTCAGGTTAGTTGGACAGAGGTTGAACGGCGATGGCGCTCTCCATCATGGCATTGAAGTCATCGACGATGAGGGTGTCCAGTACGCTGTTGATTGCCTTGGTCAGCTCAGGGTTCTTCTTGGAGACGGAAATACCGATGTTGATTTCCTCTTCACTGACAGCAAAATCATCATTTGAGCCAGCGAAATCGAGAATCTTCATGTTCGGGTAAGCAACAATGGCGGCTTTGGCAGTAGGCATATCGGTACAGATGAAGTCCACGCGCTTGCTGTTCAGGGCAACCAGCATGGCAGGTGCAGACTCCTGGGCCGGGAGGATCTTTGCATTGGGAATCTGAGGCAGACAGGTGTCGTACCAGATGGTCCCGAGCTGACTGGTGCAGGCGCCTCCCGCCAGATCGCTGATACCCTTTGCCGAGGCGTACTTGCTGTCACCGTTCGTCAGGCAGACGATCGAGGCATAGTAGTACGGGGAGGTAAAATCAACCATCTGCATGCGGTCCGAGGTGATCGACTGACCGGCGATGACGCAGTCCACCGTACCGGACTGCACTGCAGGCACGAGCGAATCCCAGTCCAGCTTTACAATCTCAAGGTCATAGCCCAGGCGCTCGGTGATCAGCTTGGCCATCATTACATCATAGCCGTATGCGAACTCCTTTGAACCGGAGATGGGTACAGCCCCGTTCGCATTGGTGGTCTGGGTCCAGTTGTACGGTGCATAGCCGCACTCCATGGCGACTCTCAGCACCTTTGCTTGTGAAGCGGGGGCTTCCTGCTTCCCTTGGGCGAACAGCATTCCGGTCAGACAGAGCAGTACGACCAAAACAGCAACAGTTTTCTTCATTGGTATCCTTCCTTTCTCTCTATAAGGCAACAGAGCCCCAATAGGGTATGTGAATGTTAATAAGAATACAACCATTGAAGCAACGTGTCAATTTGTTGTAAAAACATTTTACTTGTTATATAAATAACAGAACCATGGATAGTTGAAGATACCTGCAACAAAAACCCCCCATCCGATTCAGAAGGGGAGGCTTTTGTGCATAGGGAGAGAACCGAGAGTTAGAGCTTTCGCACCGAATCGCGTATCTGCAGATATATCGGCAGCGTAACCCTCGGCTGCTCGATTTCTTCTCCACGGAGCAGGCGCATCAACATCTCGATGGCAAGCCTCCCTTTTCTGCTCGAATCCTGATGGACGGTGGTCAACCTGGGTGTTACCAGACGAGAGAAGATATTATCGTCAAAACCGGTGATGGAGATGTCATCGGGAACATTGATGCCCTGTTCCTGCAAGAAAGTGAGCGCTTCGGAAGCGTAGTAATCGGAAGAGAACACCAAAGCCGTATAACCCGCATCCTTTCCCGTGATTTCAAGATAGATCTTCTCCCGCTTTGCACGATCGTACGGCAGGGGCCGCTTTGCTTCATCAGTGAGAACCAAGCCGTGTTCAGTAAAAGCCTCCTTGCATCCGGAAAACCGCTCTGAATCGCCGCCGGGAAAAATGGGGTTGCATGGGAGGAACAGTATGTTGGTGTGCCCCATCGAGAGGAGGTACTTCGTCACCTCATACCCCCCTCGTCTGTCTTCCAGCCCGATATTATAATACGTGTGATCGTCGTCATTGAAAAAGCAGTCAATGTAGACCAAGGGAACATCGACGCTTGAGCTGATGATGCTGCAAATCTTGCCCGGGACCCAGACAAGAATCAGGCCGTCCATCTTCCAAGCCTTGGATAGACGGACAACCTCCTCCTCATCGCTGGAGACATAGAGCATCATGTAGTAGCCGGCGGCTCGAATATCACGCTCCATTGCCCCGAGGATGGCCGAGGAGAACGGGTCTTCCAACACGGTTTCGTTATGTCTGGGCTCGGTGAACATGATCACGCCGATGATTCGTGAGTTGTTGCCCAGCAACATCATGGCGCCCATATTGGGGGCATACTTTTCCGATTCAATAATCGCCTGCACCTTTTGCAGGGTGGCAGGGGAGACTTTGCTGGTGCGGCCGTGAATGACATTTGCAACCGTAGTAGCACTCACCCCGGCCTTACGGGAGATTTCCTTGATTGTAGCCATATCCGCCCATTCTACAAAATTCAACGGATGGAAGTATACTCCCATCCGTTGTTGGTTCGCCTACTTCAGATATCCCAGCCAACGTTCCTGCTTGCTGATCATTCGATCGACCAATTCCTCCAATGAAGAGGCTTGGTGGACCACCGGATTGGCCAGCAGGGCCTGAATTGCATACTCCTTGCTTTTATGGATGATCGCCTCGGCCGTCATGTCATAGACACCGGCGTACGAGCGCAACAGAGCCAGATATCCCTTGGGCAGCTGCCCCATCCTGATTCCTGTGATGCCGTTCTTGTCGATCATTGCAGGAACCTCCACCACCAACCAGGACGGCAGGTCGTCAATGAGTCCTGCATTGAGGATATTGACGGCGGCTTCCTCGCTCTTGGCGTCGGTAATGATCCCGTCGATGATGGGAATGACACGCTCTGATGTCTCCAGCCGAATCTCATGGGGGACTTCCTGGGAGAGCATGACCTTGTATACATCGTAGAAATCGAGTATGCCCCGATGGTCCACTACGTCCCAGGCCCAGCTGAGGTATTCACCGAAATGGCTGTCCGTGGTGATGGGCAGCAGCTTGTAGTTCTTCAGCATGAACTGCACCAGCTTGCGGTCGGCCCACGTATAAGCACTCTTTAGATTCGTCTCCCCTTTATCGAATTTCTCAGCTGCTGCAAGTGAACCCGTGCGCCTGTACGAATCGTACAAGTCGCTGTACCCGGGCTCCTGTTCGAAGAACCGATCGGCTCTCGCCAGCACTTCGGGATAGAGGTTCTCTCCTGTCTTTCTGTCGGTCAGGCTGATCATGCAGCTGAAATGGTTCAATCCTGCAGCTCGGTAGTGGAGGTCCTCATGGGCTCTGCCCAGCATCTTGGGCAACCAGCGGCCCAGCCAGCCGATTTCATGGCACATACCCACAAACTTTGCCTGGGGATACATGCGTTTGACGGTGGTGCAGATGGCAGTCATCGGGTTGGAGTAGTTGAATATCCAGGCATCGGGACAAATCTCCATGGCATCCTTGACGATGTCCAAAATCACCTTGCCGATGCGAAGTGAATGAAAAACACCCCCCGGGCCGCCGTTTTCACCGTACACCTGATGCACCCCGTACTGCAGGGGAACCTTCCAATCCTCGTCCCACATCTGGAATCGGTTGCCCACCTCGATGGAGGAGATGATGAAATCGGCACCGGCAAAGGCGCTCCTTCGGTCGATGGTCGCATTCACCGTATATGGCAGGTCGTGCGCCTGTATGAATGCCTGCGTTGTTTGCAGGACGATGTCCAACGACTGTATATTGATGTCGAGCAGTGTTATCTCGCTGCCCTTGAGTGCTTTGCTGGTAAAGATATCGCCCAGCGTACCCAAGCCAAACTGGATGCTTCCAGCACCAACCAGTACAATTTTCATGTTTTCTCTCCCTCTATTTAATTGAACCTTCAACCATGCCCTTGATGATGTATCGTTGAGCGAAAATATATAAGACAATAATCGGAAGCATGGCTATCAACGTTGAGGTGAGAATCAGATCCCATTGCTTGAGATATGCGCCTGCGAAGGCCGTTACAGCGATGGGGATCGTCTGCACCCTCCCGTTGGAGCCAAGCACCAACAGGGGCAACAGATAGTCGTTCCAGATCCAGATCCCGTTGAGAATGAGAACGGTGATGATGATCGGCTGCAGCAAGGGGAATACAATCCTGAAGAATACCGTACTCTTCGGACAGCCGTCGATGGTCGCCGACTCCTCGATCTCCAAGGGGATGTTCTTGATGAATCCGTGAAAGATGAAGATCGACAGGGGACTTCCGAATCCGAGGTATGCGAATACAATGCCCCCTACGGTTCCGAGCAGGCGGAAATGCAGGAACTCCCCGATCACCCGCATCCAACGGACCAAGGGGTACATCAGGACCTGGAAAGGAATGACCATTGCCGAAACAAAGGCCATGAAGAGGATGGTCGACCACAGGGTCTTGTTCCGCACCAGAATCCATGCCGCCATGGAGGAACAAATCGATATGACCAGAAGCGATAACACCGTAATGACGATGCTGTCGACGAAGGCGCCCAGATAGTCGACCGTCGGATTGTTGAAGATGAGTCCGACGTTCACCCACAGCTGGTTCCAGTTTGCAGGAAGGGCTATTGCATCGAAAATGATTTCCCGCGATGTCTTGGCGGAGTTCAACACCACCATGATGAAGGGGAACATGAAAAGGATGAAGAGCAGGATCGTCACCAGTTCCAGCAGCAGCAGATCGGGTTTCAGGGAGCGGTTGTTTTTTCCCAAGCGTAGTGGTTTCATCACATCTCCACCTCTTTCTTCTTATTCACTGATACCTGGATCAGGGAGACGATCAACAAGGCAATAAACAGAACCACTGCCTTGGCCTGGGCTTCCGCCATCCGGTTTGCCGTGGCGGTATTGAATATATTCATGGCCAACAACTGACTGGCCTTGACCGGTGCGTCCATGAAACGTGTTGCAGGACCCCCGTTGGTCAGTGTCATGTTCATATCGAATTGTTTGAATGATGTAGTAAGGGTCAAAAAGATGGAGATGGTGAACGCGTTCGCCATCATCGGTATGAGTATGTGGATGACCCGATGAAAATAGCTGGCCCCGTCGACATTCGCAGCCTCCATGAGAGAGGATGGGATGCTTTGGATGGCTGCCACAAAAATCAGCATGATGTAACCGGCATACTGCCAGGTGTTGACTACAGCCATCGTCCAGATGACGGTATGCGGCATGCTGAGAAAGGATGTCTCCAAGAAGGCGATGGAGTAGGTGGTTCCGATTTTCACCAGGATGTTGTTCAGAATGAACTGCCAGATGTAACCCAGTACGATTCCTCCGATCAGGTAGGGGACGAAGAATCCCGAGCGGTAGAAATTCCGCCTTTTGATCTTGCTGGTTACAATCAAGGAAAGGACGAAGCTGACGATGTTGATGAAAACAATATTGATCAGCGTATAGGCGATGGTGATCAAGAACGAATAGATGAAATCCGGAGACGACATGAGGTTGCTGAAGTTCTTCAGCCCGACGAAGGCGACATCATTACGTACTCCGTTCCAGTCAGTCACTGAATAGTAGAGACCGAAGAAGAAGGGAATGATGATGACCATGACGAAGGTCAGGACGCATGGTGCGACAAATACAATATTGACGGCACGGTTCTTTTTCATTGGTGTTCGCCCCCCGGAAAGCTCCTGCACAGGATGAGACCTGTGCAGGAAACGAGTAGTGTATTACATCTTGGGAAGATCGGCGACAGCCTTCTTCATGTCTGCGATGAACTGATTGATATTGTTCTGGTTCTGGGCAAACAGGTCGAAGATCGGGCCGAAGACGTTCTGGCCGGCTCCATCGGGCAGCATGCCGAAGAAGACGCCATAGTTGCCGCCCTTGGCATTTGCCGCCATCAAGGCTTGGCTGAGCTGGCCGGCCGGCTTGAGCGTGACCGACTTGAAGGCGGGAATCATACCGGCCTTGTTGACCATGTAGTCATGACCTTCGGCTGTGGTGGCCATGGCATTGAGGAATGCCTTTGCAGCCTCGGCATTGGGGCTCTTGGCATTGACGCAGTACCATGAGGGAGCGAAGAGGTACAGGCCCTTCTGCTCGGTGTCGAGGAAGGCATGCGGGGCGTAGCCGATCGGGAAGGTGACACCAAGCTGTTTCAGGTTGGGATCGACCCAGTTGCCCTGATGCAGGAATGCAGTCTTGCCCTGGGCGAAGGCTCCGACCTGATCGTCATAGCTGCCGTTGAGCAGGATCTTCTGGTCGGCATACTTGAACAGCAGTTGCAGATACTTGGCATACTGAAGGAAGCGGGCATCGTCAAGCTTGCCTTGCAGGGCCATGTCGATGATGCGGGTGTCGGTAAAGTCAAGTCCGCCGCCCCAATAGGTAGCGAGGTTGTGCTGTGCCGCAACCCACCACATTCCGCCTGCAACCGATGCAGCCATGGAAACCGGGGCATCAATGCCTAACTCGGCTTTCTTTGCTTCGAGAGTCTTGAATGCCTGCTCGTATGCCGCACGAGTGGTCAGCTTAGCCGGATCGATGCCTGCTTTTGCAAGAATGTCGGCGTTGTACGCCAGACCGTAGCCTTCAATGGCGACGGGGAAGCCGTAGACCTTTCCATCCACCTTGAAAGCCAGGTCCGTGTCTGCAACCCATGCCTGGTCGCCGAGATCGGCGATGTAGTCTTTCCAGATGTCATAGCCGCCGCGGCCTTCGATCACAAAGATGTCGGGCATTTGGCCGGCTTGCGCTTTTGCCTTCAGGGCCCCGCCGTAGTCGGCACCGCCGCCGAGGGTCTCGACCTTGACCGTCACACCGGGTGTGGCTGCAGAGTAGGCTGCAGCATAGCCGTCGATGGCGTCCTTGATTTCAACCTTGAGCTGGAACATATTGACGGTTGTTTCTTTTGCAGCTTCCTGTGTGCCTGCTCCAAATACGGTGCCGGCTGCCAGGACAAGCATGAGGCTGAATGCCACCATGTTCAACAGATGTTTCCTCATTTAAAAATCCTCCTTCGTACATTCGTGATACAACCTGCCTTTTTAGGCAGGTGTTACGTAACACCTGCTTCTAGTGTAGCACGCTATAGCCACCTGTCAATCCTGTAATTATATGTTGTGAGAAACAAAAGACGTGAATACTTGTTATTCTCGGCATTGCATCCTGTATACCGGATTTACTTGACTGGATACGGTGGAGTGCTTTACAAAGATTTTCACTTGTGCTCATAGTAGCGTATGAAACCATACAAATACGTTGCATGCATATGCATGTTGCTTTTTGCACTCGGCATCTCTCTCTTTGCCGATGAAGCTTCCACCTTGGAAAGCCTGTTCACCAAAGGTCCTGAAAGCATTGACTATGCCGCGCAGTTTGAACGTGCTGTTCCGCTTGCTGTGATGCACCAGATTCTCGACCAATTTTCGGCGCAACTGGGTCCCTTCAAGCAGGTGAAGGGTAGTACCAATCCGTACACACTGGTCTTTGATGAAGGAACCGTAACCGCCTATATCAGCCTGGACGGGTCGAATCAAGTGGCCGGTCTGCAATTCACCGAAGTGATCAGAGCCCGCCTTACCCTCGCCGATGCAGTGAAGCAGATCATCGACCTCGATGCAGATACTGCTATCCTGATTCGTAAGAACGCAGAGACCGTGGTCGCCCACAATGCCGACATTCCCCTGGCCGTGGGCTCTTCCTTCAAGCTGGGCATCCTTGCCGCCGTTGAGGATGCCGTGCGAGAAAACAAGCTGCAGTGGTTTCAGAGTGTTCGGCTCCTCTCCATGTGGAAGAGTCTTCCAACAGGAATCCTGCAGGACTGGCCGACCGGCTCGCGTCTTACCATTGAGACGCTGGCGACCTTGATGATCAGCCAGAGCGACAACACCGCCACCGATGCCCTCATGTCGTTGGTTGGAAGAAACAGTGTGGGTTCATACCTGTCGAACAGCAGGCCCGTGCTCTCTACAGCAGAAGCGTTTCGGTTGAAGAATCCTGCGAACAGCGACCTGCTTGCGCGGTACCGAACAGGTTCATCTGCAGAAAAGGAAAAGGTTCTGGACCAGATCAAGAGCCGTCCTCTTATGGAGCCCGGCCTCCTTTCGGGTAATCCTGTCGCCATTGACATTGAGTGGTTCATGACAGCACATGAGCTTGCCTCCCTGATCGAGCGCCTGCAGATTCTGCCTCTTATGACCGTCAACGCAGGCCTTGCAACCAAGGAGCGCTGGCATCGGGTGGCCTATAAGGGAGGCAGCGAGCCGGGAGTGCTCAACCTGACCACCTATCTGGAGGATGAGGAGCACAATCGCCATACCGTAGTGGTCACCGTCAATAATGCTCAGAGCCCTCTTGATGAGAAGTTCATCATGGAGACGTATCAGGCGATTTTGAACCTCCTGGAATAGGACTCAACCTTGCTGGGGCAACACCTGCTTGAGGAAGGCCAAGGTCCGTTCTTCCTTCGGGGACGTAAACATGTCCTGCGGGTTCGCCTCTTCAAGGATGAAGCCCTCATCCATGAATATCACCCGGTCGGCTACCTCCTTGGCGAACCACATTTCATGAGTGACCACCAGCATGGTCATTCCTTTCTTGGCAAGATCCGTCATTACCGAAAGGACTTCCCCGACCAGTTCGGGGTCGAGTGCACTGGTGGGTTCGTCGAAGAGCATGATCTTCGGGTTCATCGCCAAAGCGCGGGCGATGGCGACGCGTTGTTTCTGTCCGCCGCTGAGCATCGCAGGATAGACGTCGGCCTTCTCTGCCAGACCGACTTGATCAAGGAGGTCCGAGGCTGCCTTGCGGGCCTTCTCCCTGGGGAATTTCTTCACCTGTACCATCCCCTCCATCACATTCTGTATAACTGTCATGTGAGGGAAGAGATTGAAGTGCTGAAACACCATGCCGAGCTCCTGCCGTACCTTGTTCAGCTGCTTCTCGCTCTGCTTCACCAGTTTTCCGTTGATGAAAATCTTTCCTTTCTGCGCCTTCTCAAGGAAGTTCACACATCGCAGCAAGGTGCTTTTTCCACTGCCCGAGGCTCCGATGATGACCACCACCTCCCCGCGTTTGACTTCGAGATTGATGTCCTTGAGCACCTCCAATTCCCCGAATCGTTTTACCAGATGCTCGATTCTCAGAATGGTTTCGTCGGTTTTCTTTGTTTCGTTAGTCACGGTCGCTCACCTTTAGTCTTTGTTCGATACGATGCATCACAAATGAGAGCACGCTGGTCATGATCAGGTACCAGATGCCGACGATCAGAAACATCTCCATATACATGAATGAGGATGAACCCATCTGCCTTCCCTTCAGCATGAGTTCGGGAACTGCGATGGTCGAAGCGAGCGAGCTGTCCTTGAGTGCAATGATCAGCTGGTTTCCAAGCGGGGGTACGGCTCGCTTGAAGGCCTGAGGCAGGATGATTCGCTGCATGGCTTTCGAGCGGGGCATGCCCAGGCTTCGCGCCGCTTCCATCTGGCCTATATCGATCGACTGGATGGACCCTCTGAATATCTCTGCAATATATGCCCCGTTATGGAAACCCAGGGCTATGACCGCCGAGGGAATCGGGGCGATGGTGACCAGGCTTGTCAGCCCGTAGTAGACGATGAACAGCTGCACCAAAAGTGGAGTCCCCCGCACCAGAAAAATGTACGACCTGCAGACAGCCGAGAGCCAAGAGCGATGGGAGAGGCGGCCGAGGGCGGCCACCAATCCAATCATGAGACCGAGCAGGATCCCGAAGAAGGTAATCTGCAACGTGTATTGAGCGGCTTCGGCGAACAGAAAAAACTTCGACGGGATGACTGTGAGATCCCAAGGTAGTATATGCATGGTAGGATGCTCCCTTATTCGACGGTGATGTCTTCTCCGCCGAACCACTTCTCACTGATCGCCTTCATGGTTCCATCGGCGAACATTGATGAGAGTATGTCATTGACCTGGTTCTTCAGCTCAGTGTTGTCCTTATGGAAGGCAATGGCCATCACCTCGCTTCTCAGTACCGAGCCGACCAAGGTGAGCCTGTCTCCTTCCTTGAGTTCTGCGATGGCATTGAGGCCGACGATCCTGTCGGTGAGCACTCCATCGATCCTGCCGTTGAGCAGCTCGATCAAGGTCTGGTTGTCGTCCTCGTAGAGCTTGACCTGGGTGCCCAGCTGTTCAGCATCCCGTTCGAAGGTGGTACCGGTCACCAAACCCAGGAGATGGCTTGCCTTCAGGTCCTCCACCTGCTTGATGGTGCTGTCCTTGCGGGTGATCAGCTGCGGTCCGCTATAGTAGTAGGGCTGTGAGAAATCAACGACTTTCTGTCTCTCCTCCGTAATCCCCATGCTTCCCAGGATGCCGTCATAGCGTTTTGCACGCAAACCTTCGACAATGCCGTCCCAGCTGGTGGTTACGTAGGTGAGTTCCTTTCCCATTCGGTCGGCGATTTCTTGGGCGACATCCACGTCAAAGCCGGCAACCTCGCCGGTTTCGGTCAGGTAGTTGAATGGGGGATACCCTCCAGAGCCTGCAAATGAGATGGTATTGTTGCTTTCTTTCTGTCCCTGGCCGACCAAGGAAGGCAGGACGAGCAAGGCCAAAAGACCAACAAGCAGCATAATACGATACAACTTTTTAGTTATGTTCACATGTATCTCCTTTAAGAACGTGATAGGAAATTGTAACAAAATTGTATGATCAAGAACAATAACAAGTACTCTATTTGTTATAATATATATGTTTGTAATTAGAGTTCAGTTATAACATGGTGTTGATTAATTAATTGGGAGGCTATGATTTACCCTTGAGATTGAGGAGTAGGAATGCTATAAATTATAACATGGAAGCTACACTTTCTCCTCCAAAAGTCATTGAAATTACCAATAAAAAGAACAACGTTACCTATCTCTACGAGGACCAACACTATTGGGACCCGCACAAGAAACAAACACGCCATAAGCGTCGATGCATTGGAAAGCTGGATCGTGTGACAGGCCAGCGTGTCTATAATCCAGCATATCGGGAAAAAATCTCCCGGCAGGAAGATACCGGGATGCAGGTGATTCCCACCTTCACCTCGCCGGGTCTTGCCCGCCTGCAGGACTATGTTCAGCAACACTGTCGACCAATTCAGGAGCTTGCTTCCCTGCTCGGTCCCGATGCGACCGACCGGCTTCTGCATCTGGCCTGGTTTCTCCTCTGTAACAGAAGGCCTTTGTCCTTCGCCTTGTTCTGGGAACAAGGGAAGTCGGGTCTCCATCAGGGGCCTGCCGACCTTCAGGCGGTGCGAGAACTGCTGAGATTGCTCGATGTGGAGCTGCTGCGGACATGGCAGGCCAAACTGACACAAGGAGGGCAGAAGTATGCGGTTTTCGACCTGTGTGCAATCGCCAGTTATGAGAATCACAATCCATACCTGCAGTATGGGTACAATCGAGACAGCGAGGCGCTCGAACAGAATACCATCGTACTTCTGACCACCTATGAGAGATTTCACCCCATCTCCTTCCAAATCCTGCCCGGCACCATGCTTGACTGCAGGACGGTAGACGAGACCCTGTCGTTTCTCGATGCGGACGATGCAAGCATTCTCATGCTCAACCGCAGGTTCTTCTCATTATCGAGGATTGAACAGTTGCTGCAACAGAACAGATCCTTCCTTTTCCGGGTTCCTACCAGACAAGGATGGCTCGATGAATTGATCGCAAGCAACCGGCAGGCAATCGAAACGGGTATTGGCCTGGTTGATTCACAAAAACGAAATATACGGAGCCTTCGCCTCCTGGCTCCATTTTTCGGGAACCAATCTCTCTATGTGCATCTGTTTTATGATGAGCTCTGGCGGACCAATCAAAGGGAGAATCTCTTTTCCTTGTTGGGCCGATGCAAGCGGGAGCTTGAAACCGGCCAGCATGTCGAGGAGCATGCAAGGTTGTATGAGACGTACTTCAGAGTCCGAAAGCGCAGCAAAGCCTTGCATCATGTACAGCTTGCATCCGATCCCGTACAGCGTTTCGAAGCCTCCCATGCCGGATTCTGGGCCTTGGTGACCAATACGGAACTTTCGAGCCAGGAAGCACTGGATATGTACGAGAAACGCAATGCGTTCGAACGAAGATTCGATAACCTCATGAACTTCGAGGATTGTCAAAACCTGCAGGTCCAAAGCCCGCAATACTTCCTTGGCAGGGTATTTCTGCAACTGATCAGTGAGACGATCAGGGCTGTACTCCACGAGGCTCTGGAAGGAAGTGGACTTTCCGTGGAAGAGGTGCTCTTCTCCCTCAGTGACTTGCGGAATGTCTCATTCAGCGAACAGGGGACCTGCTATTGCGGCCGACTTACCTCAGTACAGAAGAAAGTCAATGAACTGCTGCATCTGGGATTGGAGACCTAACGCCTAATCGCCCTTACAAACAAGAAGAGGGGAAACTTCATCAGTTTTTCGTATCCCTTGGGATCGGCGGCTTCAAACTCCTTGGCAGGATAGGGTTCGATGATGCGTTCTATAAGAAATCCGGAAGACGAAAGGGCTTCAGTAATTGCACTCAAACTGTGGTAATAGCTGTCCATGACCACCTCGACGCTGAACCCTTTCCAGGGAATATGCAACTCCTGCGTCTCATAATAGGACTGGAGATTGTTGTTCCTGTAAGCAAAAAAAGGGTGCTCGGTGGAGAATACCAGCCACCCTTGGGGCTTGAGTACTCGTGAGAACTCGGTAAATACCGGCAGCAGGTCCTTGCAGTACGTGATGGTCAAGGCACTGAGAATGCCGTCAAAGGAAGAAGATTGCAGAAAGGGCATCGGTTCCTCAAGATTTGCTTGCACGAATTCGGCTTTGTCCCCGATTCGGTCCCGGGCATGGGCAAGCATGGCTTCATTGGCATCGAGTGCAACAACACGTGCGCCCTCCTGCAGCAGCCACTGGGTGTAGGCCCCTGTTCCACATCCAGCATCCAAGATGTGCCGCCCACCAAGAGAACCCACCAGGGATTTGACCGCCGGCCGGTCGTAGAAAGCGTTGTGGGGCTTCGTGTCGATGGCTGCAGCATACGCAGCGCTGAGCTTGGTATAGGCTTGGTGGGGAAACGATTCTTTCATGGACGGGCCTCGATTTTCCTTTTTGCATTCAAAGCACATAGTGCACCATCAAGTATAGTTCCGGTATCAGCTTGGCAACAACAAAAAGTTGGTCTGCATCTGCTGACAGCCCGATATTTTCTGGTATTATGAAACTAGGAGCAAACGCTATGAGACGTGGTACCAGGAACATCCCCAATATTCTGTCCCTTTCACGAATCGTATTGTCTTTCGGCATGTTCTTCGTTGCCCAAAAGCCCCGAGTCTTGTTCTGGGTCATCGTCGTCTGCGGCATCACCGATGCACTGGATGGATTTTTGGCTCGCCGATTGCATTGTGAGAGCGACTTGGGATCCCGCCTTGACTCCTTGGGTGATCTGCTGTTCTTCAGCGCTCTGGTTCTGTATGTCGTACGGTACCAGATGGACGCAATCCAGAGATATCTGCTGGGTGTCTATGCGATATTCTTGATCAAAACCGTCTCGCTGGTCGTCTGTACCATCAAGAACCATACCACCTACTCACTGCATACCTATGGAAATAAACTCACCGGCATCATGGTGGTGGTATCCATCTGCCTGATCCTGCTGACCGGAGATGGTATGTTTACGGCGGTGTTGGTCGTCACAGGCATTCTCAGCGCCATTGAGGAGTTGCTGATCATGAGCCTGTATAAGAATCCCGACGTAAATATCCGAAGCATGCTTTGGGGCAGGAAGACTCAGCAATGATCGGTACGTTTCCTACACCTATGGTCTAAAAAGACTTAAACTGATCCTTGTTGTTGTTTATTGACAAATATAAACAAATAGTGATAAATATTTATATTAATTGATGGTTATTAATATTTATTGATTGACAATAAGGCCTATTTGTGTGATGATATAGGTAGGGAAGGTGTCATTGAAGTATCGGGCCCCTCCCTCAGTAGGCTTGCGCATCTTGGCGTAGGACCAACCAACATTCTTTCTGGAAATGCAAGGACTTTGCACGGAATACGTTGGTACTTATACCGAAAAACATCGAACTTCTTCCCCAGTGAAAGTACCCATTTACAGGTGTATCGGAAATCGTGCTCGAAGAGGAGCCGCTTTTCTACCGATGCATCATCTGTGAGCATGTGCACTTCAAATCAGCAGCCAACAGAGTACGGCGAGAAGCCGTACATCGAAACAAGAGATCCGGAGGATTTCAATGAAAAAAACCAAATATGTAAGAAATGTTCTCGTTGCAATGTTTGCAATCATCGTGATTGCAGGCTCGTTTATAGCTTGTGATGGGGGAGTTTCTTCTCCAGCCAGTACTGGCATCGGGGCCACAGTAGTTGACCTGGGTACTGCAGGTGACTTTGTAATCCTGTCAAAAACCGGAGTTGCGACAACTCCCACTTCTGCTATTACCGGCGATCTGGGGCTTAGCCCGGCTGCCAGAACCTATTATACAGGATTCTCTGAAACTCTTATTGGAACCTATGCAACCTCTACGCAGGTAACCGGCAATCTCTATGCCGCCAACATGACTTCGCCTACACCTTCGAATTTGACTACGGCGATATCGGATATGGAGACAGCATACAATTTTGCAGCCGGTCGAACCGAGCCCGATGAGCTGAACCTCATGTCTGGAGCAATCGGTGGGCAGACTCTCGCTCCTGGTCTCTATAAATGGACAAGTTCAGTGAATATCAGTGGAGCCAATCTCATCATCAGCGGCACCGCTACAGACACATGGATTTTCCAAGTTGATGGCGATCTTTCCCTGGCAAGCGCAATCCAGGTGACTCTTGCCGGTGGAGCATTGGCAAAGAACATCTTCTGGCAGGTGGCAGGTTCGGTGACCATGGGGGCGAACTCTCACTTTGAGGGTGTCGTACTGTGCATGACGAATATCAACATACAAACCAGTTCCAGTATGAACGGAAGATTGTTGGCCCAAACCTCTGTTGCGCTGGACCAAGCTACGGTGACACAGCCCGCTCCGTAAACCGTTGCGCTACAGATAGTCAAACTCACCCAGTGTCGGGGTGATTCCTTCTCCTTGGCCGTATGCACCCTCAGAGCGTGTATGCGGCCAAGCTTTATGTAGACCCACTGGATTTGGATTGAAGAATGACGTGAGCCAATAGAAACAGAAAAGCCGTTGCTTTCGCAACGACTTTTTCCAATGGAGGTAAGGGGAATTGAACCCCTGACCTTTTGAATGCCATTCAAACGCTCTAGCCAACTGAGCTACACCCCCAAGGCAATAACAGAAGGTATCATACGAATTGAAAACCAATAAGTCAAGTAGGTGCAAAAAGAATTATACTTTCAACTGCTTGACCTTTTTTCTCGTACAGAGTAATAATTCTTTGTATAATTATAATATAAAGTATCTCATTCCACTGAGGAAAATTCCGATTCCCAGCACAAGGAGGATTGCATGGAGTTGCTCAAGAAGTTAAAGGAAGTTGGATCATCCATCATTCCCATTCTCGCGCTTGTTGCACTCATGCATTTTTTCATCACTCCGCTGCCGGCGGGCTCATTGACATCCTTCATCATCGGAGGTTTCCTGCTTATCGTAGGCCTCTCCCTGTTTTTGCTGGGAGTCGACATTGGATTGCTGCCCATTGGTGAGCGCATAGGTTCAGCGGCAACGCGCTCCAAGCACTTGCCGGTCCTGCTTGGAACCGGCTTTCTTGTAGGGGTCGTCATCATTCTCGCAGAGCCGAATATTGCGGTCCTGGCCGAACAGGTGAAAGGGGTGAACCCTTCGATTTCCAAGACATCCCTTGTTTCCATGATAGCCATCGGGGTTGGGTTCTATCTCATGGTCGGCATGGTCAGGGTTGTTTTCCACCTCTCGCTTCGCTTGGTCTATCTGGTCAGCTATGCCCTGTTATTCATTCTTTTCATCTTCAGCCCCATTGAAATGATGGGTATCGCCTTCGATGCCGGTGGAGCAGCCACCGGTCCGCTGTCGGTGCCTTTCATCATGGCCATCGGTATCGGTATCGCCCGTGTCCAGAAGAAACAGAACGACGCCGACAACTTTGGGTATGTCTCCCTCGCCCTCATCGGTCCGACGTTCGCCCTTGGAATTCTTGGCCTGTTCAACAAAGGAGGAGGCGCTGCTGCTTCGGGCGATGCCAGCGTTGCTGCGGCGGGAAACTTCCTCACACTCATCCAGCCGAGCCTTGCAATGACGACCCAAGCCCTCGTTCCGCTTCTCCTGCTCTGTCTTTTCTATCAAATCTTTCTGTTGAAAATGCCCCTTGGCCAACTTGTCCGCATGGGAACGGGATTTGTCTATCTTTTCATCGGGCTTACCCTTTTTTTCATGGGGAGCAACGGCGGCTTCATCCCGGTGGGGTATCAGATCGGATACGCCATCGGGACCTACAATCAGTACCTGCTGCTCTTGGTTGGGGCGGTCATCGGCGCCATCACCGTCCTCTCGGAGCCCTCCGTGTGGGTGCTGGTGAACCAGGTGCAGGAGATCACCCAGGGACATATCAAAAAACCTCTCATGCTTGTCGCTCTTGCAATCGGGGTGGGTTTGTCGCTCTTTCTTGCCATGATTCGGGTGATAACCGGACTCTCCATCTGGTACTTTGTATTGACCACCTATGCATTGGCAGTATTACTCTCCTTCTTTGTGCCCGACCTGTTCGTCGGACTCTCTTTCGATAGCGGCAGCGTCTCCTCGGGTCCCATGGCTTCCACGTTCATTCTTGCATTCGCCATCGGCAGCTCGGTGTCGGTGGGAGGCAATCCCCTCACTGATGCATTCGGGGTGATAATCTTTGTTTCGATGACACCTGTAGTCATTGTTGAGCTTCTGGGCCTTGTCTACAAACGAACGCAAAAGAAAATGGACGCTTCAAAAGGAGAAAAGAGCATATGAGAAATACCTTGTTGTTTGCAATTGTAGAAGAAGGGAAGGCCGATGTTCTGATGCAGGTAGCCAAGAAAGCCGGCAGTACCGGAGGCACCATCCTTACCGGACGCGGTACCGCATCCAGCTCTCTTTTGTGCATCCTTGGTCTTGGTGATTCCCACAAGGAAATCCTGATGACCGTAATCAATGATGCAGTCAAGGATGCAGTCTTCAAAGCAATAAGCAACGACCGTCATGTGCATGGGGTGCTTGCCGCCGTGCCGGCTTCATGGGATGGAGAGGCCTCTTCCGCACCAAAGACTGTAGAGTGGAATCTGATCAACGTAATCTGCACCAGCGGGTATGCCGACGATATCATGACTGCAGCCCGCAAGGCGGGAGCAAGCGGAGGAACCATCGTCAACGGCCGGGGAACCGCCAAATCGGATGACATTGCCTTTTACGGCTCGACTTTGGTACCCGAGAAGGAACTTTTGATGATGTTCGTGAAACGGGAACATACCGATAGGATTCTTGCTTCCATCGCACAGCTTTCCTGCATGCAGAATCCTGGCAGTGGAATCGCCTTTACCTTAGCAGTGCAAGAAGTTATAAAACTTGGGAGATAGGCTCCTCCTAGGCAAAATCACACAGATTTGCTATGCTTTTGCTGCACAAAGAAGTTTAGTATGATGAAACTCTGTGTTAATATAATAACAATTTGTTAAAATTATCAATTATTTGTTACCAAACACTTGAAAAACTCACGTAAAAACAGTACCGTACGGATACTTTATCGTACATGAACGGCCTTTTGCCGTTTGGGAGAACCGTAGATGGACAAGAAAATTAAAGTTGCCGTAATGGGTGCTACTGGCGCAGTTGGCCAGGTGTTTATGTGGATGCTGGCCGATCATCCTTGGTTTGAATTGGCATACACCACAGCTTCAGCTTCCCGCGTTGGCTTGAAATATGCTTCGACCGTACATTGGGTCATGCCTTTTGAGATGCCGAAGAATGTACGTGACGTGGAAGTGAAAGAGTTCAACATGGAAGCGATGAAGGAAGCAGGAGTCAAGATCGTCTTCTCTGCTCTTCCTGCAGAAGTCGCACGTGAAGCCGAGCCCCAGCTGCGTGACAACGGCTTTTATGTCTTCTCCAACGCCGCTTCCATGCGCTATGAGAGCAATGTTCCCATTCTCATTCCCGAGACCAACGTCGAACAGCTCGACTTGATCAAGGACCAGGGATATCCGGATAAGGGTTTCGTGGTTACCAATGCCAACTGTGTGACAACCGGCTTGGCCATGGCCCTCGCCCCGCTTCGCAAGTACGGGATCAAGAACATTATGCTTCACAGCTATCAGAGTGTCAGCGGTGCAGGATACCCTGGTCTTTCCTCTTTTGACATCACCGACAACTGCATTCCTTTCATCAAGGGTGAGGAAGAGAAAATCGAGAAAGAAATCAAGAAGATTCTCACCATCAATCCGGAAGTGTATTGCTACACCGTGCGCGTACCGGTCATGTTCGGACACCTTGAGGCTGTCTGGCTTGATCTCGAGCAGGACGTTGAGGTCGAGGACATCATCGCCGATTGGGCGTCTTTCAAGGAAGTCTCCGACCTGCCCTCCACTCCTGAATTGCCGGTCGAGTATGGCAGCGACAACACCTTCCCTCAGCCCAAGTATGCCTTCTGGGGAAACCCCAGCGGAATGGTTGTCTATACCGGCCGCCTCAAGAAGAAAAACAACAAGATCGGGTTCCTCCTGCTGGTCAACAACATCGTCAAGGGCGCTGCCGGCGGGTCGATTCAGAATGCCGAAGCCTTTGTAAAGCGGTTCGGCCTCATCTAAACAAGACCATCATGCACTCCGGGGCTTTCAATCTCTGTCAGGGATTGGAAGCCCTGCTTTTTATGGGTATAGTGCATGCATCGAGGAGCATCCATGGCAGAGTACTGGGATCTGTATGACAATGAACGCAAGGCATTGGGCAGAACGCACCTTCGCGGCCGCCCCCTTCCAGAGAATACCTACCATGTGGTGGTCTCGGTGTGGACGGTCAACCAGGACAACAAGCTGCTGTTGACTCTCCGTTCCGAGGAGAAGGAGCTCTACCCAAACCTTTGGGAGAACACCTCCGGTTCGGTGGTCAGCGGAGAGACCAGCGCCCAGGCGGCCCTGAGGGAGCTTGAGGAGGAGACCGGCATCGTTGCGACCGAGGATGAATTGGTCTTCCTTGGAACGGCACGCAAAGTGTTCTCCTTCGTGGATATCTATCTGGTCAGAAAGACGATGAAAGACTCGGCAATCCGCCTGCAGCAGGGGGAAACCACCGCTTACCGGTGGGTGACCCTCCCTGAACTGGAACACATCCACCGGCAAGGCAAGCTTGCCTTCCCTGTAGCCTATCGGTTCGAGCAGTTCAGGACATTGTTTGAATCTATGCTCTCACCAAATACGTAATGCAATCCTCGACCAGGACCTTGTAACGCTCCTTGTCCCCCTTGACGTACCAGGAGCCCCTATGAGGGCAATGCTCGCAGCTTTGCATCAACGAATCACGGCGGAAACACGAACGGCTGATGAAGAGCGGCGGCTTGAAAGAATCCTCCACGATGGCAGGGATGAACGGCCATGAGGAGAAATCGCCTTCATGCCGTTCCATCCAAAGGTATCCTCCCTTGAGATTGAGGCCCATCGAAAGAGCCAGGTTTGCAGCTTCGCTGTTGGCAAGGTAGAGGTAGATGTCAAAGAAGCAGGCAAGCTGCCGCTCCTCGAAATAAGAAACCTGGCCGATATTGTTCAGTCCGAAGCGTACCTGCTGGAGTACTCCTTCATTACGCAGCGCCTCGATCAGCTCATCGAGGTCGGCGTTGAACTGCCGCTCGTCGAACATCACCGGACTGAGAGGAAGGAATAATCGGTCTTCAAAGGTGAAGAGCAAGGAAGAGGGGGAGGCTCCCTCCTCTACCTTGCGCCTCAATACTTTCAGGTCAAGAAAGGGGAGGGGGGCGTCGGTTTGCAGTGCTGAGCGGGGAGGAAGGGTTTCCATCTCCTGCTTGTCAGCAACAATCTTATGCTCCTCGGTGGAGGTGAAGAACCGGGCAAGGTTCCTGTCCAGGCTCTCATACCATGCCCTTCTGGCCGCTTTGAGTGATGAGAGCGGTAAGAACAGCTCATCCAGACCATACTTGGTACGATTTTCCAGAGTCAGTGATCCCAGGGTGAAGTACGAGGTATCGCTCTGGCTGAAAATCTGCGTAAGATTTGCCTTTGTTTCCTGCTTCTTGTTCGCCTTGGAGACCTGGAGCGCGAAGAATTGGGTGCCCTGGCTTGATGAGAGGGTAAGGCCTTCGTCGGTGATGGTTATACTCATGTCGATGGGTTTCTTGACAGGGGGGAGGGCTTCACTGAGCAGGGCGGTATTCTGGTCGTGGCGGCTTATGACCATGATCAGCTCCCCCGCCTTCGGTACTGCAGACGAGGCGGGCAGATTGATTTGCACCGTATCACCCTTATAGGCTTCGGTGATGCTTCTCCCTCGCTGATCGATGAGCTGGGAAAGCCCGAACTTCACCGTCTCGATCGGTTCCCGCGTTCCTTTGGTAAAATACATCAGGCCGTCACGGAGGCTGAGCTTGCGTTCAAGTCGGACCAAGGCCCTTCCTTCCTTGACCAGAAGAACAGTTCCGGCCTTCAAGCCGCGGTGGGAGGGGAAGCTGGTGCTTCCCAAGGTGGGCGTTCTTCTGATGGAGAAGTCCTGTTTTGTTCTTCCATACCCAGCCAGCCAGCCGCCTGTCTGCCTGCGGGAAAAGACGATGCTCAAAGCCTCGTCGAGCTCTTCGGTATCACTCTGACCATCAAGGACAGCACGATAGTAACGGGCTGCAAGGGAGGTATAGGCGGGGCTTTTCATTCTCCCCTCGACTTTCAGGCTCTCGATGCCGAGGTCCTGAAGCTGCTTTGCCACCGGTCCCGCCTTCAGGTCGCTCATGGAGAAAAACCACCCGTCTCGCTGGCCCTCGGGAATCGGGCTGAGTACTTCGCTCACCGCAGGATCGGCAGAGACGGAGAAGTAGTTGCGGCAGATTTGGGCGCAGGCGCCGCAGTTTGCACTGCGTCCGCACAGTTGCTCGCTTGCCGTGCAAAGGCCTGAGAAGCTGTAGCACAAGGCCCCATGGATGAACACCTTCAGCTGCACATCGGGGCAGGCCTCACGGATGTACTTGATCTCCTCGAAGGTAAGTTCACGGGCGAGAACCACCCGCTCAAAGCCAAGACGAACCAACTCACGCACACCGCCGACCGTATGCACAGCCAGCTGGGTGCTTGCATGAAGAGAAAGGGAGGGAAACAGGGTCCTGATGATCTGAACAAGCCCCAAATCCTGGACGATGATGCCGTCGCAGCCGATGAATGCAATCTGCTTGAGGGTTTGCACAACCTCACCAAGCTGTGAGTCGTCGACGAGGGTGTTCACGGTTACGTATATTTTCTTGTCCTGAGTAAGCGCAACCTGCCTGAGTTTTGCGAGGTCCTCAAAACTGAAGTTGGTGGCCATCTTCCGGGCGGAGAAACTTTTCATGCCGAGGTAAACGGCATCGGCGCCTTCGGCGAAAGCCGTAAGGGCGGCTTGCAGGGAACCTGCAGGGAGAGCGAGTTCTGTCATGGCTTAAGGGTAGTGGGGCACTGCATCTCTGTCAATCCAGCCTGTACAACGTAAAAACCCCGGGCATGTGGCCTACCCTTGTTCTCAGCTCGGCCCTCAGCGTATACTAAAGAGGTGAAGGAGGCAGCCTATGACTATGAAACATGACGCTGGAAATCCTGTATTGGAAGTTCCCAAGGGGACGGTAATCTACGAGCAGGGCTCTCCTTGTTCCACGATGTTTTTGCTTCGCAGCGGGAGTGTCGGATTGTTTCTCAACTATCACACGCCACAGCAGTTCGAACTGTTTGTGATATCCAAACCCGGTTCTAGCCTGGGGGAGATGGGATTGTTTGACAAGGAGCCAAGAAACGCTACTGCAGTCGCCCTCTCCGATTGTGTTCTGGTGGAAATTTCCCAACAGAATTTTCCAGCATTCATTGCAGCCCATCCCGAGGAGACGACACAGATCATCCTGGATTTGAGCCAACGCTTCAAGTCGGCCATCCAAGAGGTGAAGAACAGCCACCAAATCGTTGCAGAGTGTCTGGAGGCCCTCAAGGAGGCCCAAGCGAATAAAAAGGATACACTCAAGGAACGGATTCGTAAAATTTCGGATTATTTGTTGGACATACCCCAGGATGTTCCGCCCGAGCTGTATATCAGCTTCAATTCGCGGTTCCACGGGACGATGTTCTAGATTGCTTGGTTTCAACCAATAATAGATACAGCACGCGGGATTTGGTTCCTGCGTGCTGTATTCACAAATAGAGAACTCAAGGCCTAACCCTTGAACGCTCCGGGGAGAATCAGGTCCCCATACGTATCCCTTGCCTTGGAAATTCTTGCAATGGTCTCATCCCAGTAGTCGAAGATCTCCTTCGGGGTATTGGGGTCCATTTTCTGGTAATAAGCCTTGGTTCTCTCCAGTTTCTCAATCCACTTGGTGCAGCGGAAGGTAAACAAATAGTCGTACTTCTCCTTGGGGAATTCCTCGTTCAGGTGCTTTGCAAAGAGGACCTTCAGGTCCGCGTAGCGGGGAATCTTTCCGGTGGGGGTGTCGTAGGCTTCATATTCACCATGGATTCGGCCCTCGGCCCAATGCAGCCACACTTTCTTTGCAAGCTTGCTGGTCATGAAACAGCCGTTCTCATCACGCATGAAGTAGTTGTTGCTGAAAATTCTCGGGGGCTTCTTCACCGATTCGCCGAACCTGATGTTGTTCATGGTATAGGTTCCAAGCGGATAGGAGACAAAGTCCATGTTGGCCATGGGACTGGGCGTTCTCACCCCTTCCTTGCCCAAGGTGGCGCTGGTGGTTTCCGATTCAAGGGTGGCTGCCTTGATGAGGATGCCGTCTTTCCAGTCAGGTGACTCCTCGACCGGAACGGTGATGTCGCTGTCCCTTCCGCCATAGAGCACTCCATCCACCTTGACGCCGTCTTTTGCCTCGAAGCCCTGCTTGTCGATGTTGTCCAGGTAGTCCAGGCGCATGGTGTACCGTGCATTGCCGTGGGCGACGCCCACTTCCTTGCCGGTTGCATCCTGCAATCCCTTTCTCCACTGTCCGAAATGGTTGCGGCCCTCTTCAGGGGCCTCAACGCCCATACCAAGCCAATAGGGTCTGTTGTCGGGGCCGCACAGGACGTTGGAGAAAATCACTTCCTGATTCATCATCAGGTTCTTGAAAATGACCGGGTCGTCCTGCTCGTTGACATCCTTGATGATGCCGAACATGCCGAACTCAACATTGACCGCCCTGAATTCTCCGTTGATGTTCCTGAAATAGGCAATGTCATCACCAACGATTTGTTCGCCGGGAATCATGGCGGTGGAAGTCTTGCCGCATGCAGAAGGGTAGGCGCCGCAGAAATATGTCTTGCGGTTCTTCCCCTTGTCCAGGGCTGCCATGACGAACATGTGTTCACACAGCCATCCTTCCTTGCCGGACTTGTTGATCGCCAGGCGCATGGAGTGCTTTTTCAGTCCCACGGAATTGCCGGCGTATTGGTTGTTCATGGAGTATACGATGTTGTTCCGGGTATCCATGTAGATTCTTCGGTTTTCCAAGTCGGCCGAACAATTGTTTTCATCAAGCGGGCCTGCAGAGTGGATGAACCTGAAGAAATCACCTTTCTCCGTCTTCTTCATGTTCAAAAAGTGTGTATAGGCGGTGCGATACAAAATATTCTCGGAGTGGGCGACGTACCAGCTGTCGGTAAACTGGATGCAGGGGATGGTGAACGGGCTTTGGGTAGGCCCTTCAGAATAGAACAAAACCACTGCTTCCTTTCCCTTCATGATGCCTTTTGCAATACTCATGATCTCAGCGTAGCCCTGCTCGTATTCAACCGAGTTCAGCGTTGCCATTTCTGCCATGTTTTCCTTGTAGACCATGAAACGGGTGTTCTTCTTGTCACGTGCCTGATCACCGTAGCCGTCCCAGTGAATGGTCTGCTTGGAGTGTGCCAACGTGAATTCTTCACCGAGTGCGAGGGCCTTGTCCCTGACGTATTGGGTATCCTTCTCACTGTCATCGCATACATAGATGCTTGTGGGATCACAGTGCTCGGCGAATGTTCCTACGAACTGCAGAACCTTCTCATTTTGCAAGGCCATGAGCTTTGTCAGGCTCTCTGCACTCATTTTTTCTGTAAGAATGGCTTCAAACTTTGTCATATCTCCTCCTCAAGGACAATATTGCAATATCCATTCTCTTCCTTTTGTTTTGATTGTTCAAGTGTTGGATGGATGCGTGCAACATTATGATCGATAAGCTTATAATTACTTATATTATAGAAAAATAATTACCTAATTCAGGAGCATCCTCCATGTCTTCGATGTACCTTGCAGGTAAGCTGGCTGTGTCAAAATGATACAAAAATATGACAAAATAGTGCTAAAATTTGTATTATTTCCTAAATATCTTAGAACTTTGCTAGATTAAATAAGAGTTAATTAAATCGCTTACTTTTCCTCCCTCCAATTCTCTGTTTGAAACCATGTTTAAATCCTCTGTATGACCATGGGTGCAACTTATTTTGAGGGAGACTTGCCTTGGATAATCAGTAATTACACTAAGTATATGCAATAAATAGATATATTATTATATGAATACACAAGAATGTGACTTATGGTACAGATTGTACATGCCGACCGTTCAGGATTTCTCATGCAGGCCTTTCTCTTGAAAAGAGATACGATAGAAGACAATCAGGGCTTGGAAATGCCCAAAACCTAGGGATAGACTTGATTTTAATTGTCGTCTCTGATAAAAGTGTAGGGTGAACTGTAACATATAAATTTTAATTTTGCAGTATTTTTTTCTAAGAGGAGAACCCCATGAACGTCAATGACATCAAGCATGCTGGGCTCAAGAAATGGATCTTGGATTTTGCAGCGCTTACGACCCCTGAAGAGATCGTGATCGCAGACGGAAGTTCCGCACAGTATGACGAATTGGTAGCTGGTCAGCTTGCCGGCGGCTATTGTGTCGAACTGAATCCTGAAAAGAGACCCGGTAGTATTGCTTACAACTCTGATCCTTCAGACGTAGCACGCGTTGAGAACAGAACCTACATCGCTGCCCGGTCCAAGGAAGCAGCTGGTCCCACCAATAACTGGATTGATCCCACTGAGCTTAAGAAGACCATGACCGGCCTGTACAAAGGCTGCATGAAAGGTCGCACCCTGTACGTCATTCCGTTCTCCATGGGCCCCATCGGCTCACCCATCGCCAAGATCGGTGTAGAGCTGACCGACAGCGCCTATGTTGTCATCAACATGATGATCATGACCCGTGTCGGTCTGAAGGTCCTCGATGTTCTTGGCACCGACGGTGAATATGTTCCCTGCTACCACTCCGTCGGCAAGCCTCTTGCCGAAGGCCAGAGCGACAACGGCAAGTGGCCCTGCGCTCCGCTTGAGGACAAGTACATCTCCCACTTCCCCGAAACCCGTGAGATTTGGTCCTACGGTTCCGGTTACGGTGGAAACGCACTGCTTGGAAAGAAGTGCCTTGCCCTGCGCATCGCTTCGGTCCTTGCCCATGATGAAGGCTGGCTTGCCGAGCATATGCTCATTCTCAAGATTACCAATCCCGAAGGCAGAAGCATATTCGTCACCGGTGCATTCCCGTCCGCTTGCGGCAAGACCAACCTGGCCATGCTCGTACCCACCATCCCCGGATGGAAGGTTGAGACCGTCGGTGATGACATTGCCTGGATGAAGTACGGCGCCGACGGCAGACTGTATGCCATCAACCCGGAAGCCGGTTTCTTCGGTGTTGCCCCCGGTACCTCCAATGACTCCAACTACAACGCCATGGTCAGTGCTTCCAAGAACAGCATTTTCACCAACTGCGCCCTCACCGAGGACAATGATGTATGGTGGGAAGGCATCGGCTACGATGCTCCCGGCAAGCTGATCGACTGGAACGGCAACGAGTGGGTGCAGAACAAGGGTGACAAGACCCAGAAGCCTGCAGCACACCCCAATGCCCGTTTCACCGCTCCGGCCGCCCAGTGCCCCAGCATTGCTTCCGAGTGGGAAGATCCGAAGGGTGTGCCCATCAGTGCAATCCTGTTCGGCGGACGCCGACCGAAGACCATCCCCTTGGTGCACCAGAGCCATGACTGGAACCATGGTGTATTCCTTGGTTCGATCGTCGGTTCGGAAATCACCGCCGCCGCTCTCGACCTCAAGGTCGGCACCATCAGACGTGACCCGTTTGCCATGCTTCCCTTCTGTGGCTACCACATGGGCGAGTATTTCCAGCACTGGATCAACGTCGGTAAGGCTGCCAAGGATCAGAGCAAGCTTCCCAAGATTTTCTACGTCAACTGGTTCCGCAAGACTGACGAAGGCAAGTGGCTCTGGCCCGGCTTCGGTGAGAACAGCCGTGTCCTGAAGTGGGTCTTCGAGGCCTGTGAAGGTACTGCAAAGACCATCGACACCCCGATCGGCGTCATGCCCACCGCAGATGCAATCGATCGCCCCGAAGGTGTGAGCATCGAGGATATGCAGGAGCTGTTGGCTGTTGACATCGATGGCTGGTTGAAGGAAGTCGAAGACATCCGCGCCAACCACTATCCGAAGTTCGGCGACAAGCTTCCCAAGGAACTTGCAACCTTCCTTGATCAGCTCGAGGCAAACCTCAAGGCTGCCAAGTAAGTAGCGTTTCATAAGCATTTTATACTGCGGCTCTCCTTCACGGGAGAGCCGTTTTGTGTATACTGGACGTATGAGCCAGATAGAACGCATCGTTTTCATCAACCGTACCATCGAGGAAGATGGCGGGGTCCGGACCGCCCGGATCATGAGCGAGTTCTCCCTATCCCGCAGACAGGTGCTTAGGGACATCGACTTCATGCGTGACCAACTCAAGGCGCCCATCGCCTATGATCCTGAAAAACGATGGTATGGATATACCGAAAGCTTCACTCTTTTTTCGAACTCCAATGAGCGGATGCTGGTGCTCAATGCAATCTTTCGCAGCCTCGCCCAGTCGCAGGGGCTCATGGGAACCCTGACGGAGATGATCAGCGAAGGAATCGACAGCGGACTGGAAAAGAGCTATCGATCCCTCTCGGACAAGATTGTATTCATCACCCCGGTCCAGGACTGGCCGGACTATGAGGTCTTCAACAGGATTTGTGCGGCCATGAAGAGCGGGGAGCGGATGACCATGCACTATAAAAATGCAGCAGGGCAGCTCTCCAAGCGGCATATCGAGCCATTGAGGTTGATCAACTACAGCGGTCGCTGGTATCTGGTCTCCTATGACCTGCAGCACAAGGAGCTCAGGACCTTTCACCTCAGCAGAATCATCGAGCTCGCCCAGATTGCGGGAGATAGGATGAAACAACGTTACAGCGACGCCGAGCTCGATGCCTTCATTCACTCCGGCTATGGCATATTCATGGGCAAAGAGGTGACCTATGTGACTTTTCGTGCCTACGGCTGGGCAATACACACGCTGGCCACCCAGACCTGGCATGCACAGCAGAAGCAGCGTATCATCAAGGAAGCAGGGGAGGATGTCCTTGAAGTGACGCTGCCGGTTGCAAACCTGCATGAAATTCTCTCGGCGCTTCTTTTCTTCGGGGCCCAAGCCCGACCGATCGATCCCCCGGAGTTTGTTGCTTTGTACGAACAAGCAGTTGAGGCGATGCATAATCGCACAAAATCTTCTTACTGAGACATTCTATGTCACACCCCTTGTCGTATGCTGGAATCAGAAACGAGGAGGGAGTATATGCGTGAACAGACAAAAAACCTACCAGTGTGGTATGACAGGATGCTCTCATCGGTGCCTCTTATGGTGCTCTTTGTGCTTTGCGTCCTGATCTCTTCACCCATATTGCTGCTCTACGGGGCGCTCTCCCCCCTCTTCAGGAGGTAGCATGCACACACAAGAAAAAAGAACGGAACGACCGGGTAGGAAAATCGGGGCCGAGCGCAGGCGCATCGCCCGCATGATTCTTCGTGACTTCTACGAAAGCGAGCAGTTTTCCATGTTGAATCGTATGGTTCAGCTTGCCATGCTGGAGCTCTGTCCTGCTCAGGAGCGGATAGGCGACCAAGAGGACGGAGTACGCAGATTGGCATGATGTTGCAACTTGGTGCTGTTTTTGCACATATTTTGCATATTCATGCAACAATGCACTTCCCATGCTCCTTGAATTCTCGGTAGGATGGAGAGACTTCCTGCAAGTCATCATCCCCCCCTGCCTGTTGTTTGTACCAAGAGCCTAGGTTCTTTGTGTGCACAGGTTCAAGGAGCTCTCTGATGGCAAACCACCCATCCAGCTTTGTAAAGTATGGTCCGGCCGATAAGCCGCCATTGGGACAGTGGATACCCTTGAGTATCCAACATGTCTTCGCGATGTTCGGTGCGACCATTCTCGTACCCATCCTCACCGGGTTGAGCCCTAGTACGGCGCTCTTCACCGCTGGTACGGGAACCCTGCTCTACATCTTGATCACCGGTGCCAAGGTTCCGGCGTTCCTGGGTTCCTCGTTTGCCTTCATTCCTGCATTGATAGCCATCAGCAGCAGCTATGGCGTCGCGTATGCAATGGGAGGTGCCTTCGTCTCAGGCTTGTTCTACACCCTGGTGGCCTTCATCATCAAGAAGGCCGGCTACTCGTGGTTGAACAAGGCCCTGCCTCCGGTGGTGATCGGGTCGGTCATCGTTGTCATCGGTCTTAATCTTGCCCCCACTGCGATGGGCATGGCAATGAACGATGCAAACGGCAACTACAGCCTCTTCCTGTTGACGATTGCCGCAGTCACCTTGACCCTCACCATCGTTGCCAACATCTTCTCCAAGGGATTTTTCAGCATCATCCCGATTCTGCTCGGCTTGCTTGGCGGATACTTTTTCGCCCTTATCATCGGCCTCATCTTCCCCCAGTACGCCTTGATCAACTTTACAGCAGTCAAGGATGCGGCATGGTTCGGTCTGCCGACTTTTGCTCTTCCAAAATTCAATGTGGTTGCGGCTGTAACCTTCATCGTGGTGTCGCTGGCAACCATCTGCGAGCACCTTGGCGACACCCTTACCATCTCCAAGGTCGTAGGCAAGGATTTCTACAAGGATCCGGGTCTCGATCGGACCATCGCCGGCGACGGCCTTGCGACCTTGTGGGCATCGTTCTGGGGTGGGCCTCCGAACACCACCTATGGTGAGAACATCGGTGTTTTGGCACTCACCCGTGTCTACAGCGTCTGGGTGACCGGTGGGGCTGCCGTTGTAGCAGTCTTCCTCTCCTTTTTCCCCAAGTTCGGCGCTCTCATCCAGACGATTCCCAATCCGGTGCTTGGCGGCATATCCATGCTGCTGTTCGGCACCATCGCCTCCAGCGGCCTGAGAACTTTGGTCGATGCAGGCGTCAACTACGAGGACAAGCGCAACCTGACGATCAGCAGCGTAATCCTGGTGATCGGCATCGGCGGGGGTACCCTCTCCTTTGCGATGGGCAAGGACCTTACGTTCTCTCTCGCCGGTGTCGCTCTTGCCACACTGGTCGGCATCCTGTTGAACCTGGTTCTGCCCAAGACCAAGGAATAAGTACACCTGAGAGTATTGGAAAGAGAAAGACCGCTCGAACGAGCGGTCTTTCATCAATCTCAAGCAATGGTTACTCCACGGCCTTGCCATAGTAGGCGGCCTCGAAGAGCATCTTCACATCCAAGGCGGTAGGCTTTCCAGGGTTGGTAAGCGTGCAGGGATCCTCCCATGCATGCTTGCTCATCCTATCAAGCACCTGTTTGAACTTGGCCTCGTTGAAGTCGACCTCGGTGCAGTCCTTGAAGCAGGATGGAATGTCCATCTTCCTGTTCATCTCCTCGATTGCCTTGGAAAGGTCCGCAAGGCCAAGCATCTTCTCGGCATAGGCATACTTGTCGCTGACTTTGCGGTTGTAGGCGATGACATAGGGGAGCAGGATGGCATTGGCGAGTCCGTGGGTGACACCGAATTCACCACCGATTTTGTGAGCCATCGAATGGACCAGGCCCAGGGATGCGTTGGTGAAGGCCATGCCTGCAAGAGCGGAGGCTTCGTGCATTGCTTCACGAGCTGCGAGATTCTTCGGTTCGGCATAAGCGACCGGCAGGCTCTGAAGCACCATCTTGATGGCCTGCACGGCATACGGATCGGTGAAGGCGGTTGCAGCGGTGGAAGCGAGTGCCTCAACTGCATGCGCCATGACGTCCATGCCGGTATTTGCGGTGATATGCTTGGGCATGGTCATCGGAAGGGCCGGGTCGAGAATGGCGATATCAGGAACCATGTCCGCTGCGACGATGGGGTACTTGATGTGCTTGGCCGTATCGGTGATGACACTGAAGGCGGTAATTTCACTTGCGGTACCACTGGTTGAGGGAATGGCGATGAACTGTGCTTTGTTACGAAGTGAAGGCATGCTTCCGGGTGTGATGATATCCTCGAAGCTGAGCTCGGGATGCTCATAGAAGCACCACATGACTTTTGCTGCATCCAGAGCCGACCCGCCGCCGATGGCCACGATCCAATCAGGACCAAAGTCAAGCATGGCCTTGCCACCCTTGACGACAGTCTCCACCGAGGGGTTCGGCTCCACACCGTCGATGATGATCGACTCGATGCCGGCTTTCTGCAGCAGGGCTGCAGCTTGGTCGAGGAAGCCGAATTTCTTCATGGAGTTGCCGCCGGTTACAATGGCAGCGCGCTTGCCTTTCAACAGGGAAAGTTTTTCAAGGGAACCTTCTCCGTAGTAGATGGTTCGGGGAATGGAAAAACTCATGGTACTCATAACTCATCTCCTTGGGGTCTTCTGTATGAGTACAAGATATCGATATTTATTTATCGTGTTAAGAGTGTAGTATAAAATGTATAAAGATTTGCAGGAAAAGCAAAAGTATTGCATAATAAGTAGTAAATAATATCTATAGAGGAATATATAAAAAGAAAATAGTATAAAAATAGATGCTTTAATGTAAATAATATCTTTTTAAAGCTGTTAATTAGAATATTAATCGTATATACAGCTTCTCTGCTTTCTCAAGTACACAGTCCCAAGAGGTTCTCTCTTTCTCCGCTATTTGGTATGCTGTCTCCCTATGCGTATGTACACCATGATTGATTCCGATGCAAAGCTGGCAGACCTGCAGTCCCAGTGGAAAGAAAAGGGCATCAGTATTGTTGCCATGGATTTTGAAGGTGAATTCAACCTGCATATTTACGGGGAGCATCTCTGCCTCATCCAGCTTTTTGATGGATCGGCCTATGCGTTGGTCGACCCCTTTACCATCTCCAAGGATGCCTTGAAGGCTTTCTTGGAGGACGGCTCCTTGTTGAAGGTGATGTTCGACTGTGCGAGCGATTCGGCCTTGGTACGCAAGCAGTACGGCATCCTGCTCGAAGGCGTCTATGACATTCGCCTTTCCGCTCTTGCCCTTGGGTATACCGGCAATCTTACCGGGCTGGTGGAGCGCTACATTCCTGAAGCAGAAAAACCCAATCTTTCCAGCAAGAAGAAGAATCAGATGACTAACTGGCTTGTGCGTCCGCTGAAGGCCGACCAGATCGAGTATGCACTTTCGGATGTTGAACACCTCTTGGTGCTCAAGGACATCCTCGATGCCGAGGTTGCAGAGAAAGGCCTGACAGAGAAAGTGAATCTGGAAATGCAGCAGGCAGGCAGGAGCAAGGGACCCGATAAACCGGGTTGGACCAAGTTCTCGTCGTGGAAGTACCTCTCCCGTGAGGAGAAGGTGTTCCTCAAGCACTTCTTCCTTGCCCGCGATGAATTGGCCCGCAAGTATAACGTACCTGCAGTCAGGATACTGGAAAAGCATGTGCTGTTGCAGATGGCCAAGGATGTACCCTCGTCGGATGCAGACTTCCATGTGTACTGCAACAATTGCACCGCCAGGAAACTTGGCGAGCTGACAGCCAAGCTCAAGAGCGCAAAAACCAACGCACTCGCTGAACTCAGCCGTTGAGCAGCATATGCTCCTTGGCCTGAACCAATAGCGATAGTGCCTGGCAGGTGGGAGTACTGACGCCGTGCTTTTCACCCAGCTTGATCACCGTACCGCAGAACCACTGGTTCTCCGTTCTTCTCCCGGCTTCCATATCCTGACACATCGAGGTCTTGCCCTCCGAGCCGAGGCTGCAGACGATTCTGTGGTTCTGTTCGATCAGGGAGTCGGGAAGGAGTACTCCTTCCTTTGCTGCCACCATCTGTACTTCCCTGCAGATCAAGCGGGCCAAATCCAGCACTGATGGTTGATCGAAATCAGCATAGGTCGCATAGATAAGACTGCTGATCGTATTGTAGGTGGTATTGAGCATGAACTTGTTCCACAGCTGCAATTGAATGTCCTCGGGAACGACATAGGCGATGAGCGCTTTCTCGAAGAGGTCCTTGATGGCCATAATCCGCTCGCTGATTGCATTATCCTTCTCTCCAAACACAATACGTCCCTCTGCGGTATAGGTGATGGTATTGCCTGTATGCGTAGAGTTGAGCCCGACGGCAAAACTGTAGAGCACCTTCTCCTGCCCAAACTCCGATGCAAGAAGCTGTTCGCTTTCGATGCCGTTGAGCAATGAGAGAATTGTGGTGTCGGGACCGACCGAAGACTTCATCAACCGGATGGCCTCTGCCAAGTGATGATTCTTCGTTGCCAGAATGACTAGATCGGCTGCCTCGGCCTCGTCGCTCGTACAGTAACGGAAAGGAGCCTTCTCGCCGTTGAGAAAGATTCCCTCTGTCTCATAGCGCAGTTTGCGATTCTCATCGACCAGAAAGCAGACATGCTCTTTTCCCAGCAGATTGTGCAGTCTCAGTCCATAGAGGGCTCCGACAGCCCCGCATCCTATAAGGGTAATGTTCTTCATAGCGTTGCAAGCTCCAGTACCAAGGAGCCCAGACGCTCCAGTTCTTCAATGGGGATATACTCATTGGTCGTATGTGCTTCTTCGTAGCCGATGCTGCATACCAAGGTGGGGATGCCCATCTCATTGAGAATATTTGCGTCGCTGCCTCCCAGAGTGGGCTCCTCACGGTAGGGGAGTCCCAGCTTGGTGCACGCGTGCTTGAAGGTTTTCATCACCGGGCTGTCCTGTTGGTGGCGGTAGACCTCATAGAGGTGCTCATGGTGTATCTCAACGCTCCCTCCATGCCTTCGGGCGGCATCCAAGAGCTCTTGTTTCATCCGCTCGGTCTGCTTCTTGAGCTTCTCGTTATCCAGGCTTCGTGCCTCGAATACGAGCCGGGCCTTGTCGCAGACGATGTTCTTCGCCCCTGGGGCGATGAACGAGCCGACATTGGCGGTCGTCTCATGGTCGATGCGCAAGAGCGGCATGGCGCTTATCGCCTCGCTGGCCATTTGGATGGCGCTGATGCCGGATTCGGGTTTGAAGCCTGCATGGGCTCCCTTGCCATGGAAAACGGCCTCGATTTTATCGTAGGAAGGAGCGCCCGTGACGGCCAGTCCTACTTTTTGCGATGCGTCGAAGGTGAATCCGTACTGAACACCCTGAAGCTTGTCCACCTCAAGCTGCTTGGCGCCGATCAGCCCCTGCTCCTCGGCGGTGGTAAAGAGGATGACCAGGTTTGGATGGGCAAGCCGGTTCTCCTTGATCGTCCGTAATGCGAAAAGGATGGCAGCGACGGCCGCCTTGTCATCGGCTCCGAGGGCTGTCGTACCGTCGGTTCTGATGATGCCGTCCTCAACGACCGCTTTAGCCCCGCGTGCCAGCTCGACGGTGTCCATATGGGCGTTGAGCAGGATGGTGCTTCCTTCTCCGTTCAGATAGCCGTAGAGGTTCCCCGCCTCGTCATAGTCGGTGTAAAGCCCTGCTTCAAGCAGCGCATGCTCGAGCAGCAGGGAAATCTTCTGCTCCTCGAAAGAGGGGGAGTCGAAGGCTACCAGGGAAAGAAATGTATCTACGAGTGTTTGCATGTTCTGACTATAGCACAGGCAAATTTGCTTTGACCACACCCTTGTGTGTTGTATAGTGTAGCTATGAACACCTATACAGCAGCACAGTCACGATACGATGGCATGCAGTACCGCTATGCAGGACACAGCGGTTTGAAACTTCCTGTTCTCTCATTGGGACTCTGGCACAACTTCGGCGACGGCGTCGACGATGGGGTGTGCAGGCAGATGATCGCAACGGCTTTCGACCATGGGATCACTCATTTCGACCTTGCCAACAACTATGGACCACCGGCCGGCAGTGCAGAAACCCGCTTTGGCAGGATGCTCGCCGACCAATTCGGCTCCTATCGCGATGAGATGATCATCTCCACCAAGGCAGGCTACTACATGTGGCCCGGCCCCTACGGGGAGTGGGGAAGCCGCAAGTACCTGATCGCCAGCTGTGATGCAAGCCTGAAGCGCATGGGCCTTGAGTATGTGGACATTTTCTATCACCACCGCCCCGATCCCAACACCCCGCTTGAGGAGACGATGGGAGCCCTCGCCCAGTTGGTCAGGCAGGGAAAGGCGTTGTATGTAGGGATCTCCAACTACCATAGAACCGATGCACTTAAGGCCATGGCATTGCTCAAGGAGATGGGGTGTCCCTGTGTACTCAATCAGGTCCGTTACTCTATGCTCGACCGATGGGTCGAGGACGACCATCTGTTGGATGGCATGAAAGGCGAGGCGGGAACCATCTGTTTCTCACCGCTCGCCCAAGGCCTGCTCTCCAACCGCTACCTCGATGGCAGCATCCCCCCCGACTCCCGGGCGAGTAAAAGCTATTTCCTCAAGCCTGAGACGATTACTAAGGAGCGGGTGGAGCTTCTCAACGGTTTGAACGCCATTGCCCGGGAACGTGGGCAGAACTTGTCAGAGATGGCAATTTCCTGGCTTCTGGTGGACAAGCGGGTCACCAGCGTGCTCATCGGCGCCAGCAGTGCCGAGCAACTGAAGGTGAATCTGAAGGCTGTAGAGAATAAGTCCGACTTTACCAATAAGGAGCTCTCGGAGATTGATGCACTGTGCAAAAGGTGGAAGTGAAACAATGAATGAATATGCAACAGAGGTGGATGACTACATCAAGCAATTCGATGGCGAGAAGCAACAACGATTGCAAGCAATTCGTGCATTGGTGCATCGGATGGTCCCTTCTGTAAGCGAATGCATTTCGTGGAGAATGCCCACCTTCAGGCTTGCCGAAGGTGGGAACATCATCCAGATGGCAGCGTTCAAGAGCCATATCGGACTCTACCCTGAGCCTGATACAATACAAGCGCTTAAGGCCGAACTGGCAGGGTTTCCCACCAGCAAGGGGGCGATTCAGCTGCCGCTGGAAATTCCGCTGCCCTTGGAGCTGATTGCAATAATTATTGGGTATCGACTCAACCTTTTGCAAGAGAAGCAATAACCGATTTCCATTGGAATCCTGAGGGCAACAACTTTGCCAACCTCAACAGGATTGGTTGGGCGTAGTGTATGCATGAGCTTGAACATTTTTTGGGAATTCAAGGAAAAGTATGGTATAACAATAGTATACACACATGGGTTATGAGTATTCATCAGGTGCAAGGGAGCTTACCATCGATACCTTATTTTTTGCTGTTGTCAACAAAGGAAAGGCAAATATTCTGCTGCAAAAGGCCCAGGAGCTTGGAGCAATCGGGGGAACCATTCTGCTCGCAGAAGGAACCACACGCTCAAGATTCTTCAATACAGTCAGACCTTCCCAAGCTCACAAGGAAATTGTGATCATCAGCGCAGGGTATGAGCTGTGTGTCGGCTTGCATGAGATGGTCTTCCAAACATTCAAATTTTATAAGCGACGAAAGGGGATTGCATTCTCCATCCCATTCAAGAATTGGGATACCGTGGAAAAGAAGCCTGATCCCAGCCAAAAACCTATGGATGACTATTTTGCCCTTCTTACTATTGTGGAGCGGGGCAGGGGAGTAGAATGCGTGTACGCAGCACGAAAAGCAGGTGCGAGAGGTGGCACCATTGTGCATGGACATGGGGCGGGTATACCAAAGGACTTCTTTTTTTCTCTGAACATAGAACCACAGAAGGATATTGTGATCATCCTATCCAAAAAAGATACGCTGCAGGCGATCAAAGAGAGTATTACCGAATCACTGAGCCTGGCGAACCCAGGTAATGGAATTCTCTTCATCCTTCCGGTTCTCAGGACCAGTGGTTTATTTGAGAACAGAGTTGCAGAGCAGAGGGGAGTCAGGTCATGAATCTTCTCTATGGTAAAGTCAAGGAAGTCCTGCAATCACTGGTCCCTCTCGTGCTGGTTGTGGTGGCATTATGTTTTACCATCATAGAAGTGGAAACGGATATGTTTATTCGCTTCTTGGTTGGAAGTACGATGCTCTTGGTGGGGCTTGCTCTTTTCTTATGGGGAATCGACCTATCCATGCACCCCATCGGCGTGTACATGTCCAATGAGGTTGCTACTTCCAAAACCTTCCTAGGGGTGGTGATTTTAAGTTTTTTGTTGGGATTTCTCATTACGGTTGCCGAGCCTGATCTTTTGATCCTGGGTTCACAAATTGAGGAAGCGTCGGGCCATACCCTCTCAAGCAGGCTCATTGTATATATGGTGTCAGGCGGGGTGGGCCTGCTGATTTCACTGGGCATTCTCCGCCTGCTCAGGGATAAGCCATCGATCAATATCTTCCTGCTGATGACCTACTTGGTCATTCTTGTACTGGGCTTTCTAGTTTCTGAGGAGTTTCTTGCAATATCGTTCGATGCTTCAGGAGCAACCACTGGAGCTTTGACGACTCCTTTCGTACTGGCTTTAACACTTGGGCTATCCCAGGCGAAAGGCGGCAGGCATGCCGAGGAAAACTCATTTGGCTTGGTTGGCATCATGAGTACCGGACCCATCCTCGCAGTCATGTGCATCTCTTTCATCACCGGGCAGCATACCATTCAAGGTGAGGCCAGTGTGTTTATTCCTTCCGTCGGGGTAATCGCTCCGATTCTGGAAAGTATTCCTGCAACATTAAGGGAGTCCCTGATCGCGCTCCTGCCGATCACGCTCTTGTTTTTTGTGTACAACGGATTCAAATTTAAACTGAAGCGAAAGGAAATCCTTGGGATTATCAAAGGCCTATTGCTTGTACTTATCGGTCTAGTGTTGTTTCTATCCGGTGTACACGCAGGCTTCATGGATATGGGCAGGGTGATTGGTATGCAGATCGCCTCGATGGATACGAGACTCCTTATAGCAGTAGGATTCCTCTTCGGCCTGATCGTCGTCCTCATGGAGCCGGCAGTGCATGTCCTGGGCGTACAGATCGAGGAAGTCACTGGAGGTACCATACCTCTCGGACTCATCCGTCTGACACTCTCTTTGGGTGCAGCCATCGCTATTTCACTCTCCATGGTTCGCATCACTGTTCCTGAAGTGAAGTTATGGTATTTCCTGCTCCCGGGTTTTGCTTTCGCTTTGTTCTTGTCGTTTTGGTGCAATCCCGTGTTTGTCGGCATCGCATTTGATGCAGGAGGGGTTGCTTCCGGTCCGATGATGGCAACCTTCGTTCTGGCCTTTGCACAAGGAGCCGCCTCGGCCATCCCGACAGCAAACGTGTTGGTGGATGGATTCGGCGTCATTGCCATGGTTGCCATGGCTCCAGTTTTTTCCATTATGCTTTTAGGCACACTATTCAGACAGAAGAAACCCATACATATCACCGAAGAGATACCCATGCTGAGCAAGGCAATCGGCCAAGAGAAGCGAGTCGCCGACCATACGTGCATGCTCGTACTTGTGAATCGCGGATTTGCCGATGATGTAGTCAGCCTTGCCCGTAAAAGCGGGGCAACCGGTGCCACTATACTTGTTGGCAGAGGTTCAATAGAAAATAGTGCTTCAAAAATCCCATTTTTCAACTTGGAATTGCAGCCCGAGAGGGAGATGGTATTGCTCATCACGCCACAGAACATCAGCAATCGTGTTGCTGAGCAATTGATTGCCGAGCGGCAGAGTGTTTTCGACGGTTTCTTATCGGTCTATGGTTCTCCAACCGAAGCTTTCATCAAGACCTACGCTGTACGAGATGAAGAAAAGCCCTCCAATTCAGAGGGCTGAGTGGCTGAACTATTTTTCCTTATTCCTCATTCAGACAAGCCAGCACCGCGTCACGCAGGAAGGCTGCCTTTCCGAGATAGTAGGCGTTGAAACGCTCATCGTCGACGTATATGCGAACCAGATTTGCATGCGCCTCCTTGTTGTAGGAGGGCCAGGTGTAGGCAAGCCATTGCTTGTGCATCATGGCCACCTCCCGGGCAAGGGGCGAGTAAACGTCTCCCGTTTTTTCCGCCTCGACAAGCTTTTCCAACAACCGGACGCCCAATTCGTTCATCTCATTGTAGGTCTTCTCATCCATACCCATCATCTGTGCATTCGACTTGGCCACCGTCTCCTCTCCATACCGTGCTCGAATCTCTTTTCCGAACTTCTTCTCATTCTCCTCAATCAAATTTCTCTTTAATCCCTCAAATCGTTCTTTGTCTGTCATGGTTCTTTCTCCTCTCTGTTCTGCGATGGTTGTTTCCAAGGTGCGAAGCAGACTCTCCAAGCGGTTGCGTCTTGCCAGCAACCGCTTCCTCTGGTCCTCCAAGGCCTGCAAGGTGGAAAACCCGGGATCTTCCATGATTGCCTTGATGGTTGCCAAGTCGAAGTCCAGCTCCCGATAGAAGAGAACCGTCTGCAGTCGTTTCAAATCTTCTTTCGAATAGAGCCGATAGAGCTGCCCCCTGTCCCGTTTGGGACATACAAGGCCCAGCTCGTCGTAATAGCGCAACGTACGCTCGGAAATCGAGGCAAGCTGTGCGACTTCTCCAATGGTGTAGTCCATGTTTGCACCTCCTGATATGGCTATACACCCTGACGTAACGTGAGGGTCAAGAGGCAGCCAATTTTTTTTACTGCTCGGAATATCGCTGGTCGTACAGCAGCTTGTCAAATACCCGGTATCCGTGCTTCCCGCCGCGTTTGGCCTGATACATGGCCCAGTCGGCATACTCGATCAGCTCGAACAGGTTGGTTGTATCACGGTTATAGACGGCAAACCCGACGCTGCAGCTGATTGCAAGCTCCCCTATGGACGTGGAGAGTGGACGCTCGGTGACATATACTTCAAACTTCCGGTAAAGTGATGAGAAGATTTCATCATCGACGGATGCAAGTTCGTGCATATAGAGACCGAACTCGTCGCCTGCGATGCGCATGGCAATAGTGGATTTCTCGAATGGAAGGGATGCAAGACGTTTTGAAAAGGCAACCAAGTACTCATCCCCTACAGCGTGCCCATAGGTATCGTTGACGTGCTTGAAGGCGTCGATGTCGATGAAGGCGAACAGACCGAGGGCTTGGGGATTGGCGTTGATCACACGCTGCATCTCGGAGCGGTACTGGTAGCGGCTGACCAATCCGGTCAGCGGGTCCTTGACCAGGCGGTTGTTCAGATCGAGATTCAACGCTTCAAGTTTCTTGTTCGCCCGCTGAAGCTCCCGTTGGGTGTTGACCAGCTGGTTGTTCAGCTTCTGGATCTGCTCGAAATGACTGTAGACCACCTGCGAGTTGTGCAGTGAAAAACGGGAGTGCATCGCCGCAACCTGCTCAATCATTTTGAAGAGCAGGTGTTTCTGACGTTCCTGTAGGTCGGGGGGGAGCTCCATGAGATAATCGACGGCGAGCACCCATACATCCTGGTCCAGGCTGAGGATGAAAAAACAAAGCTCAAGCCGCTCCTCGACGATCACTACATGCGAGCAGAATACCTTGTGTTTCTCCAGCAATGCCGACGTAAAGGTCTTTTCGAATGTTCTCCGATTATCCTCGTCAAACAGTTCAGCCAAGGTTGTTTTGTAAGGAATGGCCAAGGAAATCGGGTCGGACCAATAGGCTTCCTGCACGACGCCAAGGGTTGTGGTGCGGACGAAGAAGGAGTTGCTCACGCTACTTCACCACCTTATCGGCCCAGGTGATCAACTCGGTGGCCAGATCGGTATGGATGTCCACCGGCCAACGCTCATAAATTCTATTGCTGGTGCTGAATGCTCTGCCTCCCACCGCTATCAAGATTTCGGGATAGGTCTTGCGGATAGCCAATACGGCCTCATGACAGAGCCCCAGATACTGGGGCATGGTCACCGAAAGTGCGACAAGGTCGGGCTTGTGTTCGCCGATTGCATGCACCAGGGCGTTTGTAGGAACTGCCGAGCCGAGGAAAATGCTCTCCCATCCATGGTATTCGAAGAGGTCGCTGACCATCCTGCCTCCCATCTCATGCAGTTCACTGCCCACGCAGCAGGTCACTATCTTCTTCTCCTTGGATGGCTGGCTGAAAATGACGGGGTAGAAGAGGGAGAGAATCATCTGGGTGGTGGAGGTGCAGTAGTGCTCCTTGTCCACGGTAATCTTGTTCTGGTGCCAAAGCTCTCCGACCTCGAGCATGGTCATGCGGATGATGTCCTCGTAAATCTCCTCGATGGGAATACCGGCAGCCTCTGCATCACGGATGATTTTGGTCGCCTGCGCAGTGTCGCTGCGCAGCAACGCACTCAGGTAGGCCCTCCTGATCGGCACATGCCGACCCTGCAGAAACTGTTCGGACACCTTGATGTTGTCCACCGCATCCTCGGTGACGACAATGGCCCTCTGCAAGTAGCTTTTTGCCAAATCGACCTGCTCATCCTTGTAAAGCTCATCGGCACAGGATGAAAGGATGCGGTAGTGGTCGACCATCTGGTCCTTGATGCGGTCCCGGTCGATGTCCTTCATGAGATTACACAGCAACTCGAAGAGCCAGAGGGCGTAGTTGGAAAAGATCTTCTCATCCTGCAGGTTCACCGCCGTGGTGAGGAAGCTGAAATTGTACAGGATGTCCTGGAACATCAGCTGCTTGCGCCGCTCATCCATCTCATAGACGAGTTTGGAATCGAGTTCGAACTGGCGGTCGAAGATCTTTTGGGCGAGGGTGATAAGCTTGGCTTCGATGCCGGAAAGAAGCAGACTCATGAAGTACCTCCTACCAAGAGCTCACGTGTAAGCATATCAGCAAAAGGTGGTGATGGATATCTGAATCGTCAAGGAGTCTGTTTTTTAGCTGTTGCACCCTGTCGGTCGAAGAACTGGACATTGAGGCTGGAGACCTTCAAGTGTTCGACCATCGCCTGGTGGACCGCCTTTGCATCGCGATTGAGCAACGCCTGATAAATCTCCCGATGACGCTTGATTGCATCCTCGATGCCGCCCTCGATGAGAATGCCCTTGCCCATGTAGTCGCGCAGCAGGGAGGTGAGCACGCCGACGAACATGCTGAGCAGCTCGTTGCCGGTGGCTTGGGCGATGGCGATATGGAACTGTTCGTCAAGCTTGACCCGTTCCTTGAGCGGAAGGCTCTTGTCCTCGAATTTGGAGAGGATTTCGTCCATCTCCTTCAGCTGCTCGTCGGTGATGCACTTAACCGCCCGGTCGACGGAGCTGAGCTCCAAAATCTCACGCATTTGAGTCAGGTCGTCGCTCTTGATGCGGTCGACCTGCATGATGCGGTTGACGGCATTCATAACGGTATCGTTTTCCGGTCGGGTGATATAGGCTCCACTACCGTTCTTGAGCGTAATCAAGCCCCGTTCCTGCAGTAGTTTCAGAGCCTCCCGGATGACCGGACGGCTGACGTTGTACTGCTTGGCAAGCTTCATCTCACCGGGTAGTTTCTCAGCCACCTTGCTGGTGGGGGAGGAGAGAATGACCTCTTCCAGATGGTCTGCAATCTGTTGGCTGAGGTTTACCCGTGAGAGTGAGAATTGTGATATATCCATGCAGACCTCCTATCGAACCATCTTACCCAATTCGAACCGTTGTATCTAGGTTCTTCCAACCATGGCAAAGGTTCGCTTTGCACCCTGGTGCAAAAACGAGATGTCATCCCCGCAGCTGATGAAATCCACACCCATCTCTTGGTATATCCTGATCGTCCTCTCATCGGGTCCGATCGATACTCCGACCGGCTTTCCTGCCTTCTTCGCAGCATCGATGACGCGCTGCGCGAGCTCAAGCACCTTCTCGTTCAGGCTGTCGCCGAGCAGGCCGATGGAGGCCGACAGGTCGTTCGGTCCGATGATCACCGCATCGAGGGCGGGCAGGGATAGTATTGCCTCAATGCGCTGTACCGCACTGATGTGCTCGATCTGGATGATCCTCACAAAGCTCTCCCTGCTCTGCTGAAGGTATGTCTTCAGGTCCTGCTGGTTGTAGGCAATGGCACGCCTTGGCCCGAAACCCCTCGTTCCCTCGGGTGGATACAGGCAAAGCTCCAAAACCTGACGGGCTTCAACCTCGTCCATTACCTGGGGAATGATGATGCCGTCGATGCCCATCTCCAACACATACTTGAGGTCTTGCATCTGTTGGCCCGGCACCCGCACAAAGGCGGCGGCCCCGCCTGCATTGGCCGCCATGACATGCAGCAGAAGGTTCTGCTTGTCAAACGGCCCGTGTTCGGCGTCGATCCAGATGAAGTCGTAGCCGTAGCGGGCCAGTGCCTCGGTGATGGCAGGGTCGTTGAGAAATACGTGTCCGCCCAGAACCGAACCCGACTTCAGCCTGGTGCGAAACTCCGCTCCCCGGTTCATAGCTTGAGTCCCAGAAGCGCGCGCATCTCAGCTTCCATCCTGATCAGGCTCTGGATTTCCAGACGTGCATTCTCGTTGAGCAGGGAGATCGGCTTGGAGCGGGTGACCAAACTCATCGGTACATCGGTGAGGTCGTAGTGGTATTTTGCGTTGACCGGATAGGCTCGCGCTTCGGTGACTGCAGCAACGGTAAGGAAGTCCATGACCTTGCGTGCAAGAACCGGCTCTGTCCTGAAGTGCTCATACATCCACTTGTAGATGTCGATGTGAAAGTTTGCCATAACCCCGTTGTAACCATGGTAGCCTGCGATCCAGGAGTCCAAAAGAGTAGCTGTGTTGGCATTGAACAGGGCCAGTTTGGTTCCCTTCACCAGCTCGACACGGCGCTTCTCGATTTCCAGGGAGCAGGAGACGTCCTTGAGGAAGACCAGCTTGTCCTCCTTCGCAGCCCAGGCGAGAAAGTCGTCGGTAAGCAGTCTCAGATAGGGATACGGGCACTCATACAGGCCGAAGGTGACATCGCTCAGCTGGTCGAAGATGTCCTGGGCGTTGGCGTTGAAGACAGAGCTGTCTTCATCGGCTTTTGCCAGTCGGTTGGAGACCAGCACCACGGCATCGACTCCCGTTTGGGACATCGCTCCCAGTTCTTCTATTTGTTGTTGATGGTCATCGCTGGTATGACCGCTTGCGATGACCTTGATCCTGCCTTCGGCTGCCTCGACGACCGCCTTGGCTATATCGAGCTTCTCCTGAAGCGAGAGGAAGAACATCTCGCTGGACTGGCAGACGGCGAAGATTCCGTCGGCGCCACGGTCGATGTACCAGTTGGTAAGGGCCTTCACTGCCGGAAAGTCTACCTTGTTGTCGGCGGTAAAGGGGGTGATCATGGTCGGCCAGCAGCCGTTATAGGGTGTTTTCATTGACATAACTCCTTAGATAAGTCCTGCTGCACGGGGCAGGAAGAGGGTGATCTCGGGGATGTAGGTGATCAGGATGAGGACGATCAGCATGACTATAATCGGCCAAAGGATTTCACGCATGATATCCTTCAGCGGAGTGCCGGAAATACCGCTTGTGATGAAGAGCAGCATACCGAACGGCGGGGTGGAAAGTCCTACCATCATGTTGAAGGTGACTACCAAACCGAAGTGGATCATGTCGATGCCCAGGGCGTTGGCCACGGGAATCATGATGGGCACGAAGACCAACTGGATGGTGGAGGTGTCCATGAACATTCCCAGGATCAGGATGACTACGTTTACGATGAAGAGGAATGTCCACTTGCTGCTGGTAATTCCCAATATCCAGTTGCCGATGTTGGCGGCTAGTTGCTCACGGGCGACGATGTAACTGATGATGGTGGCAGCTCCGATCATGATGCTGGTTGCCCCCACATCCCTGATGGAGTCCTTGACCACATTCAAGAGATCCTTGAAGCCCAATGCCTTATAGGCGAACACAGAAATGATGATGGCATACAGGCCTGCAATTGCTCCTGCCTCGGTCGGGGTCATGACTCCGGTATAGATGCCTACCAGCAGGATGACAGGAGTCAACAGGGCGGGAATCGCCTTGACAGTGGCGGAAATAAAAGTTTTTAGGACGATCTTCTCGCCGCGTGGGTAGTTGCGTTTCTTGGAAACGATTGCTACATAGATCATCAAGGCAATCGCAAGCAGGACGCCTGGAACCATGCCGCCCATGAACAGTGCTCCCACCGAGGTTGAGGAGAGCATGGCATAGATGACCAAGGGAATGGACGGGGGGAAGATCGGGCCGATGGTCGCCGATGCTGCGGTGATGGCACAAGCAAACTCAGGTTCGAAACCGCTTTTCGTCATAGCTTCAATTTCAATTTTGCCCAGGCCTGCCGCGTCGGCAATGGCCGATCCCGTCATTCCGCTGAAAATCAGCGATCCGAGAATATTCACCTGTCCCAAAGCGCCCCGCATTCTTCCCACAAGCCCAAGGGCGAAATCATAAATCATCTCGGTGACTTTCCCTGAGTTCATGACATTTGCAGTAAAGATAAAGAGCGGGACTGCGATGATGACGTAGTTGGTGTAATAGGTGTTCATGACCTGGTTGACGACCAGGCTCAGGTCTGCGCCCTTTACCAGCAGGTAACATGCAGCTGAAGCAAGCATGCCCAAGGCGATGGGCATCCTGAGAACGAAGATCAGGATGAATACGAGCAGGGTGATGAATAAGGGAAAACTCATTTCTTTACCTCCCCGAGCAGCGGGTCGTAGCTGTGGTCGAAACTATCGGAAAGTTTTCCGGTAATGACCTTCCAGTCCTCCAGGACCGGCTTGATGCTGTAGCCGATGATGGCCAGGAGGAAGTAGGTGAAGGGGAGAAAGATCCAGGTGTAGGAGACACGCAGGACCGGGGTTTTCTGGAAACCCAGAAAGAAGGCGTATTTGAAGGAGGGGACTACCATCACTGCAAAGGTGATGATGATCAGCAGATTGCCCAGCAGTCGTGCAACAGCTGCAACCTTGGGGCTGTAGGCTTCATAGAGCATGGTGAACTGGACGTGTCCCTTGCGACGCATCGTGTAGCAGGCACCAAGGATGACCGACCAGCAAAATCCGATGACAATCACGTCCTGGGTCCAAGTAAGAGGATGGTTGACCACATACCTGAAGAATACTTGCAGGATGAATGCCAGAAACAAGAAGATGAAAGCGGCGGTAGGAATGTAGACTTCCAGCACCTCTCTGATAAATAACGCTAGTTTTCTCACGTGGTTGGTCTCCTGTTCAATTACAAGAAGAAACCCGGGGCAGGCAGCCCCGGGTTCGTAAGTGATTGCTTACTTTCCAGCAGCTACGACTTTGTCGAACATCGCCTTGTCCCATTTCTGAGCGTAAGGGCTTGCCAGATACTGTGCCAGAACGTGGTCGGCGAATGCATTCAGGTCTGCATTGTAGACCTTCAGGCCTGCGTTTTTGAAGAACTCGACCAGTTCAGCCTCAGCCTTGAGGTTGGTGCTGTCGCAATACTCGATGCCGGCCTTCACCCCTTCCATGACCCAAGCCTTCTGTTGTTCGGTAAGGGACTGCCATTTTGCTTCGTTGATGGCGGGCCATACCGAGTCAACCAGATGGTTGGTGATGGTGATGGATTTGGTTACTTCATAGAACTTTGCGTTCTTGGTGGATGGAAGCGGATTGTCCTGGCCGTCGACGGTCTTGGTCTGCAGTGCCATATACAGTTCGCTGAAGGAGATCGGGGTCGGGTTGGCTCCCAGAGCCTTGCCCAGGAAAATCCAGGAGTCGGAGTTCGGCATTCTCAGGTTCACACCCTTAAGGTCAGCCGGGGTCTTGATTTCCTTGTCTGCAACCAGGTTGAGCTGGCGGGTTCCAAGGTATTGTGCACCGAGGGGGCGGATTCCCTGCTCCTTGGCGATGCGGTCGAACACCTCAGCGCCGATGGGGCCGTTGAGTACGCTGGTCATGTGGTCGTAGCTCTTGAAGATGTAGCCTGCGGTAAACATGGATACCCAGGGGCTTCCATCGGTCAGCCACGAAGCTGCAGTGGCGGTCATGTCGGCCTGGCCGCTCTTGACCGCCGATACTTCCTGCTCCTGCTTGAACAAGGATGCCGAATCGTAGGTAAGAACCTTGATCTGTCCATTGGAAACGCGTTCGACGGTTTCCTTGAAGACGCGCATGGCACCGGCGTGTGCATCGGTGGGGACTGCGGTCATGGTATAGACCAATTCAACGGGCTTGACTTCAGTTGAAGCTTGGGCGAATGCCATGGGAAGTACCAGGGCTGCCAGCAACAGGGTGACGATTACTTTCTTCATTGTTTCCTCCTCAGGACCGCAAAGCGGCTAACAATGTTCGATGCGTTTCCCGGCGTATGCCAGGAATATAAATCTGCTTAGCTGTAAAGCTGTCTTACAGGTTAATGATTGCATGGGTTTTCCTGTCTGTCAAATGGAAAGTACATGAAAGTACAAAGCAGTTGCTCGGACAACCAGTGTGATCCCCTACTTGCGCATTCCTTCAATGGATTGTGTCTCCCGGGATAAATCATGGGTGATGTCCAGGGAGGCAAAACTCTCACTGTCTGGGAGGATGAGGTGATAAGTCCGCATGTCTCCAATTCCCAGAAGAGCCCTTTCAATGTCCACCTCAAGCAGATGACCTCCCTTGCTCCTGTCGGACGAGAGGAAATGGAGATGCCAGCCGCTCATGTTGATGCCTTCTACGTATGGCGGGCAGCGCATCGCTACGATGGTGCCCTCAAGATTCTCATACATATACTCTTTCTGCTGCGCGGCTACCACCGAAAGTCGTTGATAGGGTTTTTCTTGGGCTGGAACACTTCGTACCCGTATGAATTTGAAAAAGCCTGTCAGTGTAGCTGCATAAAACCGGTTGAAGTCATTGGTTGTTGCTCCAATGACCTCATCCATATTCATTTTGAGAGTCTCGATTCCCTCCAGCGAAGAGACTTTTCGCTCATCAATGGTAGGCGAAAAGTGGGTTGCCATGGCAAAGGGGACAAGCATTGAATCGGAGGCCTGCAGTACCGTACCATCGGCTTTGGCCTGGTAGACCACTGTGTCCAGCATGATCATCTCCCCGTCCAGGGTATCGAAGGTCCCGATTCCGGTGTCCCCCATGGTCTTCACCTCTTCAACGCTCACAAATCCATCGTACTCTCCGAGCAACAGTGCATTGAGCAGTGAAATCTGGGTGAGCCGGCCACTCTGCGTATCGAGGGATCTGCATCCTGCGAGCAGGAACAGTAATACTAAAAGACCGATCAGAGTGAACATACGTATACGTCGAATAGAATGATGCATGGAATGCCTCCAAGGGCGTTTGGCTTATATAATCATACAATCACAGTTACTACTTCGGAAACGAGAAATCGTGTTTTTTCTCTCGATTGAGAAGCACAAGCGTCAGCACTCCGGCCAGCACATCCGAGAGAGGAAAGGCGAACCACAGGCCCTTGGGGCCAAACAAGTAAGAGCATATGAGAAGCAGAGGTAACAGCAGAAGGAACTGCCTGCTGGTCCACAGCAGCAACGACTGCAAACTCTTGCCGATACTCTGAAAGTATGCTGCTCCCAGGCTCTGGATTCCGATGAGGGGAATGGTTGCCAGCACGATGCGAACCAAGGGGATGGTTGAGGCGATGAGAGTTTCATCACTGCTGAAGAGCACTGTCACCGGACGGGTGAACACTTGGAAGACGCCGAGCAGCACCATTGCGATACCTATCTGCCACAGAAGGGAGAGCTTGATCAAAGAAGCGAGCCTCCTACTATTCCCTGCTCCATAGCTGAAGCCTGCAATGGGGGAGAAGCCCATCACCAAGGCGGAAAGGGGCAGGTAGGCGAGCATGGTCAGCTGGTTGATGATCGTGTATGAAGCCAAAGCCGCCTGCCCTGCAGTCTTGATCAGCAAGGCATTGACGGTGGCGATGATGAGCGTGGTTCCCAGCTGACGGACCAAGGAGGGAAGGCCGAGGGGAACAATCTCCTTGAGAAGTGGGAATGCAGGCTTGTGCGGCCGAAGCAGCAATTTCTTATTCATCAGCAGCGAGCATGCATAGATGCATGCACCTGTATGGCCGAGGGCGGTTGCCAGCGCCGCTCCCTTGATACCCCAGCCGAACTTCAGGATGAAAAGGGCGTCCAGGACTATGTTCACGCCATTACCCAGCAAGAGAAGCAGCAGGGCTTTCCCTGCCTTTCCTTCGGAGCGCAGAATCGCGGCAAAGAACGTGGAAGCACAAAAGAACGGGGTGAAGGGCAACAGGACAACCAAATACGAGAGAGCCTGTCCCTTGACGGCAGGGTTGTCACCTTTCAGAAGCAATGAAGGTGCCAGGAAAAAGAGAAGGGCCAGACTGCAAACGGTCAGCATAAGGGCTATGAAGGCAGCGCTGAATGCCGACCCGGCTCTTTTTTCGTCCTGCTTTCCCAAAGCCCGGCTGATCAGAGATGCCGAGCCTGCTCCGAACATTTGGGCGAACGCAACCAGAAACAGTTGGACAGGGGATGCATAACCCAGGCCGGCAAGAGCCAGTTCTCCCACCGCCCTTCCTAGGAAAATGCTGTCGGTGATGCTGTACAGCGAACTGGCCAGCAACGCGATAAGCGACGGTATGGTCAGCTTGGCAAGCAAGGAAGGCAGTGCATCGGTGGCAAGGTTTGTACGCATGCCCTATGATACACGACCTTTGATGAATCAGGATACGAGAATCTTGAAAACCACCTTCACTACTTCAGCTGGTTTGCCATCGACCAGATTGGGAGCATGGGGTTCTCCGGGGAAGAAGAGAGCAAAGGTGGTGGTGTCGGCGTGGTAGCTTACCTGCCTCCTGCCTTTTAGAAACATGGCTTCCTTGGCCGGATCATACTCCTGTACTGTCTCCAGTCCATCCTTGGATGCAATGTCCATGCGTTCGAAGCCTGAAAGGAGAATCTGGACGTCAACCTCTTTGCGATGAATTTCATAGATGTCGCTTTCGGTCTTTTCCGTATGATAGGTGAAGAGGTTGTAGCGTACAGCGGGGTTATCGGTCTTATAGCTTCCGAAGCTCTGGTTCTTCAATACTCCACTCTCCAGAATTGTACAGACTGTCTCCAAAGCGGGAAGGGCTGGTGCATAGCGGTGCAAGTCGCTGAGTTTGTCAATAATCATCTCGAATTCTCCTTGTCATCAGCATATCCAAACCATTGCTTTTGGGAAAGAAGGAGGGAGGAAGAAACGCATTGATACTTCTTATTCGGAATGATTCTTTTTAAGTATGGCGGTGCGCTATTTCCTTGATTTTCCTTGGTAAACACCATAGGATTTGCCTATGGGAAAACAAGCGATAGTCATTGGCGGAGGCTTCGGCGGCCTGAGCGCTGCAGCCTTGCTTGCACGGGATGGATGCACCGTTACGGTGATTGAGAAGAACGAGTTGCTCGGTGGCCGTGCCCGTTATTGGCATAAGGACGGGTTCACCTTCGACATGGGCCCGTCATGGTATCTCATGCCCGAGGTGTTCGAACGCTACTTCTCGCTCTTTGGGAAAAAGCGGGAATCGTACTTCAAACTCAAGCCGCTGGACCCCTACTACAAGGTGTTCTTCGGTGAACAGGGAGATGTTGAGCTTACCCCGGATTTCGACAAGAACATCGAACTTTTCGAATCCTTTGAAAAGGGTGGCGGTGAAGCCCTGAAAGCCTACATGGAGCAGTCGACCTACAAGTATGAGGTTGCGATGGAGGATTTTCTCTATCGCGACTACAAGCATATAGGTCAGTTCTTCAACCGACGCCTGATGACCGAAGGCCTGAAACTTGGTGTACTCGGCAAGCTCGACTCCTTCGTCTCAGGCTATGTGCAGGACCGCAGGGCCAAGCAGATCCTCGAGTATGCCATGGTGTTCTTGGGTACCAATCCCTCCCAGGCTCCCGCCATCTACTCGATCATGAGCCATGTCGACCTCAAGCTCGGTGTGTTCTTCCCCGAGAAAGGCATGGCCGGGGCGGCCGAAGGGTTTGCCAACCTTTGCAAGGAGCTCGGAGTAAAACTGCTCACCGATACCGAGGTGACCAATATTGTCACCAAGGATGGGAAAGCCGTCGGGGTACAAACGAACAAAGGCTACTTTGCAGCCGATGTCATTGTCAGTTCGGCTGACTACCACCACACAGAAACTTCATTGATCAAGAAAGAGGAAAGAACCTACTCCGACACGTATTGGGAGAAGCGGGTGGTGGCACCATCCATGTTCATCGCCTACCTTGGCATCGGTCGTGAACTCAAGGGTCTTGAGCATCACAATCTTTACTTCGCCAAGGATTGGAACGGTCATTTCGATGATATTTTCAAGCGGCCTGCATGGCCGGACCAAGATCCCTGCTTCTACCTCAGCTGCATAACTAAAACCGACCCAAGCTCTGCACCCCAGGGGTGCGAGAACGTCTTTCTCCTTGTTCCCGTCGCTCCCGGACTCGCTGATACCGACGAGCAGCGCGAGGCATACTTTGCAAAAATGGTTGAACATGTGAAGAAGGTCACCGGTGAGGATTTGGGAAAGGATGTTTTGGTGAAGCGGCTGTACACCCATCGTGATTTCATCCAAGACTACCATGCCTACAAGGGCACGGCCTTGGGCCTGAGTCACACGCTGTTCCAAACGGCGGTGTTCCGCCCCAGACACCAAGCCAAGCAGATACCGAATCTGTACTATACAGGCCAATATACCCATCCGGGCGTAGGAGTCCCGATGGTGCTCATTGCAAGTGAATTGATTGCTAAGGAAATCCAAGAAACCTATGGTCGCTGAGAAACATGAACAAATTTTCAGAAGCGGGAGCAAGACCTATTACTTCAGTTCCCGTTTCTTTCCCCCTGCGGTGCGCAGGGATGTCTATGCATTGTACGGGTTTGTCAGAGTGGCTGACAACCTGGTGGACGACCAGCCGGTCGACCCGACGGCTTTTCACGCCTTTCGGAGGACATACACAGAGGCTCTTAGGTCAGGCAAAGCGAGCGGTGACGTAATTATCGATGCCTTTTTGGAACTTCAGAGACGCAAGCAGTTCGACCCAGCCTGGACCGAGGCGTTTTTGGACTCCATGGAACACGATCTTTCAAGCTCCACCTGTGAAACCTTGGACGAGGTGCTCACCTATATCTACGGCTCGGCCGAGGTCATCGGTCTCTACATGGCCAGGATCATGGACCTGAGTGAAGAGGCCTTCGGCTATGCAGCAATGCTGGGACGGGCGATGCAGTACATTAATTTCATCAGGGACATCAAGGAGGATCTTGCAATCGGAAGGCGCTACCTGCCTCTTGGATCAAGCGGTCTTGCCTCCTTGGAACAATCCTACGTCCAAACGCATGAGAAGCAGTTTGCAGCTTTCATCAGGGAAGAGCTCAAACGGTATCAACGGTGGCAGAAAGAGGCACAGAAGGGGTATCGTTTTATTCCCAGGCGGTATCGCATCCCGATTATGACCGCAGCGGACATGTACTGCTGGACCGCACAGCAGATAGCCAAGGATCCTTTCATCGTCTATAAGAAGCGGATCAAGCCGCCGAAGGCGAGGATCCTGAGAAAGGGCATAGCCCACACCCTAGGAGTCGCCCTGCCATGCAGATTCTCAGCAAAACAGAAAAGCTGATTCTTTTCCTGCTCCTCCCGTTCTATCTCATCGGCATCGTGCTGCACAGCATAGGCGCAACACTGCCGATGATGCTGGCCTTCACCCCCTATACCATTTTGGCAACTTCGGTCTTGGGATTCTTCTTTGAGGTGAAAGAGCGTAATAAGGGCCTGCTTGTTTGGGCGGCCGTCACCTTCGGCGTAACGCTGTTCTTGGAAATTGTGGGGGTGGCGACATCATTGGTCTTCGGTGCCTACACCTATGGACCGACGCTGGGACTGAAGCTGCTCGGCGTACCGCTTCTGATCGGCATCAACTGGACCATCATCATTTTGGGCATTGTACAGGTGGCACGTACAAGGATTGCGAACCCCCTGGCTGCAGCCTTGGTCACAGCTTCTTTGACCGTCCTCTTCGACTATGTGATGGAGCCGGTGGCCATTGCCTTTGACTATTGGACGTGGGCTGCCGTGGATATCCCGCTACAGAACTATATCGCATGGTTCTGCATCGCCTTTGTCTTCGCCTTTGTGTTTGCCAAGCAGAAGCTGGCTGCCGTCAACAAGGTCCCCACCCTGATCGTCATCGTCCAGTTCGTCTTCTTTGTCGGTTTAAGGACCTTTGCCGTATGAAACACTTCATCCTGATTTCACTACTCTTCCTCCTCATGTTCAACTTGTCTGCCGAAGTGCTCCCCGAACAGCAGAGTGCCCCCCTTGTGAGAGACATCGCTCCTCCTGTGAGGTACTGGAGCACGCACCAACAGGGATTGCTTCCCGTGCAAACCCTTCCCGGCTTGGATACCCAGAGCCAGATTCCCCTCAGGAAGGATCCCAAGCTTCTGGTGGTTCTCTATCACAACATCGTTTTCGGCAGGACGGGCAATGTCTATAACCGCGACCTCTATAACTTTGAACACGATTTGGCGTTTCTCAAACGCAATTTCACCATCACCAACTTCAAGAACGTCCTGACACAAGGTTGGCAGGCGAAAACCGACCAGGTGATCATCACCTTCGACGATGGTGACCTCTCCCTCTACGCCATTGTCTACCCGCTTTTTCGCCAGTATGAGCTGGAGGCGACCATTTTCCTGGTTCCCAACTTCATCGGCGAGGTCGGCTACATGAGCTGGGACCAGATCCGTGAGATGAGTGAGTACCGGACGGCATCGGGCAAGAAGCTCTTCTTCTTTGAATCCCACTCGCTCACCCATCGGATGATGGGAGAGATGGATGCCCAGGACGTCCGACATGAGCTTGAGACATCCAAGCAGATCATCGAAGAGCAGATTGGAGAGAAGGTGACAGTCCTGGCCCTGCCGTTCGGCAGCGGTGCAGGGGATGGTACAATCATCAACGAGGCCTACGACCTTGGCTACCAAGCCATCAGAACCAGTGTTGCCCAAGTGGTGCCGACAAAGAGCATCAATGCCTGGGCCATCGGGGCGATGAACGTGGAGAACTACAGCACCGATGTTTTTGTGCAAAAGGTCCTTGCGTTGACCGGGAGGTAGGGATGAAAACTTCAGTCGTTTTATTGGCATTGGTAAGCTTGCTATCCTGCACCCTGTATGCAGAGGCGGTTCCCGTATTGAAGACCGGACCGAGGGAGCTGGAGTTCGGGAATCTACATTGGAGGATGAAGACCAGCCTCACCCCGACAGCCCCCGGCCCGAACTACTTTCGGGGAACCGAGGATGCAGTGTGGGTGGATGACTGGGGCCTGCACCTGACTATAAATGAACATCAGGGAAAGTGGTGGGCAACTGAGATTTTCACCCGTGAGCGGGTGGGCTACGGTACCTATACCTTCACCGTTGAGACTGATATTGCGCAATACGATGCTCATGTGGTTGCAGGCTTTTTCACCTGGGATACAGCACCTGAGGAGTATAATCGGGAGATCGACATAGAGTTTGCCGCTTGGGGTGAGCGTGACGGCACCAAAGTCCAGTACGTTGTCCAGCCCTATACCGACCCAGCACGCATTTTTGTCTTCAAACCAGAGCTGAACGGCAACCTTACGACTCACCGTATTGTTTGGACAAAGGACGATGTCTCCTTCTCCTCCTACCATGGAAAGGTCGACCCCGACCTCAAGGAGAGTGAAGCCATGCTCATCGAGCGCTGGACTCATCCAAGCAGTCCGACACCGGGGCGGGTGCGGTTCCGCATCAACCTCTGGCTCTTTCAAGGAGCCGTACCGGCGAGGCCCGCCCACATGGTTCTTACTTCGTTTTCGTTTGTGCCCCTTTAAAGCCGGTTCTCACCTGGGCTCCCCACCCTCGGTTCTTTCTCATCGCACTGAAGTAGGCGCTCACCCGCCACAGGCTGATGACCTGACGCACCCCGAAATTCTCTACGATCGCCATCCACACCAAACGCAGCATATCCTTCTTGGCATAGAGCGGGCGGTCGAACTCGCTGATAAGCAGGGCGGACAAAGAGACGAGAATCCCCAAAAGAATGGTCGAGGTGAAAAGCGCCAAGGCGATGGGGATGTTGAGCAAGCCCATCAGGGCGCCGATAAACACAAAGACCAGGCCTTGCGCTTCCACAAACGGTCCGAGCAGCTCAAAGAGAAAGTAGTAGAGCATACCCACCATACCCAGCCTTCCATAGCGGGGATTGGCGATCATGGTGCTGTGAAAGAGCAGGATGTCGATCAGGCCGCGGTGCCAACGGTCGCGCTGGCGGTGCAACACCTTCCACTTCTCAGGAACTTCGGTCCAGCAGTTGGCATTGCTGGCGTATTGGACCCGATAGGGCAGCTTGCGTTCGCGCATGTACCGTGAAAGCCGTACAACGAGTTCCATGTCCTCTCCCACTGTATCCTTATGGAACCTGCCGCTCTTGGTAAGGTATCCGCCGGTGGCGATGGTCCGGTCGCGATGGAAAATGCCGAAAGCCCCGCTGATGATCAACAGTACATTCAACCTCGCCCAACCGACCCTGCCGGTCATGAAGGAGCGGATGTACTCGAGGCTCTGCAGCCTGGGTAGGAATTTGGAAGGCAGGCCGATCGAGTCGAGGCTTCCCAGCTCGACATCACAGCCGTTGACCGGACATATGTTGCCGCCGCTGGCAATGGTTTCGGTACTGTTGTCGAGCATGACCGAGACCGCCCTGAGCAGGGCGTCGGGCTCCAAGAGCGAATCGGCGTCGATGCCGCAGAAGAACTGCTTGGTCGCTACGTTCAGCCCCAGGTTCAAGGAGTCGGCCTTGCCTCCGTTGACCTTGTCCACCACCACCAGGTTGGGGATGTTCTTGTTCTTGTAAATACCCCTGAGAGGTCGCGTCCTCAGTCGTTTGGGGACTAATTGATCACGTTTTTCAAGGTTGAAGTAGGTGATCAGCGTCTGCAGGGTCTCATCCTTGGACCCATCGTTTACGACAATGAGCTCAAAGTCGGGATACTGTTGGTTAAGCAGGCTGTTGGTGCTTTCGATGATGTTTGCCGCCTCATTGTAGGCAGGGGCGATGATGGACACCGACGGAAGCAGGCCCTTGGTGAAGAGCATGCGCTTGTCCTTCGCATGCCAAAGCCTGTTCTGTACTCCGGCCCCACGATAGGAGATCAGCAGCATGGTCAGGTATATGAGGTTGATTGTGACCGAATAGTAGACCAACAGGTAGTTGAAGCGCACCACATACAAGGACAGGACTTCACCAAGACTCAGGTCGATGAGGTTGGGTAGTTCGGAGAGGAAAATGATCAAAGGGAAGACGGCAAGGGTGAGGATGAGCAGGAGGATCAGGGTCAGCCGCTGAGGTTTCTCCTGATGGACCTGCATGGAGGGTTTTCCTGTTTCCGGTTTGGCTATCTTCAGTGTCTTGTAGACGGCAGGGTGAAGATAGGCAAAGAACAGGAGCCTCAGGTGTTTGCTTCGTTTTGCAAGCTTTCTGACCAAGGAGATAAGTTGTTGCTGCTTGTGGATTTCTGCATTGGTATTGAGGAATTGCACCAAGCCGCTGATGTGCTGCTGCTCGATCAAGCTGGTGATCAAGTTCGTCAATTGCTCATCCAAATCCCCTTGATAGGCGGTCAGGATGTAGGTCAGACGGTTGTCCAGCACCTTGGCCAGCACCTCTGTCTCACTTTTACTGCGTGTTTTCTCAAAACGCGACAGATACTCCTTGAGCAGGGATGGGTCCTTGTAGGCCATCTCCGAGAGGCTTTGCACCAATTGATCACGCGCTCTTGAGTATTTGCTGTACGACAGCAGGGCGGCAATATTGCGCTTATCGGCAATGCGCGCATAGGCGCGGATAACATACAGCATCGTGCTTGGGAAGGGGCTCTCCAAGAATTCGGGCTCCAGCAACGCATGGGGAAAGTGCAGACGCAATGCCTCCAGTGCACACTTGCGCACTTGGATGTTCTTCTCCTGCGCCCGGCGGAGCAGGTAGGGTTTGAGCGCATCCGAAGGATACGCTATGGCGTACTCGCAGATAAGAAGCCCGAGATACGTTCGGTCGATGGAGAGGCGTTTTTTCAAGTAGGGGAGCAGCATGAATTCATAGCCGATCAAGAGGGCGCGATAGCGGCCAGCCATCCAGGGAGTCGCCCTGCCAAGGCGCCTGATCATGGGAAGGATGGCGCGCTTCTCCTTCACCCAGGCAAGAGCCTGGAACAGGTAGAGCACAACAACCTGACTTTTCTCTTCAGACAGTGCCTGAAGGAACAACGTCCGGTAGGAGGGAAGCGTGAGCATCGGCTTGAGGTGAACAGCCGACTCTATCCGCCTGACGAAAAAGGGTGAATAGAGCCGTTTGGTCAGCGTTTTGACAACCTTCGAAGTTGAGAGAAAACCGAGAATCTGCTCATGGAACGCCTTCTTCAGCAGGAGGCTGTCGCTGAGTCTGCCGTAGAGCATGAGAAGGGTTTTTGCTTTGAAATGCGAGAAATCCGGCTGTTCTGTCTCCAGTTGGGAGAGAAAGAGAGCCTGGGCCTTGTCGAGCCTTCGTTTTCTGTCTGCACGCACCAGGCGCAGGATGATGATGCCTGCAAAAACGAGAACATTGAGAAGCATCACCGCACCTGTCAACAGTATTGCAAAGTTGCTGGACACCTCAGGCCTCCTTTGAAGCGATGAGGTTGACCAAGCCTGTCAACTCATACAAGGCCAAAGGCCGGGCCAGGAAGTGCTGGATGCCCAAGTCAAAGGCCCTCCGGACCGTCTGCTCCTGCTTGTTGGCCGACATGAGCAGGAAGGGAATTCCTGCCGTACTTGGATTACCCAAGAGCTCCTTGCGCAGGGTCAGGGCGCCGAGCTTGGGGACGAGCAGCTCGCACAAGACCAAATCAATCCCTCCCGCAAGCAGCATTTTTTTCGCTTCGAGCCCGTTGTCGGCCGTCAGAACCCGATACCGCTCCTTCTCTAATGTTTGCTTGAGAAGGTCACGGGAGAAGGAAGGCACATCCACAAGCAGGATGGCAAATGCCGAGCGACTGCCGGCCTCGCTTGAAGAGACGGCAACGATGCTTCCTGCCCCTTTCTTTCGTGCAAGGCGCAAGCGGAAGGCCGCCAAGGCGTTGATATCGGAGGCCATCTGTAAAACATCGTTGCGACTGGATTCGGCGACTTCGTCGGAGTGGGCGATTCCCATCGAAACCGTGATGGGGACGATGAACCGGTCCTCCCCGGCAATGCGATTACCCAAGGCAGCAGCTCGTTCTATGGCCTGCTCCTTTGTCAGGGAGGCGCATAAGAGGGCGAACATCCCTCCGGTGATGCGACATACCTGCACATGCGGATCTACACTTTGCAATACCACCTGTGAGAGAATGCGCATGGTCCGGTCGCCTTCGGTGCTGCCATGGTCGAGATTGATGCGTTCAAGGTTGTCGATGGCCAGAACCACGGAAACAAGCGGGCTGCCTCCGGCAAGCTCCTTGAGCATGAAGGCTTGATGGAACTCCTTGTTGTACAGTCCGGTCACCGGATCGCGGTACATGCTCTCCTGCAGATTCTGCAGTTTCTCCTCCAGCTCCTTAAGTTCGGCATCCTTCTCCTTGATCTGGCGCTCGGAGCTGGCGATGAGGGTGGAGAACACCGACGGGATGCCCAAGCCGTATTGTTTTCCCAGCAGCTCCACGAAGGAAGAGATCGATGAGAGGTAGGCGACGCCCCGTCTTTCCTCAAGAGTGGAGAAGAAACTCTCCCACAACTGGTTCTCGGCAAGCGTGGTCTTGGCGATATGCCTCATCTTGACATTCAGGGTGAACGGGGAATTCTCGAAGGTTTTCCTGATCTCCTGCTCCCCGTAAATGGTTATCAAACGCTTCACTACCTGGTCGAGCAGGGCGCGAACACCTCCCTCCAAGGGAAGCCTGAGCTGCTTGGATTGGATGAACAGTCCGCATGGCATGGTCTTCAGCGTGTTGATATGCTCTTCAATATTCTTGTCTATGATCGAGCCATGCTGCGGACAGATCAGGCGGATGGGGTAGCTTTCCAGGTTTTCCATTGCTGCAGCGAGAATCTCATGGCCGGGCATGTATACCTCGTGGAACGCCTTCATCCCATCGATGTAGTTCTCGTCGGCATACAGCTTCCAATCGGCGGTGATGGAGCCGAACAAGTCGCCGCTGATCAGAGCCTGCTGCTCGGGCAGGTAGCTCATGATGGCTCCGGGGAAGTGCAGATAGGGGGCGAAGATGAAGCCGATGGAGGTGTTTTCACTCAACCTGTAGGAAAAGGAGAGATGATTCACCATGTAGAACGGATTCTTGATGCCATAGTACTGAATCAACAGCGCTGCACGAGCATGACAGCAGATGTCTCCTTTGAACCCGGCTTTCTCAAAGAGCGGAATGGCGGCACACAAATCAGGGTCTTGGTGACTGCAGACGATGGCCTTCAGGTTGGAGAGGGGGAGCAGGCTCGTGGTTTTCTCCAATACGACCTGGCCGTCGAGGACCGATCCGGGGTCGAAGAGAATTCCCAGTCCGTCCTTAATGAAAAGATAGGGGTTGCATTGCAGTCTGTTGTGGGGTCTTTGTGAGCCCACCCACCACAGTCCTTGGGCAACCTCTACGGGTTTGGTAAGGTCAATCATCTGCTCTCTCCTTGGCAAAATACGCCTTGAGCAAGTCATAGCTTGCCTTCATTCTCTGTTGGTAAACCGGTTGGTTCCATCCAGGCAGAACAAGCGTTGCCGCCTCAGGCGCATCCAGGACGGTTTGCTTGATGCTATCGGCAACAACCACGCTGAGCACAAGCCCCTCGGTTGCCGTCGTAGCCAGTTGATCACGAAGCGGGTCGCTGTAGTAGATCCTCTCATCGTCGAGCACTCGTGCCGATGAAACATCGCTGACGTTGATGCGCGTCCAAGGGATGCGCACCGAGAGCTCTGTTCCCTCCATGTTCCAATGGTTGGTGTTTCCCTCCAGGCTGCCGTACCGTAAAAGACTGGCATCCTCGTACTTGGGCTGGATCACCGTCCCGTCAAGGAGTTTGCGTTCCTTGTTGATCAATTTGCTCATCGGCTCAAAGAGGCCGTCAGTTCTCAAGTCGGCGGAGGTGCTGAAGTGGTAGGTGGTGTAGTTCGCCTCCTTGAGGGCAAGCAGGCGGGAGCCTGCAAAGGAATCGAGCACTACAACATACTCCATGCCCGAAGGGGCAAGGTGGTCGAGAAGGGGGGCATGCTTGAGTTCTCCACGATCACGGTAGAGGGTGTCGATGCCGATCAAAAGCTGTTCGGCTCCCAAGTCGATCGGGCGTGCGAGACTGATGTCCACATGAAGGAAGGAGGCGTCGGCACGCACTTCCATTTGCCGGACCAAGCCGTCCCCGACAGCGGCGGCACCGCTTCGCTTGGGCTTGACCGCCTCATAGGCAAGGATGCCGTAGTTCTGCTCGGGATCGATGGCGTTGTGCCATAATATCTGCCGGTCATAGGGGACCATGTACGGTTCGGTGGTCCAGGTTTTCTTGGCCCACTCGTCCATCCACTCAAAGATGATGCCCCCGCTGTATCCTTGATCCTTCATCGCCTCGAACATGCGGATGATGCCTTGGGCCTGCTGCTCTTCGGTAAGACCTCCGTGGTGGTAGCCGTCGGGGCTGGAGTGGGCATTGCCCATGCCGGTGGCGATGCCGAATTCGGCGACCACCGCCGGGTAGTTCGTATGCCCCTCCATGAATGCCTGCAGGTAGCCTCCGTAACGCAGTCGACCCTGTTCATCCTCATATGCATCGAAGGATGGCTCGTTGTTCATGAAGTCCGGGTAGTTGGAATAGATGTGATAGGAACCGAACAGACCGACATGGTTGAGTTCTCCGACCACCAGGTGGTTGATGTTCACGGTGGTGCGGTCGTTGTACTCCCAGATCTTCTCTCCGTCCTCATTCCGTTCAGACTCGTGGGTGAGGTAGTCCAGCGTCGGCCAGTTGACGATTGAGACGGGGTGCTGCCAACCATAGGCTTGCTGTTCGTAGGAGAGCAGGTAGTCGCAGCTTTGGGCGAGCCAGCTCTCGGTGGGGGTGGCTTGTTCGGTCGCTCTGATGTATCGGCCGATAAAGCGGTAGCCGCTGTGGTTGATGTCCGTCTGTTCCACTTCGTGAGGTTCCAGCTCGCGTCCTACCAGGTATCCCAGGACATAGGAAGAGACGTCGGTGTCATAGACACCATAGGCTCTTCCCTTTCGCTCGGGGATGCGGGCCTTGCCATGGATGGCGTCGACGACGTTGATGATCTCTTCTTCGAAGGCCTTCTGATAGGCCGGCTCGAGGTAGTCGTGTCCCGGCGGTTCCTCCTCAGGCCAGACCTCCTGCAAGAGATAGATCGGCCGGTCAGGATGGATGCGGTTGTAGAGGCTGAAGGCTTGGTAAAACTGGGGATCGAGCAGGGTGTAGATGCGTACGGTGTTCACTCCCAGCTCTCCCATCTGCTCAAGCCAGTGGTAGTACAGGCTCTTGTCCTGGGGGAATTCGGTGAACCAGCGGCCCGGCATCGCGATGCCGAGATTTATACCGTAGACGAAATAAGGCTTCCAAGATCCTTTGCTGAAGAGTTCAAGCTGTCTCCCGTTCGTCCTGCTGATCATCCTGCTTGATTTGATGGTTGCAACTTCTCGTTGCAGGGGCGGGAGGACCTGAGCGTTCCGTTCTTGTGCCTCCTCGAATATGGAGGCGAGCATGGGCATGTAATACTTCCAGTAAAAGGTGCGTTCCCCGGTGGCTGTGGCTTGCAGCAGGGAAGCCAGACCCTTGAGTCTGAACAGCTTCAAGGACCGTTTGCTGTACGCCCAATTGCCTCCGAGGTAATATGATCGATGGTTAGCCGTTTGCTTGAGCTGGATTGCAGGGAAGGAGGAGGGAAGTCCGAAGCGCTCAAGCAGCTGCTTCCCCTTCTCACTGACATCGAGGGAGTAGGTTGCAAGCACCTCGGTGCCGCCAAGCGGTTCGGTGATGTCAAAGAGCAGGCGGTACTCGATGGATCCCGATAGTCCGAGGACCGCGGTCCCCTTTTCGGTGAATGAAAAGGTCATCCGGCTGGGACCAAGTTCAATACCCTCTCTCAGCACCACGACCTCATCGTCGGTGTTGTACAGCAGCACACCGCTTCCCGAGTAATCCCAGTTCTCCCCGTAGATGTCGAGGATCCAAGGCGGTGTCTCACCGGTCTTGGACAGGTTGTTGACATACATGCCGGTCCACCCGGTCCACCGGGTTCCCAGCACCTCGTACAGCTGTGCCTGTATGTAGGAAGGTGTAGGGGTTGCAAAGGTGTTGTATTCGGCGACGACGGTGCTGGCTGATTCCCGATTAAGGAAAGCCCTGATCGCCTGGACATCGGATGCGCTGCTTCCCCCCCAGATAAGGTTGCTTTCCCCATCCATAAGCGTTCGGGAGAAACCCTCGCCGCTTTTATATACCCCATAGGTGTCGGCAATATAGAGCAGGTCGGTTCTCTCATCCAAGGACGAGAGGTCTCGAATCGGGTTTTCCTCTCCTGGATGGTAACCCAGATACGTCGACCGGGTGCGAAAACGTGCTCCCTCCTCGGTGGGATACTTGAAGTGGCTGAGAAACCATCCCAGGTTTTGGTGCTGTTCGGCTTTGGTTGTTGGTACACTTTTATCGTAGACGGTGACCGCCAGGTTCTTGGTCGGCGCAAGCAGCCACAGCACAAAGGGCAGGCTCAGGAGAATACTGAGGAGCAGCAAGAGCACTACCAGGACCCACGGTTTCATGCGCCCGGGCTTGGGATGTTTATTACGCTTCATTACACCTAGTATATGCTTGCCTTCTGTGGTTTCCCACGTGAATGTACATCCCTCGGTTGCGAAAGCCGGATATGTTTCGTATGCTACAGGGTGAAAGGGAGGAATTTTCATGATTATTCGCAAAGAAAAGCCGCTGGAGGCTGGATATACAACGATTACGACACTCGATGGCCCTATGCTTTTGGATTTCGGCATCCTCAAGCTCAACAAGGGGGATTGCACAACCTGCTCCTTGGATTTGGAGCGGGCTTGGATGCTGATCAAGGGGAAGGTCCGTTTCTCCTGGCTTGATGCGGAAGCGGTAGGCGAGCGAGCAAGCTGCATCGATGAGCCTCCGGTGGTCCTGCACGCCCCGAGGCAGATACCTGTTATGGTTGAGGCGCTTGAGGATAGTGAGCTGGCCGTCGAGCGGTGCATCAATGAACAAGAATTCCCGGTCCGCTTCTATGCCAAGGGCGAGGTGAAGACCGAGGTTTTCGGGGCCGGAGTACTGAACGAGGCGAGCAACCGCACCGTGCGTACCGTCTTCGACGGGGAGAGTGCTCCCTACTCGAATATGGTGATGGGAGAGGTGATCAATCATCCCGGCCGTTGGTCGAGCTACCCGCCGCACGACCATCCCCATCCGGAAATCTACCACTACCGATTCTTCCCCTCACAGGGTTTCGGAATTTCGGTCCTCAACGAAGAGGCCTTCGTCGTCCATGACGGCGATTCCTCCTTGATTTTCCCCGACACCACCCACTCTCAGGTGGCGGCGGCCGGCTATGCGATGTACTACATTTGGTTGATCCCCCACCTTCCCGGGGACAAGTGGCTTCCCACCACCCGCTATTATCGAAAGGAGCATACGTGGCTGCTGGACAAGGGCGTAAAGATTTGGCCCGAGGTGCCGGCAACGCTGTAGAGTGGTCGAGGCTTTCTTATGCAGTAAGGAGATACCGATAATGAGCGACACGCATACCTATAGTACGTCAGTAGAGTGGACAAAGCAGAAGAGGGCGGCCCTCTCTTCTGCGTTCCTTCCCACCATCGAGGTGGCGACTCCCCCGCAGTTCCCAGGCGGCCACGAGGGCATCTGGTCGCCCGAGCACCTTTATACGGCAGCCGCCGAAGTGTGCTTGATGACCACCTTCCTCTCCATCGCCGAAAAGGCGAAGCTTGCCTTCAAGAGTTACAAGAGCGAGGCTGTGGGTACGCTTGAGAAGATGGAGAAGGGAATGCTGATGACCAAAATCCACATCAAGCCGACGGTTGTCATCGATGATGAGAGCCAAATGGAGAAAACAGTACAGCTCTTGGAAAAGGCCGAGAAGTACTGCTTGATCTCAAACTCCATGAAAACCGAAGTCACCATCGAACCGATTGTCCTGGTAAAGTAACGTAGTGACAATTGTCACTGCACACAAGCAGCCTCTGTTCCTATACTGGGATGCAGAGGTATACAGTCATGGTATTGCAAGTAGACGATGTCATTAAACGATTCAACACAAATCTCGCCCTCGATTGCTGTTCGCTGCGTGTGGAGCAGGGCGAGGTGATCGGGCTGCTTGGTCCCAACGGGGCTGGCAAGACCACCTGCATCCGATCGATCATCGGCCTGATCGGCATCGATGAGGGTTCCATTACGGTGTTCGGCATGCCCCAGGATGGAAAGAACAAGACCATCCGCAGCAAAATCGGGTATGTGACGCAGGAAATCACCCTGTATGAGGATATGAGCGGGAAGGACAACCTGGCCTTCTTTGCCTCCTTGTATGGGATGAGCAAGACCGATATTCAGATTCGCATCGCCGAAGTCGGCAGGCTCATAGGTCTTGAAGGCAGGCTTGGCGACAAGGTCAAACACTATAGCGGAGGCATGAAGCGCAGGCTCAACATCGGTTGCGCCCTGATGCACAAGCCGGCCTTGATCATCATGGATGAGCCGACGGTGGGCATCGACCCGCAGTCACGTTCCTTCATCCTCCAATCGGTGAAAGAACTCGCCAAGGGCGGGGCGACGATCATCTACACCTCCCATTACATCGAGGAGGTGGAGGCTGTCGCCAGCCGGATCTATATTATGGACAACGGGCACATCATCGCCGATGGAACTCTCCGCGACTTGATCGCCCGCATCCAGGGCGACCACTTCATCGAGGTGGAGGTACGGCTTGCCAGCGAGCAGAAGCGCAAGGAACTTCTCGGCCTTGGAGATGTGAAGGAAGTGGCTTTGGAGGGGAACCGATACACCATCGTAGTCCCCGGAGGCATCCCGATTCTGGACAAGGTGGTCCTCTGTCTCTCCGAGCAGGGACTGGTAACCATAAACACCAAACAGCCGAACCTTGAGGATGTGTTTCTCACCCTGACCGGCAAGCAGCTGCGGGACGAGGTGGCCTCATGATTGCATTTCACATCAAGCGCTCGCTGAAGGATATATTGGGTCATGCCATCCTCATTCTCTTTCCCCTGGTTTTGATTTTCTTCTTCGACTACCTGTACAAGACCATCGACATCCAGACCGGCATGGAGGTGGCGGGCCAGCAGCGGCTGACGCTGTTGGTCATCGGTTTCGCGCTCACGTTTCAGATTTATGGAGCTGCCTTGAGCTTTGAGACCCTGGCCGCCGACCTCTATACCCCCATGCACGACCGCCTGTTTGCCTCCCCGGTGGAAGGCAGGTCGTTGGTTCTTTCGGTCTTGCTCAGCGGTACGGTGGTCAGTTTCCTGCAGTCGTTGGTCATAGTCCTGTTTTCCATGTTCGTATTGGGGGCTCAATTCTCAATGCTTGCTCTGCTGCTTGCAATACTGCTCATCTCGGTGCTCTTCAACCAGCTGCTGGGTACGGTATTGCTCTTGGTCGTAGGTACCCCGAAAGTGGCCAATGTGGTGACCACCATCTACGGTTCGGTGGTTCCCATGCTGGTGGGGCTGTACTTTCCACTTCCAGGTTCCGCCTTGTTCCGATTCATCCGTCTCTACGGCACGCCGATGAGTCTGGCCAATACTGCAAGCATCAGGGCGATGGAGGGCGACTATGGTTCCATGCTTCTTGCAATGCTGCCCGTCTGTCTGGCCATACTCGTCCTGTTTGTCGCTTTGAAACCTTTGGTTCGGAGGGTAGCGGTATGACGATATTCATGTTTGCCCTGCAACAAAACCTGAAGCAGAAAATCTCGCTTCTCTTGCTGTTGGTTCTACCGCTCGTTCTGCTGTTCATCCCTTCGATGTCCGGTTCATTGCCCATGGGGTTCAGCCTTTTCGGGTTGTTGAACCTCTATTCGGCGTTTCTCCTCACCAGACCGGTTGTAGAGGATAGAATGCAAAAGATTGTGGTACGCATTGCAGCCTCCCCGGTAAGCCACGGCTACTACCTGGCCAGTCATCTGCTTGCCTCATTGTTGTTGTTATCCGTACAGTGCTTGATATTTGTCGTCGCCTCGTTTCTATACTTCGGACCTCAGCAAACCAACTACCTGGTCTTGTTCCTGCTTTACTTCTCCTACAGTGCCATGGTGCTCTCTCTTTCGTTGGCTTGGAACAGCATGTTCCGCTCCTATGCCACCAGCTTCGCCTTGTTCAGCGGCATCGGTTCGATCATGTGCCTGATCAGCGGGCTGTCTTTCCCGCTTTCACTCCTTCCCCAGTCGATACAAACGATGGTGAGAGTTCTGCCCACCTACTATCTGGCCCACGGCCTGCTCATGCTTGGAAAGCAATCCGGCTCTGGCATCCTGCTTTCTGCTGTGGTACTCTGGATATTCGCAGGGATATTCCTGTTGATCGGCAGTAAAAGGAGATTCTAACCATTGCCTCGAAGCACATATGCTCTCGGTTGTGATCAAGTGACGAGACTGATGACCATCCTGTTGTTGGTCTTGTCGCTGTTTTTGCTGTACGAGAAGCTCGATGTTCCGTTGATGTTGGTTTTTTTGCTGGTTCTCTTCTCCTTGTTGCTGCGTTGGCGCTTTACATTCAATCCACTCTTTTTCCTCATCGATGCCACGCTCTTGGTGGTGGTTTCGTTCTTCCAAGTCGATGCAACACTGCTTCTTGCCTTGTACATCTATACCTTCGCATCCCGCATTCAGGTGTTCGCCCTCAGCCCGTTCTTTCTCTACTGTTTGGCAATACTGCCGTTTCCCTTGCTTTTGTTTCCCGCCGTCAGCCTGCTTTTGGGTCTGACGATGGCTTTATGGAAAAAAGAGCGCGATACTATGAGGCAGGAGGCGGATGAGCTTCGCCTGAAGGTGCATCGACTTCAGGAGGAAGAGGAGCATCTGTTGCTGGACTATCAGGATGCCCAGCAGCTTTCGCGCCTTGAGGAGCGCAATCATATCGCCCAGATTTTGCATGACAGCCTTGGCCATGAACTGACCGCTGCACATCTGACGCTCAAAGCCATGGGCTCGTTGCTCGTGCGCGGCGAGGTTGAGAAGGCACAGGACAGTCAGGCCAAGGCACTTGATAGGCTGGAGAACAGTCTCGATCAGCTCAAGCTTGCCGTCAGGCAGCTGCAAAGCGACGAGGAGGCAGCGAATCAAAGACTCAGGCAGCTTTTTGAGCAATTCAGCTATCCCGTTGACTTGCACCTTAGCGGTGACCTGGAACTGCTCGACCCTGCAGTGCGGCAGGTGCTGTATACCGCAGTCAAGGAGGCTCTGACCAACGTGGCCAAGCATGCCAGGCCGACGATGGTGAAAGCCCATATCGCCGTAACCGGTGCAACTACCCGCTTGATGGTGGAGAATGATGGTCTGTATGACCAAAAGAATCCGGAAACAGGGAATGGCCTGCGGTATATGCGCCGTCGTGTGGAAGCGTTGGGAGGCAGTGTGGCCATCCAGCGTGATCAGACCTTCCGCCTGTTGGTGACCCTGCCTTCGAAGAAGGAGATGTAGGATGAAGCTTCTGCTGGTTGACGATGACGCCTTGGTACTCGAGAGCCTTGAGATTCTTCTCTCCGAGGATCCCTCCCTACATGTTGCAGGCAAGGCCCTCCATGGTGCAGAAGCACTGTCTTTTTTACAGCATCATCCGGTCGATATGGTCCTTATGGATATACAGATGCCGGTTATGGACGGCATCGAGGCGGCTCAGCGCATACGGGCCGAGTTTCCGCATATCAAGATTCTGATGCTCACCACCTTTGCCGACTACCGGACGCTGCACCGCTGCCTTGAGTCGGGGGCGTCGGGGTTTCTGCTTAAGAGCGATTCAACAGAGAAGCAGATATTGACGATCAAAGCAGTCCACCAAGGGCTTCCGGTGATCAGCGAACAGGCATTGAAGAGTTTTTCAGAGGATCAGGTGTTCAGTGATTTGACCCAGCGTGAGCAGGAGGTGCTGATGCAGTTGGCTCAGGGGTTGAGCAACAAGGAAATCGCTATTAGGCTGTGCATGAGCGAGGGTACGGTGCGCAATATGATCTCGGTTATGTTGGACAAACTCGATTTGCGTGACCGCACCCAGTTGGCCATCGCCTATTGGCAGCGCAAGAGCAGGGGGAGGTAGCGTGTCCGATAGTATGATTCTCATTGTCGTGTACCTTGTGGCAGCTCTGCTTGGGGGAACAGGAGTGTATTTCTTGTACAAGCAGACTCGGAACAAGAGCCCGATACAACAGGAAACGCATACGGTGGTCGCCACTGAAGACATGCTTCCGGGCTGGGGCAAGGAAGAAGAGGAAGCGAAACAATGAACCGAATCTTTCTGCTAGGCGATTCAACCTGTGCCGATAAGAGCGAGGACAAGCATCCTGAGACGGGGTGGGGAATGGTCCTCCAACAGTTGGTTAAAAAACAGTGGCAGGTGGTCAACCTGGCAGAGAACGGGCGTTCGACCAAGTCGTTCTTGGAGGAAGGGTTGTTCGATCGGTGTCTTGGGCAGCTGTCTGAAGGCGATTGGGTTTTCATCCAATTCGGGCACAATGACAGCAAGGACGATGAACAGCGCCATACCGATCCTTGGACTACCTACCAAGGCAATTTGATCCTGATGACCGATACGGTACTGGAAAGAGAAGCACACCCGGTGCTGCTTACTCCGATCTGCAGGCGGCGGTTTGACGAGCAGGGCAACCTTGTTCAGACCCATGGAGACTATCCGAAGGCAATGATTTCTCTTGCTAAGAGCAGGAACTACCCGGTTTTGGATATGACGGAGAAAACCTATCAATTGCTCGCATACCTGGGGCCGAAAGAATCCAAGAAGCTGTTTCTGCATTTGGAGAAACAGGAGCATCCCAACTATCCGGACGGAGCGGCTGATGACACCCATCTCAATGAGTGGGGAGCCAATGTGCTGGCCAATCTCACGCTTGCACAACTGAGGGGCTTGTATCCTCAGATTCCCTTTCTCTGATACAAGCAAAACTTTAGTGCTCAACCTTCTTTTCTCAACTCGTTTTTTCTTCTAGGATAGCCACCTAGAGGTGCAAGTATGGGTGTGAAGGCGTTGTTGCTCGATGAAAAAGATACCGTGGCGACCTGCATGGATGGTGCCGGCGAAGGCGATGTGGTGACCTGCATCGGGACAGCTTCTAGACAGGTGCTCTGCGTCCAAGCCATCCCTCCGTGCCACAAGATTGCCCTCAAAGACATGCAAGAGAATGAGGATGTCTATAAGTACGGCCAAGTAATCGGGCGCACGACCCAAGTCATAAGAGAAGGTGCTTTGGTGTGGCACGAAAACTTGGTAGGCTTCGAGCGCGATTACGAGACCGAACTGCTTTGACAAGGATAAACAAATGAACTATATGGGGTATAAGAGAGCTGAGGGGAGAAGCGGAATCCGCAACCACGTCTTAATTCTTCCTACCTGTGGGTGTGCGAGTGAGACGGCGCGCATGGTGGCTTCCCAGGTGCAGGGTTCGATCAATGTCATCATCAACACCGGCTGCGCCGATGTCCAAGCCAATACCGATTTGACCCAGCGGGTGCTCACCGGTTTCGCCCTCAACCCCAATGTGTTTGCCGTAGTCATCATCGGCCTTGGCTGTGAGACGGTGGGCCACAGAGAACTACAACAAAAGATTCAGAGCGAGACATCCAAACCTGTCTGCTCCTTTGGCATTCAGGAGGAGGGCGGGACGCTCAAGACTGCCGCCAAGGCTGCCGCCCAGGCAAGGCTTTTCGTCCAGCAGGCGAGCATGCAGCAGCGTGTCCCTTGCGACCTGGGCGATATTCTTCTAGGTCTTGAGTGCGGTGGCTCCGATGCCACCAGCGGGGTGGCTGCCAATCCTGCTCTGGGTCTGGTCTGCGACCGTCTCATCGACGAGGGCGGCTCATCGATGCTCAGTGAGACCATCGAGTTCATAGGGGCTGAGCATATACTTGCCAAGCGTGCGATTGACAAGACTGTACACAACCAGATCATCCAGATTTGCAAGGAGTATGAGGAGCATCTCGCTTCTGCTGGTCAGAGCTGCAGGGCGGGCCAGCCTACTCCGGGTAACAAGGAGGGTGGTCTTTCCACCTTGGAGGAGAAGAGCCTGGGTTGCATCAAGAAAGGCGGCTCCCGACCCATCGTCGAGGTGCTTCAAGAAGCAATGCGTCCTACCAAGCATGGGGCGATCATCATGGATACTCCGGGTTATGATATCGCCTCCATCACCTCCATGGTTGCAGGCGGCTGTCAGCTGGTTGCCTTCACCACTGGGAGGGGCACCCCCACCGGTATTGCCCTGGCTCCGGTGATAAAGATCACAGCCAACAAGCAGACCTACAGGAATATGGAAGACAACATGGATATCGATGTCAGCTCAATCATCGATGGCACTCAATCTCTCCAGCAGGGTGCTGATGCCATCTTTGATGAGATGCTTGCTGTTGCCAACGGGAAGATCACCAAGGCGGAAGCCTTCGGCTTCAGTGATGTCTGCATAGACCATGTGTGTCGGTTTGTGTAGAAAAAAACCAAGAAATATCCCTGAGAGCAAGGGTTAAAACCTTTCTTCCATACTTTTCGTCATGTATTCTTTCTTCAGGTAAATCTCAATCAATTTACAAAGGAAAGGATGGATGCATGATGAAAAAGGCAAGTATAGGAATTTTGTTGCTTGTAGTGAGTCTTGTGCTTGGATGCAATGCTCATTCAGCATTTGTAGGTGAGGTTGTCGAGCCTATACTTAGCTTTGTTCCCGCTCCTACTGCTCATGCATCTGCAGGTAGTACTGCCTTGCATATCGTTTCCATTGATGAGGAGAGCAGTGCCAGAAGTTCTCGTTCTGTTGAGCAGAATGAATTTGAGCTCTGGTTGATGCCGGTAACGTATCGAGGTAATGAAGTTGTATCGCATGACAATGTGAGGAATCTCAAGCGCTTTGTGGTAACCGGTGATGACCCATTTGCTATTCCCGTTTCTGAGCTTCCCCAATCTGATACGTCTATTGTGTTCATCGTCCAACTGAATGAAGAGCAGAAGCATGAACTGGTTGGATTTTTAACGTTGCGTATTGCCGGTAGCAACCAGCCTCTTATCGTCCTTCCTCCTCGCACTGCTATAACCGGGGATGTTGAGTTTGGGACTGTTTCTGTCTCTGATGATTCCTACCTTGCAATATCGACCGAGACGTTAGAAAACAACGAAGCGAGTTTTGATGATGCAACCTATACCTCACTGACTCAGCAGACCATTCTCGACAATTTGGTGTTGATGGCGGTAAATACGCTCTGGAATACCAATCCATCAGGAAAATTTTACGCCCCGGGTCTGCTGTTGGAGTATGAACTTGAGGATGGTGAGATTGCGTGGAATTATGCGGAACTGAGGGTGTACAGTGATGAATACGAAAAACATGCAGCCATTTTTAATCCTGCAGGGGAGAATGTGAATAATGGCCGGTTTCCCCAAGCGTATGGCCCTCAGAGTTCTGTCCAATGGTCGGCATCTCTTTCTCTCGAAGATATGCTTGAAACTGCACAGAAAGGTGCTCTGTGGGGTCTGGTAGACGAGGATGGCACCCAATTGGCAGCGTTTGATTTCTCCGTTGCTTTCGTACTCGATAACCAAGGAAAACCCATAATCCCTTATATTGATCCCACTTACTCCGAATATACTGGCACTGATGGCAAAAAATATGTTGATAAGCTCTATCTGAATTGGTACTACCCGGATGCAAATGGCGGAGAGCCTCACCTGATTACCGAAGATTCAGAGCATGCAAACCTCATCAGCCAGAACGAACTCTACATGGATATCAACTATCCGGAAGGAGGCTTGAGGGGAACATATATGATCAGGGATAGACGTATTGAATACTCAGGGGCTTATGGGATGGAAGGTGACATCTTCTGCCTTGAGAACTTTGATGCACCTCTTCCTGTGGCCGCTCTCTCAAGCATCTACAACGTTGGCTACCGTTTCGCCCTCTATGGATGCTCCACTCCGATGAAGGCGAGGTTGTCCAGGAGGTGAGGGCTAATCAACGGAAAAACCTTATGGGATGCGTGATATGTCAGTCTCCTTGTAAAGGGTTCAGTTGGTTGTGCTATGTAATTATTAAATCAATCTGATGGACATATGAAATTGCAGTCAAATATGTATGTTTTTTTGCCTTTTTATATATATTGAATATGCTCGGTCAACCTTTCATAAATTGGAGAGCCGGTCAGACTATGTTCAGCGTGAATATAAAGATAATTTGCTATATGAGAACCTGGCATCATTGACAATGCTACTGATAGTGATATTCTTTGACTTGAATTGTTACATCGTAGAGTCCGTTAGACAAAGTTTTGGTCTGCTTAATGTAATTTTTACCCCCTATCCATACGCTTTGCCAAGCGAAAATACACGCGTGAACCTACATAGCTTATAAGCCGTATAGGCATAAAAGGGGGATGTAGTATAATGAAAAAAGCCTTATGTATCATGTTAGTTGGCTTTCTGGTCTTGTTGCTCTCTTCTTGTTGGGTCAAGAAGGATGAGCTTGATGTCGCAATTGATACCCGATTTAAATTTCTGATAGCAGAAGCACTGGATGAAGTAAATGCTGACTACACTTCAGTGAAGAAAGCTTTGGAGAGCGATTACACACAAAAGAGTGATCAGCTCGCTACTATAACTTTGGATATGTTAGCAACATTGGAGGAAGTAAAAGCCTCGGCCCAGCAGTCATCCCAGGCTTCTTCTGCATTCATTCAGAAATATTCAATGCAAATCAATCAGCATATAACTGCCTGTGATACAAAGATTCCCAAGATAATTGAGAAAGAAGTGGACGATCATTTGGTAGAGATTTCAAGGACGAATGCTGAGACTTTGCTGAAGCTCCACAATGCATACTATGAAAGTATCATTGATGTTCTGACAGCCTATGCTATTGAAGATGCTGATGAGCAGAAAGCTCAGGAAATCAAAACTATCTACGATGACTATGTTGCTCTGAAACAAGATTTTTATGGGTACTTGAATAGTACAAAATCACTTGAGGACATCCAAGCTGGAGCTGATGCCTTGAAGGTGGAAAATGTTAAAACATTGATCGCCCAAGTAACGATGGAATCAATCAGGAATACGAATATCCTTAGCAGGATTGAGAATTTGGACAGTGCTCTGACTCCAGTCCAGCGCTCTAAACTCCCCAAGGAGACAGCCAAGGAATTGGATGCTTTGGTTACTGTATGGAAAACTATAAGGGCAATTGATGAGTTGGCGACCAAGTCGAATGATGATTACGCCTTGTTCACTTCGATACAAGCTAATTATGCAGAACTCGATGAGCATCACCGCTCGATGGTCTATAATTTCGACATCCAGCAATTGTATGCACAATACTTCTTCCTGGACTTTACACCGGTAAATGGCGGTTTATCAGTAAAAGCAAGAGCCGGCTATGCCGATAAGCTTGTCGGGGACCTCTCCATACCCGCAACGTACAATGGTCAGAAAGTTGTGCAGATACCCGACAATGCTTTCAAGAATTGTTCAAAGATCATATCGCTTGTCGTTCCAGACACAGTTAATTCAATTGGTTTTGCTGCATTCAATGGCTGCAGCGGATTGAAAACCATCTCTCTTCCCTTTGTTGGAAAGTACCGTTCTGGCGGCAACTATGCAGAAGGGTTGTATGGATACGTGTTTGGTACAGACTCTTACTTTGGTGGAACAAAGGTTGATTTCGGTACATTTGATGATAAGAATTACAAAAATGGTTACAAGCCTGAGCAAAAATACCACCAGTATTACATTCCCATCCATCTCACAAGTGTGATAATCACCAACGCTTCTAGTTTCAATTATCATGCATTTTTCAACTGCTCAATGATACAAGATTTGACACTTAATCAAGAAGTAATCATTTTAGGAGAAGGTAGCTTCGCAAATTGTAGTAGCCTTGCCACCCTTGCTTTGCCGTACGCGGAAAGCATTCCTACCGCAGCGTTTGAGGGATGTACATCTCTGACACAATTTACAATCAATGAATATGTCTCTTCGATTGGTGATTATGCTTTCAAGGGATGCAAGAATCTGATGAGGATGAACTCAGAGGACGATGGTGAGTTTGTTATTCCAAAGAATGTTTTCTACATCGGCTATGAAGCCTTCAATGGTGTTGCTAATATGAAGAGCCTTACCATTCCTCATATCGGCAAACAAAGAAATGGAGGGAACTATGGCGAAAGGCTATTTGGGGCTATCTTCGGGGCAGCTCCATATTTTGGTGGCGTTAAGGTTGATTTCGGCACATTTGATGACAAGAATTATAAAAATGGTTACAAGCCTGAGCAACAAGTTCACCTATACTACATCCCAACCCAGCTGAGAGATGTAACGGTCACAAATGATGCAATGGTTTCCTACCATGCTTTCAACAATTGTAGCATGATTGCTAATCTTCGAATCAATAAGGAAGCTTCAGTGGATGTCCATCCAGAAGCTTTCTTAGGATCTGTTAATCCTACGTATTTCTAAGGGTGATACTTATTAAACATGGTGGCAACCGGCTTGTAGGGAGTCGGTTGCTAATTAGTTCAAGTATAATTTGGTAGATTTATCACCATCGGATAGATTTTTATGAAGAAATTCTATGTATTGGTGATAGACAATCAGAGCTGACTGAACTGTATGAGTATATCAACCACTAATTCTTGAAGAGCAAAATCAGATTACTACGTTACTCTATATAAGTTTCTTGAGTAACAGGCATGTTTTCCCAATCTCCTAGAGAATATCTAATGTACTCTTTTCACATATTTTTACCAAAGTAAAAGGCACAAAGATGCTAACCATTTGTCATACCTATGCTATGCTGTACCTACCTAATCTTTGGAGGAAGAGCTGTGAAACGGAATACATCTAGGATTATTCTTTCTTTGGTGATTGTCTTGTTGGTCTCTGCAGGCTTGTTCGCACAGACGTCTACTTCCGGTACGCTGAAATTTACCGGTGCTTGGGATGGAAAGAAGGGCATTGAAGCCAAGGCTGAAGCTGCCTATCAGGTGAAGATACCCATGCTTGTTGGTGAAGGTCCGCTGATGAGCGGCAACAACCTGAAACTCAAAACGCAGATCGGCGTCTCCCCGATTGCAGCAAGTGCAACATTGGACGCAGTCTTGACCCCGATTGCCGTTCTGGAAATCAGTCTTGGCGGTGGAGCCGGAACAGGTTGGGATTTCTCACTTATGAATCTTGAGGGGCTTCGCATCGCTCCAGGCGGAATTGGTACTGCATTTACTTCCGACCAGCTTGCAGGAACCTACTACATGGGAAGAGCAGGGGCAGCCTTCCAGTTTGATACCGGTGCCATCCTCAAGGGCGATTGGACCAGCGTTGTCATTCGTGCCTACCAAGAATTGAACTACAAAGGCTACACTGGAGCAACAGACAACACCACAGCCTGGGAATTCGAGAATGGCGGAGCAATGGTCAACGGCTTCAACTACAAGGGTGAGTATATACTCGGCTACCAAATGCCGCTGATCGTCAACCTTGTCGGTGTCCAGCTTGAAACCTATGCATACAATGTATTTGATGGTGCCAGAACCGGTCTGTTCAGCGACTTGAGCATCCTTGCCAATACGCAGATCAACGAGAACCTTTCTCTGCTTACGGCCGTGCAATTTACAAATTACGAGAAAACCGACAATAGAGAAATCGTGAAGAAGGCAGAGCCTGCCTTCAAACGCGTCGCAATGATTCTTAGTTATGGCTATTAAACGCTTTTGATACTTTTGACTAAATAGCGATACTACGGTATCTTGTCAGTAAGGATCACACCCCGGTTTCTCTTAGGTCCCGGGGTGTTTCTTATATCATGATTGGAGGGAAGGATGAAAACGAATCAATTGGCGGATGCAATCCGCATATTAAGTATGGATGGTGTACAGAAAGCAAACTCCGGACACCCCGGGGCACCCATGGGAATGGCCGATATCGCCGAGGTTCTCTGGCGAAAAATCATGGCACACAACCCCAAGAATCCAAGTTGGGCGAACCGTGACCGTTTCGTACTTTCCAACGGCCATGCCTCGATGTTGCTCTATTCACTGCTGCATTTAAGCGGCTATGACTTGGGAATCGAAGACCTCAAGCAGTTCAGACAGCTGCACAGCAGAACCGCCGGCCACCCTGAATATAAACTTACTCCGGGCGTAGAGACCACAACCGGACCTCTTGGCCAGGGACTTGCCAATGCCGTTGGTATGGCTTTGGCTGAAAAAATGCTTGCCGCCCAGTTTAACAAGGAAGGCTTTCCTGTAGTAAATCACTACACATACACCTTCCTTGGTGACGGATGCCTGATGGAAGGCATCAGCCATGAGGCAGCCTCGCTTGCCGGAACCTGGAAGCTTGGAAAGCTCATCGCCATCTACGACAACAACGGAATCTCCATCGATGGAGAGGTGAAGGGCTGGCTTACCGACGACACCGCCAAGCGCTTCGAGGCATACGGCTGGCAAGTGTTCAGGGATGTAAACGGACACGACTCCGATGCAATTCAGAAAGTAATTTCTGCAGCACGGTATGAAACTTCCAAACCCACCCTGATCATGTGCAAGACCACCATCGGCTATGGTTCCCCCAACAAGGGTGGAAAGGAGTCCTGTCACGGAGCTCCGCTTGGAAGCGATGAAGTCGCTCTTGCCCGCAAGCAGCTTGGTTGGGAGTATGACGAACCGTTCTTTGTTCCCGAAGACATCTACAAGGCTTGGGACCAGACAGAGCGCGGCGGCAAGCTTGAGCATAAGTGGAACGAGCTCTTTGCTTCCTATGAGAAAGCATATCCCGCAGAAGCAGCCGAGCTGAAGAGAAGACTCAATGGTGACCTTCCCACTGACTGGGAGAAGGCGTTCAACGACGTGGTAAAGCAGTGGCAGACAGAGAAGGTGAAGGTCGCAAGCCGCAAGGCAAGCCAGATGACCCTGGATGTACTCGGCAAGCTCCTTCCGGAGCTCGTCGGCGGATCGGCAGACCTCTCTCCCTCCAATCTCACCCAGTGGAAGGGTGTACAGGACTTTGACCCTGCAACAGGAAAGGGGACCTATTTGCGCTTTGGTGTCCGTGAATTCGGTATGACTGCAGTGCTCAACGGCATGGCTCTACACGGTGGCTTCCTCACCTATGGGGCAACCTTTTTGATGTTCATGGAGTATGCCCGTAATGCACTGCGCATGTCCTCTCTCATGGGACTTCGCAACGTTATGGTATTCACCCATGATTCCATCGGCTTGGGAGAGGATGGACCCACCCACCAGCCGGTTGAGCAGATTGCAAGCCTGCGCATGACTCCGAACATGACCACTTGGAGACCCTGTGACGCTGTTGAGACCGCCTGTGCCTGGAAGAGTGCGGTAAAGCGGACCAATGGCCCGACTGCTCTCCTGCTCAGCCGTCAGAACCTCGCGCCTCAGGAGAGAACAGACGAGCAGCTCTCTCAGATCTCCAAGGGTGCGTATGTTCTCTACCAATCTGCAGATAAACCAGAAGTAATACTCATCGGAACCGGCAGTGAAGTCTCCCTCGCCCTTGAAGCAGGCAAGAAGCTTGCTTCTGAAGGGAAGGCCGTTCGTGTTGTCTCCATGCCCTCTCCCGAGGTCTTCGAGCAGCAGGATGCCGCCTACAAGGAAGCCGTACTTCCTGCATCAGTAAAAGCCCGTGTAGCCGTAGAGGCCGCTTGGACTGATTACTGGTACAAGTATGTCGGCCTTGACGGCAAGGTGATCGGCATGCACAGCTTTGGTGAGTCAGGCCCTGCCGAGAAGCTCTATGAGTATTTCGGCATCACCGCAGACAAGGTATATGAGGCAGCTGCTTCCTTAATCAAATAAGCAGAGTTCAAAGACAAAAAATCAGCCCGCTTTTCCCAAAGGGAGGCGGGCTGTTTCTACCGTGGTTATCGATTAATGCGATATCTACTCCATCTGCGAAGCTTCCTTTCCTAAAGATCTCTGATGCAGGAAATTCTTGATCGTGAAAACGAGAATTGAACCAAAAGCTATAAGCAGGAAGGCGAGGCTGATCGGTCTCTTAATGAAGATCAAATAGCTTCCATCAGAGAGTATCAACGCCCTTCTAAAGTTCAGCTCTGCCAAGGGGCCGAGCACGATTCCCAGAAGAATGGGAACCAGCTGGAAATCCATCAAGCGCAAGTAGTACGCCAGAATCCCAAATACGAAGATATAGTAGACGTCGTACATGCTGTTGTTGGTTGAATACGCACCAGCTGCACAGAACGTCAACACAATACAGGCAAGGAGCTCAAAGGGAATTCTCGTAATATGGGCATAGAATTTTGTAAACACATTGCCTACGAGCCAAAGGCTGATGTTTACTACAATCAAACCCAGCATGATTGCAAACAAGATATTTCCTTGCTCTTTGAAAAGCATCGGTCCCGGGACCAAACCATGAACCATGAAAGCACCCATGAGTATGGCTGTCGCTCCATCTCCAGGTACCCCAAGCGTCAACATGGGAATCATAGTACCGCCACAAGCGGCATTATTTGCTGATTCAGAAACCGCCACCCCTTCTATTTCTCCCTTTCCGAACGTCTCAGGATGCTTTGACGATTGCTTGACTTGGTTGTAAGCGATGAAGGCAGCCAAACCTCCACCAGTGCCGGGTGTAGCGCCAATGATGATGCCGATGATGGTTCCGATCGTCAGGGGCTTCCGGCAACGACGGTACTCTTTTTGGGAAATCCTGCACCGGGTAATGGAAGCTGGATCAACGATTTTCCTATCAGTTTTAGGATTATACTTTGCCTTCATCAGAATTTCGGATATTGCAAAAAGGCCGATCAGGGCGATGATCAGGTCAATGCCTCTCCTAAGCTGAAGATTCCCAAAGGTGAATCTCATCGTACCACTTATGACGTCCAGACCTATGGTCGATACAAATATTCCGATGCAGGCTCCCATCAAGCCCTTGAGAATGCTGTTGTTCGAGACTCCTGCAATGACGGATAGACCGAATACCGCCAATGCGAGGTATTCTGCAGGTCCGAACATGAGTGTGACTTTGGCGATTGGAGGAGCAGCAAAAAGCAGAACGAACGCGCTGATCAAGCCACCAACTGTTGAGGCGTAGAGCGCCATGGAAAGTGCTTTGTATGCCTCACCGTTCTGCGTCATGGGATATCCGTCAAACAGCGTAGCCGCGTTGGCGGATGTTCCAGGAGTATTTATAAGAATAGCCGTAATGGATCCACCATACGTTCCTCCAACATAGATGGCCAGCAGAATCAGGATGGCGACGGTAGGCTCCAATGTATAGGTTAGAGGTATACAGAGAATGATACCCAAATCCGAGGTTAATCCAGGAATCGCCCCGACAACGATTCCAAGGATCAACCCCAGAGGAATTGCGAGCAATATTTGCCAATCGAATAAGATTTCTAAACCAGATAAGAATAAATCCATGTGTTTCACCTCTTTTAGAATGGTGCTTCTTTCGCTAGGGCAATGAGATGTTCAGGACAACGGAGAACACGAAGTATACCAACGCACTGATGCATAAGGCGATTGCGTAGTATGACTTTTTCCTTGCTCCGTAATACATCAGCACTGCGAATATGAGATAGATATTTGAGGCAATGAACCCGAACAGCTTGAACAACACAACATACACGATAACTATGGCGATATAGATGAGTGAACGAATACTATCCTTGAATACCCTGCTGGCATAGAACTCTTGTGAGAATACTATTTCTTTCTTTGGCAGAAGGAAGAGACCTTGGAGAAACAAAAGAAACGAAAAGATAGCGAGTCCGCCTAAGGCTATCTTTGGAACCGTCTGTGCATTGATTTCTGTGGTTTCCAATGTATTGATCTCAGTAGGAATCATCAGAAACAGAATCCCTGCGGCTATTGTAAACAACAGGCCGGCCACAATTTCTGCGTTAATTTTTACTTTCATACACTTTCCCGATTTACAAAGGGCAACAGAATAACCGTACTGTTGCCCTTCGATTTTTCCTTATTTAAGCAGATCGATATATTCCTTCATTGCGATTGTCTGAAGATCGATTTCCTTGATAATCTCATCTTCAGTAGCGGTCCAAGCCTCCATACCGAGACTGCTCATGAATGCCGTAAACTCAGGATCTGCATACACATCCTGGATAAACTTCGTCAGCACAGCTTTCTTTGCATCATCCACGCTGCTCTTTACTGCGAAATAATCCATTCCAACAAACTCGGCTCCAATTCCCTGTTCCTTGAAGGATGGGATTCTTCCAATACCTTCTACTTCGATGCCATCGGGAATGAAGGTACCGAGGCAGGCAAATTCACCGCTCTTTACGTATTCACGATACACGGGAGGGGATCCGATTGCTATATCGACATGTCCGCCAAGTAGTGCATTAATTGCATCTTGGCCGCCACTATAGGGGACCGCTTGCGCATTCAAGCCAAGTTTCTTGAACAGCACGCTGATCATCGTGTAACTATCATTGCCGGGGCCACCGGTGGTGGCATATTTAATGCTTTTCCCTGATTTTCCCAGAGCGATCAGCTGGTCAAGCGTTTTGATGTTGCTGTACTTCGGATTCGATAGAATGACGAACTCAACAATGCGCATGCCGATCAGAGGGGTAATGTCTTCAATCGTGTAATTAACTTGGACGAAGGCCGGTGTCAGCGAAAACAGCGGTCCATTGGATACAACCATTGTATAGCCGTCATCACTTGCCTGCATCAGTGCATCCATGGCAATTGTTCCGGCTCCGCCGATTTTGTTCTCGACAATGACGGGAACCCCGAGATACTTCTCCCCGTAGGAAGCGACTTTACGTGCAATGGTGTCAGGACCTCCTCCAAGTCCCCAGGGCATGATAATAGTCACTTTTTTGTTCGGGAATTTCACCTCTTCTTTTGCTCCTTGGGCAAAGAGAGTACCGACAATCAGCACCAACGAGAGTAGAACCAGTAACCATTTTCTCATTTTCTTTCTCCTTTTGTATTTTCATGTGACAAACTGTCACATTTTTACATCCAATTTATATTCGGCAACGATGAATCTAATGGCATCTGAGGCTTTGTGAGGCCTTGAAAAATAGGGTGAATACTCGGTTTCATCGGTAAAAAGAAACTGTATCGCTGGGTTTACCTGCTGCAATTGATTGTAGACATCTGCATTGGAACTGTTGTTTCTTCTGTCGCTTGATGAACTGGTAATCACATATTGGATTCTCAAGTTTTCTAGTAGTTTGCTTTCTATTGAGTCTTTTTGACCGTGATGCGGCAATTTGAGAACGTTCCCATTTTTGAGCAAAGAAAAAGTTTTTTCCCGCCAATTCTTCGGACAATTATCGGCTGGTAAAATAAATGTAAATCCTTCGTATCGTAAAGCGAGGACCAAACTGTGGTCATTGGAAATAGCATCCAACCTCTTTACCTGTTGTAGTTTTTTCAGTTGATCCTTCTCATCAACCAATACCTCAAGAGCCTTTGTGTATGCTTGTGTTTTGTTGTCAGTTGGCTCCAAAACTCTGACTTCCAAGGCAGAACCCACAGGATGGAAGCTTTGGAATTGCATAACATCGATACAGGGAATGGTATTGTCTTTTGCATAAGACAGTATGGTTTTGTATGCATTGAATGCCTTAACATATGCAAACAGATTAAATGGGACGTCTGACCCGATAACAACATCTTTGCTGTCAGAAATATGCGGGAGATAGGGGAGGAAGAAACGCTTGATATGCACCTGGTGAAGTATTTCAACTATACCGCATACATGGTCCTCATGAATGTGCGTGATGAGTACAAACTCAAGCGTAGAAACCTGTTCTTTTCTTAGGAATTCCTGCAGGGACACCCTATTCCCCACAAACTCCTGAGGAAGGCTGCTGCCTCCATCTATGAGGCCGTATTGTAAGCCAAGTTTTACGAGGATTGCATCGCCATATCCCACGTTGATAAATATTACTTCCATCATAAGTTTAAGCTGTTCCTCGAATAATCAGTTGCGTACCACATACATGTACTTGCTTCCCGGTAGAGTTTTTCTCAAGAATATCTATCAGCTTGCCTGCCGCCAGTTTCCCCATCTCTTCCTTGTCGATGCGTACGGTTGTAAGTTCCGGTTCAATGATTTCACTGAAGTTGCTATCATCAAATCCGACAATGGCGATATCCTTGGGAATGGCAATATGTGCGCGTAAGGCAATTTTTACAGCACCAATTGCGATGAGATCATTCGTTGCAAAGATGGCATCCGGTCGATGTTTGAGCGAGAGGAGTTGCTGAGCGGTATGCATAGCCTCCGCCATAGTCGGTTCTACCGTCTTGATAAACGCTTCATTGATGGGAATCCCATGGTTCTTCAGGGTGTCGGTATATCCTCTGAATCGTTCGTTATATACATACGGCGAGAAATGACCCGAAATAATTGCGATATCTCGCTTACCCTGTTCAAGCAAGTGTTCTATAGCTTTGACGGTTCCCCCGTAGTGATCGAGGGTGATGCAAATCAAATCTTCCATGTCGAATACATTATTCAATAACACAACCGGTATATTTTGTGATCTGAAGCTTTCAATAATGCTCTGCTCGGTTTGGCCGCAAATAATGACACCATCCATTTGCTTTTTGACATAGACTTGACCGGTGGGCAGTTGGATGTCCTTCTCAGAAGCGATGAAAACGGAGTAGCCTCGCTCTCTTCCTACTTGGAGTACTCCTTCAAAAACAGGAGAGTAGAAGGGGTTTAGCACTACAGGGTATTGCTGGTCGCTGACGATGAATCCAAGGTTGTTTGTCTTCTTGCGCACCATGGCTCTGGCAATCGCATCAGGAGTATAATTTACTTGTTTTGCAGCCGCATAGATGATGTTTCTTGTCTCCACCGACACCATTTCTGGTGAAGCAAAGGCTCGTGAGATTGTGGTTTTGGAATAGCCGCATACTCTTGCAACATCAAAGATAGTCGTACTCATCCATGCATCCCTTGAAATGAGAACGTTCTCATTTCTGATTCAACTATAGGACCACTTTCCTAATCTGTCAAATATATTTCAAAAATAACAAAATTTGCGTACATTTCTATAATTATGATCTCATTGAGAATGAATATTGCGTGTAAAGCCTAGCAAACTTGCTTGCATGGTAACACGTACAGTACTATCAAAACCTCGGAGGCCTCCCTGATGAACTACTATGACAAGCATGCAGACAGCTACATCTCCACTACCGTCTCGCTCGATATGAGTGTCCAGTACTCGTTGTTTCTTCCCTTTCTTCCACAAGGCGGCTCCATCCTGGATGCAGGCTGTGGAAGCGGAAGAGACAGCCTCTATTTTCTTGAGCATGGCTACAAGGTGGAGGCCTTTGACATCAGTGTTGCAATGGTCGAGCATGCAAGAGCTCTCACAGGCCTTGCAGTCCGAAAGCTCTCCTTTATGGAATTGGACTATGACTCAGCCTTCGACGGAATCTGGGCCTGTGCATCGCTCTTGCATGTACCAAGAACAGAATTACCTGCAGTGTTCGGCCTTCTTCATCGGGCATTGAAACCTCAAGGGCTGCTCTACTGCTCCTTCAAGGACAGGGAGGAGGACTTTAGTACTGATGGACGCTCATTCACCTGCTTCACCGAACAAGGGTTTCAGGCATTCCTCTCTGAGCTTTCTTTCTTTGAGCTGGTACAGGTCTCTCACTCACAGGATGTTAGGGAAGGCAGAGCCGATGAGCGGTGGTTGAATGTGCTTCTGAGAAAGAAAATATGGGCTTGAATATTTAGTTATATGTTTATTCTCAAAAAAGATACAAATAATCTCCCATTGCAACAGTTCCAAAGGTAGCATACTATTAAGAAGTTGCGCTTCGCCCAAGGGGGAGAAACCATTGCTCAGTACATCGCTGTTCGCCATGCTCTACATCACGGTATGCACTGTATCGTTGGTTACCGGAATTCTGGTTCTGCAGAACGACCGAAGTTCGAAAACCAATCACGCCTATTTTGCCCTTGTCGTCTCCCTGATCATCTGGACACTTGGTTTGACCGTATCTACTGTCACTTCCAGCATCACAATTGCTGTTTGGGGACAAATGGTATCCAGCTATGGTTGGGCGAACCTCTATGCGATTCTGCTTGTATTCGTTCTACGCCTGACAGGTCGTAAAGAGCGAGGCAATCACTATGCTCTCTTCATTCCCCCGATATTGTTGATGGTCGTCTATGGCCTTCCTCTGAATCTCTATGCATACAACTTGGAATTTTCCCCTTTCGGCTGGCTTTTCACCTCTACCAATACCTTTTGGGATTATGTGTTCTATGTCTATTTTACCGGATACACACTGCTGAGCCTATTCCTTTTGATCGCTTGGAAGACCGAAACGGAGAAGCACCAGAAGAAGCAGATATTGCTCTCCCTCTCTGTTGCCTTTCTTGTCGGCAGCGCATCCGATATTTACCTACCTTCATTTGGTGTACAGCTTCCTCAGCTGGCCCCGATCATCCTGGTCGTGCCCATTGTGCTCATAGCACAAGCCTTGCGAAGCAGGAATCCCGTTGTAACAGGTATTGATGCTGCCCCGCGGTATACGTACATATTTGTCGGTGTCGCCCTCTATGTGCTCATTTCAGTCCTGCAGGTTCGCTTGACGGCTTCCTCAAGTATTTTAATGGCCTTGAATCTGAATGAATCGACCTTTCGAGGCATCATAACACAGCTTCAGATGTTCATATCCATCTACCTTGTCATGCGGCAGAAGAAGACCGGAGTCATCGCCGCCTTGCTGATCAATGGTGCGAACCTTGTTTCCTCGGTGCTGTACTTGATCAGGACCAACTCGCCGGATCCAATCCCGGGCATCATCTCGTATATTGCAGTGATGCTGTTGATTTATCTCATAAGGGTGTTTGAACAACGCTCTGAATGGTACATATCTCACATCGATTCACAGCGTAGTGAGCTAGAGAAGTCACAGGACAGACTCTATAGCCTGGCATTCTATGACTCGTTGACCAAGCTGCCCAACCGTGATTATTTCATCAACCATGTCGACCAAACAATTACTACGCTGTCTGATGGCAGGCAGAAGCTTGCCATCCTGTTTCTCGATTTCGATTCCTTCAAGTCGATCAACGACACAGCGGGACATGCAACAGGCGATCTGGTATTGAGTAAAATCGCCCAGGTGCTTGTTTCTGTCTTGGATAAGGAGGATGTAATTGCACGTTTCGGAGGCGATGAGTTCCTTGTCGAGGTGAGAAGGCCGAAAGAGGAAGACTTACTATTGGTGACCAACGCCATCATGCAGGCGCTCAAGAACCCCATCGTACTCGAGCAAGAAGAGTACTTCCTGCCTGCAAGCATAGGTGTCTCCATCCATCCCGCCGATGGACGAGATGCCCATACCTTGATCATGAATGCAGACATCGCCATGTACAGCGCAAAAGCAAAGGGCAAGAACCAGGTGGTGTTCTGCAACGAAGAAGTGAAGGCACAGACAACTAGGCGGCTGCGCCTTACCAACGGTCTTTATCGTGCTCTTGATCGGAATGAACTGTTTGTCATGTATCAACCGCAGATGTGTACTGAAACGCAAAAGGTTTGTGGCTTTGAAGCGCTTGTGCGGTGGAACAATCCTGAATATGGATTGGTCCAGCCTCTGTTTTTCATTCCTTTGGCTGAGCAGACGGGTCTCATTCGTCCTATAGGTATGTTTGTATTCGAGCAAGCCTGCAGGCAATTGATTGCCTTCCAGCAGACATGCCAAGAGCGGTTGACCATGTCGGTCAACCGCTCGGTGGTGCAGCTCAAGGACGCACGCATTGTCGAGAATATGAAGAAGATTCTGAAGAAAACCGGGGTTGATGTTCATGCACTTCAAATTGAAATAACCGAGAGTGCGACTTTCCTGGACGAGCCGATTCTCCTAGAGCGAATATTTGAGTTGAAGCAGCTCGGCCTCAGCCTGGCCGTCGATGACTTTGGAACCGGCCACTCCTCCTTCAGCAGATTGAAAACCTATCCGATCGACCAACTGAAGATCGACATTGAATTCGTGCAAGGAATCACCACAGGTTCGGATAAGGACAAGGCCTTGATCAAGAGCATCATCCAGACAGCGAAGAACCTGGGAATGGAAGTCTTGGCAGAAGGTGTCGAGACAGAAGAACAACTGCAATTTCTCTCTCTACATGGCTGTGACAAGGTACAGGGTTTCTATTTCTCCAAGCCTTTGAAGGTTGAGGAGATCATCGCCAACAATCAGCAGATTGCATTCTGAGTCCGCTTCTCCTTACACATGCACTTTCGAGGGACTGAGATTCCCGGAATCTGAAACGTAATCAGGAATGATAATCCAAAGATTGCCTGATGACTCCAATTACGGCTGTCTTGATAGGTTGATTTTACGAATCTGTCGACATCATTGCTGTTTTCTCGCCTTGTGGGTGGAAAAGACCGGTTTTACACTACCATTAGGTCATCGCGTATGATCCAAAAAAGGAGAACAAATATGAAGAAAGCAATGGTGTTACTCACTGCAATGCTGCTGGTTGCATCAATCAGTCTCTTCTCTGCTGCACAGCCTGAGGCTAAACCCGTCTCCAATGAACTGACGCTGTATTACTCTCATGCTGCTGACTGGACTGATCCGATCATCAAGGAGTTTCAAGACCGTACCGGCATTAAAGTCAATCTTGTAGGTGCAGGAACCGGAGAACTGGTGTCCAGAATTCGGGCTGAAAAAGACAATCCTCTCTCGGATGTACTCTGGGGAGGCGGTTCCGACTCCTACCAGGTAATTGTCGACCTGCTCGAGCCCTACGAACATGCACACATGTCCTCTGTCCTGCCGGTAACCCGCGACCCGGGCAATCGCTGGCATGGAACCACCATCGACCCGATGGTCATCATCTATAATCCCAAGTTGGTAGCAGCAGCAGACGCTCCCAAGGGTTGGGCAGACCTTGTAAATCCAAAATTCAAGGGAAGAATCGCTCATGCCGACCCGGCCCGTTCGGGTTCTGCCTTCATGGCCCTCATCATTCAGTTGCTCTCCATGGGAGGTGACAATGAAACCGGTTGGGCATACATGAAGAACTTTGTTGTCAATCTGGACAGCAAGCTTCTTGGGTCGTCTTCGGGTACTTTCAAGGGCGTAGCCGACGGTGAGTATGCCGTGGGTATCACGTACGAGGAAGCCGCCTTGAAGTATGAGAGAGCCGGTGCCAATCTGAAAGTTGTCTATCCCATCGAAGGCTCGTCCAAAGTTCCCAGCCCCATCGCCATCGTGAAGGGTGCCAAGAACATGGAGAACGCCAAAAAGTTCGTCGATTTCATTCTCAGCAAGGATGTACAGGCACTGATGGGTGACCTCAATCGACGTACGGTGCGCACCGACATACAGCTGCCCTCCATCATGATTCCCAACGACAAGCTCGGCGATATTCCGTACGACACGGTCTGGGTTGGTCAGAACAAGGACCGTATCATGAACCAGTGGAAGAATCTTATCGTAGGTCGCTAAAACGTGTTGTAGTCCAGGCTTCCACGTGAAGCCTGGCATCTCTTCCAAAGGAGCCTGAGAGCATGAGTCAGCCATTATTCATTGAGGAAGTCACCAAGCGTTATGGGGACTTTACTGCCATAGACAGAGTTTCCATTTCAATAGATAAAGGGGAGTTCTTCACATTGCTGGGACCCTCGGGGTGCGGCAAGACAACCCTGCTGAGAATGATCGCGGGCTTCAACAGCATAGAGGCTGGCACCATCCGCTTCGGACAAACGGTAATCAATTCGATACCTGCCTATAAACGAAATGCAGGCATGGTTTTTCAGAATTATGCGATTTTCCCCCACCTCTCCGTATACGACAACGTAGCTTACGGCCTGAAAGCTCGGGGCTATTCAAAAGCGGAAATTGAAAAGGATGTAGAAGAAGTTCTGGGCCTGGTGAAGATGAGCGAGTACAAGGATCGGCAGCCGTCGCAACTATCCGGCGGGCAGCAGCAACGCATCGCCCTCGCCCGTGCCATCGTCATCAAGCCTGATGTGCTGTTGATGGATGAGCCGCTCTCCAACCTCGATGCAAAACTCCGCATCGAGATGCGATCGGTCATCAAGAAAATTCAACAGAACTTGAATATCACCACCGTCTATGTCACCCACGACCAGGAGGAAGCTTTGGCGATGAGCGACCGGATTGCCGTAATGAATCTGGGAACCGTGCAACAAATAGGAACTCCCTTGCAAATCTATACCCGTCCGCAGAACTCATTCGTATCGAACTTTATCGGCATTTCAAGTTTTTTGTCCTGCTCTGTTGCTGGCAATACAGTGTCGTTGCTTGGCCATGCCTTCGATATGAAGCTGGCAAGAGCATATACCGGCAACGCAGTGCTGGCGGTTCGTCCTGAAGAGGCAACACTGAAAACCATCGAAAATGGAGGTGTTGCAGGTAGAGTGCAATTTGCCACCTTCCTTGGGGACTTCATAAACTATGAAATCGAACTGGGTGGCGATTGTGTATTGCAAGTCAATGAATACCTGAAGGAGGGTTTGCCCATCAAGAAGACCGGAGACAAAGTCTGGGTGACCTTTGATCGGAAGAGCGTCAATCTTTTTACCGCCGATGGAAAGGAGAGCCTCGTATGAAAGAGCCCACCTGGTTGCAGAAAGGCTTGAACAGATTCGGATTCTGGGGCTTTGTTGTTCTCGCCGCGTTTGCCTTAGCTCTATTTTTCTTGGTCTATCCTCTGATCGGCATGCTTTCGCGCAGCTTCCTTCCCAACGAGGGTGGTGGATTCTCATTAATAAATTATGTTGACTTCTTCCGATTGCCATACTATTTCAACACCCTTAAACATAGTTTTGCAGTCTCGATCACGACTACCGTCTTTGCAATCCTTTTGGGAGTTCCGATGGGTTATGTGGTAGCACGTTTCAATATTCCGGGCAAGAAACTGCTCAATGCCATGGTGGTTATAAGCTTGCTCTCACCTCCTTTCATCGGAGCCTACTCTTGGATCATGCTTTTAGGCCGCAATGGATTCATCACCAACCTGGTAAGGCACATCGGTATTGAAATTCCTACCATCTATGGATTTCGTGGCTTGATCCTTGTTTTTACCCTTAAACTCTTCCCCTTTATCTATATGTATGTCCAAGGGGCGCTTCAGACATTCGACAGCTCTCTCGAGGAAGCTGCTGAGAATCTGGGTGTTCATGGACTAAAGAAGCTGCTCACTGTTACATTCCCCTTGATCATGCCCACAATCACCGCCGGGGCGGTAGTCGTGTTCATGACGAGTCTGGCTGATTTGGGAACCCCGATGCTCATCGGAGAGGGCTACAAGGTTCTCCCTGTTCTTGTCTATGAGGAGTACATGAGCGAAATCGGGGGTAACGCCACGATGGCAAGCACGTTGAGTGTCATCATCATCCTGTGTTCCCTGTCTGTTCTGTTGTTGCAGAAAATCTCCATCGGAAAGCGTTCATACTCCATGTCCGGCCTGCGTCCACCGGCTGTGAAGAAACTTGGAAAGCTGCCGTTTGTGGTGTTGACCATTCTTTGTTACTTCATCGCATTATGCGCCTTGGCTCCTCAGATAACAACGATGGTCACATCCTTTATTAAAACGCGAGGACCCTTGTTTGTCCCGGGATTCAGCTTGGAAAGTTATCGCTCGGTGTGGTTCAAGCTCTCGGCGAACATCGCTAGAACCTTTCTGTACTCCACCATTGCCATGATGTTCATGATTCTCATCGGCATGTTCACTTCCTATGTAATTGTCAGGCGGAAATCGAGCATCACCAATATTCTGGACTTCGTTCTCATGTCTCCCTACGTTATTCCAGGATCGGTATTAGGTATCATTTTGGTTATGGCCTTCAACAAGCCTCCCGTTGTACTGACCGGGACAGCGGCGATCATGATCATCAGCTACACGATCCGAAAGATTCCCTACATCATCCGATCAAGCACCGGCATTCTCTATCAGCTGGATCTCAGCAGTGAAGAGGCTTCGATAAATCTCGGAGTTTCCCCGATGAAGACGTTCTTCAAAATTACAGCAATTCTTATGCTTCCAGGAGTTCTTTCGGGAGCCATTCTCAGCTGGATTTCCACCATCAATGAATTGAGTTCCACCCTCATTCTCTACTCGGGAAGGACCGGAACCATCTCTGTGGCCATCTACACCGAGATTATGAAAGACGGGTATGGAACGGCCGCCGCACTTGCCTCAATCCTAACGTTTGCAACCATTATCAGCCTGCTTGTTTTCAATACCCTGACCAAGGGTAAAGGGAGTGTTGTATGACAAGGACCCTTTTCACCGACCGTTTGAAAGTCGCTTGCAGTGCGGCCAGAAAGGCCGGTGAAATGATCCTGTCCGCTAATATGACGAATATTGCGTTCCAAGCAAAAGGAAAAAGTGATGTTGTCACCCATTTGGACACCGCCAGCGAGCGCCTGATTCGTGATTTGATTCATCAGTCGTTTCCATCGGACAACTTCCTTGGTGAGGAGGAGGGTCTGGTTGAGTATGGTGATGGAGGAACCTGGATAGTCGATCCCATAGACGGCACAAACAATCTGGTCCATGGCATCCCCGGTTATACCATCAGTATTGCCTACGAGGTGACTGCCGCAAATCCAGTTCTAGGAGTTGTGTTCTCTCCTCAAACCAATGAACTCTTTCATGCTGCACAGGGTTCAGGCGCTTTCTTGAATGGCAAGGAAATTCGGATTTCTTCTGTTGAGTCCATTGATGATGCAGTAAGTATTGCGCCTCCTCCCTTACGAGTACCCTTGCTCATCCCTGCACATTTGAAAATCTATGAGCTTCTTTGCAGAGAGGGTGGTGATATACGTGACTTTGGGTCGGCGGCGCTTCATTTATGCTATGTGGCCATGGGGCGTGTAGAGGCTTTTGCAGAGTTCCGGCTCAAGTACCATGACTATGCTGCCGGGAAGGTATTGGTTGAAGAGGCAGGAGGTTGTTTCTCTTCCTTGCACAGTGTTGACCACATGCCCTATCAGGATATTCTTGCCACAAACAAAGCTCTTTTCCCATGGTATACTCATTCCATTCGAACTCTATTGGGAGAGCCGGCGTGCAACGACGATTCAGAAAGTTCTTCTCACAGCTACTGATCTCGTATCTCCTTATCGGCGTGTTGCCGTTGGTGATTATCGGTCCCCTGGCTTATTCTCTGGTGCGTAATGTTCTGTTGGATCGAGTACGCACAACAACAATAGAAGTCAATGAACGCCTCTTTCTTCAGCTTCAGAGCTTGGTTGGTGACACCCTGACTGTGTTGGATGCGATTGCCACCGACCAAGCCTTTCTTCCTCTGTATGCACCACAGATTTCTCAGGAACAACAAACCAATCTCTATAATGCACTGTTTCTTCTGCTCACCGCCCGCCATCTCAAACCCTCGGTGCATGTAGTATCACTTGATGGCCAGGTTCGATTGAACTCCGTTGAGACTCCTCTGGAGTACACGCAACAACCCTATCGTAGCTGGGGTGTTCTTCGAAAAGCATTCCTTGCGAATGGAGCGGACGTGTTGTACCTCCATGCCGCTCAGGACGGACTTGGGCGAATACTTACACTCGCCCGCTATGTCAAGCAAGCCTCCTTTGAAGGCTTCATTATTCTCGATGTTCAATTTGATCAACTTGCTGAGGTGTTGGAAACGTACGTATCTGCACACTTTCCGTATGTGGCAATACTCGATGAGCATATGACAAGCAGTCGAATGCTCAATGGCATATTCAGCGAGCAAGAGCTTGATTTTATCCGACAGAACAGGCAAAGCATGCATAACCCGGTATCCACCATCAACGGCCAACGCTTTCTTCTCTCTGTTCAGACCGACCGTGAGCTTGCGGTCTCGCTAGCTTCTCTCTATCCACTGGCCCAAATCGATGAGATTACTTCCATTATGGCTACCATCAGTATTTCACTGGGCACACTGATGACCCTCTTGTGCTTTTATCTTGCCTATCGATACAGTCGCAAAGCTTCCAAGCCGCTGGATGAAGTTGTTGCATTATTGAAGCGTGTCAGCGAGGGTGATTTTTCTGCTCGCACGCACATCACTGGCAATGATGAGTTTAGTGTGCTTGGTGAATCGGTGAACCAGATGGTAATGGACATGGAGCGATTGCTGCTGACCAACCAACAAAAGGAGCAGAGCCTCAGGACGGCACAAATCAAGGCTTTGCAGGCGCAAACCAAGCCTCACTTCATATTCAACTGTCTTGAGTTGGTTAAATGGTACATCATGCTCAACCAGTCCGAGGAAGCTTCCGCCACAATTGTTGAACTTGGATTGCTTCTTCGCAGCACGCTGGATTTGGCCGAGGGAGTGATTACCCTCGAGGAGGAACTGGCAATTATCTCTCACTATCTGGCTTTACAGCAACGTAGGATGGGAGAACGTTTGATAGTTGAGTGGGATATTGATCCGGAACTTTATACACTCATAATCCCCCGCTTTCTGCTTCAGCCGCTCGTGGAGAATGCCCTTATGCATGGACTTGAGAAGAAACGGGGAAAGGGGAGCTTGACCATCAGCGCAAAGCGGGAGGATGCTTCCATACTCTTCAGTATTGCCGATGATGGGGTCGGCATGGAGAGCCAGAAGGCGAAGTCCATGGCTTCTTATCGGGAAATCGCCGACGCCATGCAGGAGGGTACAGGCCTGCAGAATGTCCAAAGACGACTTTCGCTCAACTATGGCAGTGCTTGTGAATTCTCCATCAGCTCTGAAGTAGGCAAGGGGACTACCATTACGATTCGTATACAGCAAGGAGCGCTGCAATGGAAGAAAGGCTGAAGGTGTTGGTTGCCGAAGATGAGACCATTCTCAGAAAGGGCTTGATTCTCACCACCGATTGGAAGGCTTTGGGAATGGTGGTTATAGCCGAGGCTGATAATGGTATTGATGCTCAAGAACTTGCACTCAAATTGGAACCCGACATCCTGGTTACCGATATAGCGATGCCCGGTATGGATGGGCTTGAGCTTATCGGGATTCTTTCTGATCAATTGCCGGATTGTGAGTGCATTATTATCAGCGGGCATGCCCAGTTCTCCTATGCCCAGAAGGCACTCGGTTACGGAGTCAAGGGCTATATTCTCAAGCCTATCGATCCTAAGGAGCTGATGGTAGTGCTTTCCAAGGCCGCTAAGGAGATTTACAACAGGAAGCAAGAACGGGAGAAGGATCTCGAACTGGAACAGCTAAGAGAGCTTTCCGAGCGATTCCTGCCCACCAAAGTCAGTACCACGAAGGATTATCGTGACCAATATATCCAAAAAGCCATTTCCGTCATCGAACAACATTATGCGGAGCATCTGAACGTCGCCGATATCGCCGAGCATATGGGATTAAGTGAGAGAACACTCTCGAATTTATTCAAGGATCGCACAGGATATACTTTTCTTGAGTACCTGACGTTATACAGGATGCGAATAGCCACTTCTCTTTTGCAGCAAAAGGAACGACAGGTGGGTGAAGTCGCCCTTCTGGTGGGCTATAAAGACTATCGGTATTTTTGCAAGATTTTTAAAAGCTGTTTCAATGTCACCCCGCTCGAGTTCAAGAAGGGTGAACTGTGAGAGTCCTGCATGATGTAATCACCTGAAATTCCGACTTGTTCGCAGCACCAATCGGCCTTACAATCAACGTCAAGGAGTCTGTATGCACAAAGTAGTCGTGTGCTTGACAGCAATACTCTACATGACGGCAGATCTCGTTGCCACCGGTACCAGCGAGGCTAAGTCTGAAACGGGGGAGCTGGTGCTTTACACCTCCCATGCAACAGACTGGACTGAGCCCATCATCTCGGAATTCGAGAAGCATACAGGTATCACTGTTACGCTTGTCAGCGGAGGCACCGGCGACTTGATCGAGCGAATCCACTCAGAAAAGGAAGCTCCTGTTGCCGATATTCTCTGGGGAGGAGGTTCGGACTCCTATCAGGCGATCATCAATTTGCTGCAACCGTATGCACACAAGCATATGAGCAAAGTTCTTGACGTCACCCGCGACCCGGGCAACCGCTGGCATGGTACCACCATCGATCCGATGGTGATTATTTACAATCCAACATTGGTGGAGGAAGCATCCGCACCCAAGGGTTGGGCTGATTTGCTCAATCCTGCATTCAAAGGAAACATTGCCCATGCAGATCCCGAGCGGTCAGGGTCGGCTTTCATGGCGCTTGTCATCCAGCTGCTCAGCATGGGGGGTGACAACGAAACCGGTTGGACGTATATGAAGCGCTTTGTAGAGGCCCTGGACGGGAAAGTCCTCACATCCTCCTCTGCAGTCTATGAGGGCGTAGCCGACGGCCGGTATGCAGTGGGAATCACCTACGAAGAGGCGGCCCTCAAGTCTGCAAGAGCCGGTGCCGATTTGAAGGTTGTCTATCCCGTCGAAGGTTCATCGAAGGTCCCCAGCCCGATTGCCATTATCAAAGGAGCAAGGAACCTTGGCAATGCCCGAAAGTTTGTGGACTACATCCTCAGCAAGGAAGTTCAGACAGTGATGGGCGACATCAACCGCAGGACCGTACGTACCGATATACAGTTGCCTGCGAACATGGTTCCCAACAATAAGCTTGGGGACATTCCCTACGACCCACTCTGGGTCGGGGGGAATAAGCAACGCTTGCTGGACCGCTGGAATCAGCTCATTGATGCACAATAACATACAGTGTTCCGATTGGCATGGTTGACAGGTGGGAACACCGGGTCTACAGTTTTGCCTAGGTGCGAAGCACACAAGGGGGAACTGATGAATCTGTGGTGGGTTTTCGTAACAGTTGGAATTCTCTTGATGGCCATGGAAGTCATAACACCAGGGTTCATCATCATGTGGTTCGGGCTTGCAACCATAGTTGCAGCCATACCTGTCTATTTTGGTGCCTCAACGTCCGTGGTATTGATTACCTTTGCCGTAACCCTGCTCATTCTCACCGTGTTTGTACGGAGGATCTTCACCAATCGCCTTACGAGCAAGCGTGGGGTCAACACAAACGCAGCCTCCTTGATCGGCCAACAGGCCGTGGTCATCGAGCCGATCGATCCACTCAAGGCGACGGGGAAGGTGCGGGTTCGCAAGGAAGTCTGGAGTGCTACAGCAAAAGGTACAGAAACACTTGCCGTCGACCAGATAGTCACCGTGAAGGCGCTTGACGGTGTGAAGCTGCTGGTTGCAAAGGAGTAGGGGATGGAAGAGCTTTATATTATTCTTGCGATTACATTCTTTGTCATTCTGATCGTCCTTAAGGGAATCAAGCAAGTGCCCCAGGGCCAGGCGATGATCATCGAGCGGTTGGGAAAATACGTACGCACCCTGGATTCGGGCATCAACTTCATCATCCCCTTTCTGGACCGCAAGCGGGTGGTCAAGCACCTGAACTACAAGCCCGACGGGCTTTCCGCCTATTGCGTCGACCTTCGCGAGCAGGTCTATGACATCCCCTCGCAGGCGGTGATCACACGTGACAACATCAGCCTGACCGTCGATACCCTGATTTTCTACCAGATTGTGGAACCCCATCGTGCCCTGTATGAGATCAGCGACCTTATCATGGCCATACGCGAGCTCTCCAAAACCACCATGCGCAACGTCTTCGGAGAGATGGATCTCGATACCAGCCTCTCCTCACGCGATACGGTGAATCAACGGCTGCGCACCATCCTCGATGAGGCGACCGACAAATGGGGAGTGAAAATCCTTCGCGTCGAGATCCAAGACATAGTTCCCCCTGCAGATCTCAAGGAGGACATGGAGCGGCAGATGCGCGCCGAGCGTACCCGAAGGCAGGAAGTCACCATCGCCGAAGGGAAGAAGCAGGCCGCCATCCTTGAGGCGGAAGGAATCAAGCAGAGCTTGATCCTCAATGCCCAAGGTGAGAGCGAATCGCGTATTATGAAGGCTGAGGCGATCAAGGCGGAGAAAATCCTGCTCGCCCAAGGCGAGGCTGAATCGATCCAGTTGGTACAACAGGCAAAGGCGGTAGGTCTTGATGCGGTGCGCAAGGTCTACTCCGAGCAAGGCGGGTCGGAAAACCTGCTTATGATGGAGATATTGCGTTCACAGAATGAAATTGCCAAGGACCTTGCCAACGGGACAAGCCAGAAGATATTCCTCCCCACCGAGGCAGCCGGGCTGTTCGGGTCCATCAAGGGTATCCAGGAACTGCTGGCTACCCGGCAGTCATTGAAAGACGTGAACGAAGCGTAAGACTCTGCTGTGGACCAAGACTACGAAATCCACTCTGCTCGGGTGCCAGCTTCGAATTAGGTGCATCGATGATCCAGGTCTGCGGCTCCGCACAGACAAACCCTTCACAGCCTCCCTTGTTGAAAAGCATCCAATAGTCCAAGGGGGACTTCGTGCTATAGTGGATGCTGGTTCGGCTCGGTTGGTGCATATACCATAGTTCATGCACCGGTTCCCGCTTTGTAGTGAAGTGGTTGGAAAGAGCCTGTGTGTATGGACGATAGGTTCCCTGTCGCAGTGTTTCCAGCAGCTCATTGGATTGAACATACTCACCGGTAGGGATGAATGTCGGCCGGTCGATAAGGATTTCCTGTCCGGCGTCCAAACAAAGCACGTACTCCTCTTCCTTTCCGGTACCCAGAAAGTCAGCATTGAACGTAGTATGGAATCCAACACCCACCGGCATCTCATTTTCTGAGGTGTTGGTGATGGTCAACGCATGTCCGAGCCCGGCCTCTGAAAGAGAGAATGCCGACTCGACCTTGAATGTATGACCAAACTGTAGATAGGGGTCATCTGCAGCAGCCTCATAGACAAAGCTGATATGAGCTTGGGTCTCATTGTACCATCTAGCCCTTGGCTTGAAAGGCGTGCTGCTCAAAAACCCATGGATGTGATGACCACGCTCAGGCTCGTTGATTGGAAAACGATACTCCCTTCCTTCAAACATATATCGTCCTTCCTTGATCCGATTGGGAGGAAAAAGCAGGGGAATCCCGTACAGGTTTGGTTGGGCGGCGAACTGCTCCCGTGAGGGGGGAGTGCGCAGCAGCGACACATCATCTTTGGTCAGCTGGATGCAGTTCGCCCCCATGTGGGCACAGATGAATGCACTGTATCCACCTGAGAACAAGCGATACCCGCTGATGCCGTTGCAGGTCTCTTCGGTAATGTTGGATTTCATGGGACGAAGTGTGGCCTTTGCCAAGGGAAGAAGCAAGAGGAAAAACCTGCGAAATGAAATAGTTACTTGAACACGTTTCCTACCGGCAGATCCAGCAGCGCCTTCGTCCACACCCCAGCCTTCTCTTCAAGCGGCTCCTCACCACAGATGAACAGCCGCTTGATGCAGGCAGTCAGCTTCAGTGCCTGCTTCCAACGGGCAGGGATGCCCGCCTCTCCGGCAAAAGCACCGGCCAAAGCCCCATAAATGGCGGCATTCGTATCGGCATCGCCGGCCCGCATGGTAAGTTCTATCATGCCTTCCTCGAAATTCCTGGCATGCAGCACTGTATAGAAGGCAAGTTGAAAGGCAATGATGACCCAACCCTTGAGATTCCCATCAATCCCTTCGGGTGGTGCATCTTTTGCCTTATGCAATGCCTCCAGCACTTCCCGTTCAGACACATAAGAAGGTGCTGCCTCGAGGAGGTAGGCGTATACTTCCTCGGCGCTCCAGCCCTTGCAGATGGCAAGGCTGAGGGCGAAGACAAAGAGACGATTACAGTCCCTGCTGACGGGATGAGTGTGGGTGATGGAGCAGTCGAGGTCGGAAAGCTGCATCAAGGCGGGGATGGAGAGCCTGCATCCCAGGATTCCCAAGGGTGTGATGCGCATCAGCGCACCATTGGCTTGACTGTTGGGATTCAATCTTCCATCAAGTGCTCCACATATGGTGATGCCGATATCTTCCGGTCCTGCATTGCGCCACCTCTGATAGGCTTTTATTACATGGCTTTGGGAGTAAGAGCCATTGGATAGGATGCTCTGGAGCATCATGATGGCCATTTCACTGTCGTCGGTTATTTCCCCGACTTTCCCCACCGAGCGCTCAGCATCATCCATCTCAGTGATACCGGATGGGAATTGCTTCAGGATATCCTTTTCCCGCTTGAACTCGGTTTGGGCCCCGAAGGCATCACCGACAAAACTGCCAAGCAGTGATCCCAGTGCCCGTTCATACAGTGTCGCCATCCATGAGTCTCCTTTGGGTAAGTATACCATAAAGAAGGCTAAGAGATAATTAATCTTTGCTTCACGAACAGATTTCTTATGAATAGTTCCACTATTTGGCCGTACCTATGCACGAGATAGAAACATGATAGAGGTTGCCTACGTAGCTCCAATGTGTGAAACAGCTTTCCAGGTGTTGCTAATATGTTCGGCCGCATCTTTTTTCCGGCTGATGAGAGCCGCATATAGAATATCGACGACTACAAGCTGATTAATCCGGGATAGTGTTGCCCCTTCTCGGAATAGGGCTTCAGTATCAGGAACTTGCAAAACAATATCAGAAATTTTTGAAAGCGAATTTGGTCTGATTCTTGTTACTGCAATTACTTTCGCTCCAGCTTTATGGGCTTGAATTGCTGTTCTGAGAGTATGATTGGTCTCTCCAGAATACGAAAATAAGATTGCTACATCTGATGTGTTTAGGGAACATGCTTGAACTATCTGAATGTCGGGGTCTGATGGGCAGAATGCTGGTATCCCGATACGAATGAGTTTTTGCTGAAAATCCGAGGCTACAAGCCCTGAAGCGCCTATGCCAATTAAGAGGATATGTCGGGAATTGCTGATAATATCAACTGCTTTCTCGATTTTATCGGTGGAAAGAAGTGGCTTTAGAGAAAAGAGACTGCTTACAATGGTATCGAGTAATGCAGCAGTAAGATCGTCAATATTCGTTGCTTCTTCAGGTTTAACCAAGGTGTTTTGTTCGATTGGAGATGTACTGAAAATCTCGCGTGCAAGTGCAAGTCGGAGTTCCATAAATCCCTCGCATCCGATTCGTTTGCAAAACCGTGTAATGGCTGCAGTACTAGTTTTGGCAAGTACCGCTAAATCTTGGATATTCTCATCTACTACAGTATTCGAGTTTTGTAGAATATAGTCTGCAACTTTCTTTTCAGATGGATTTAGATGCGGGAAAAGTTGTTTGATTATGGATAAGTAGTGTTTCATATTTCTAAGGTAGCCGGCTTTCCTAGTTTTGTAAATGAAAAAAATTATCATATATGTTAAAAAGTATCTAAAAATATTTGTTGTAGTGAGTTGCTTCTATGGCTTATAGTAAAAACATGCAGAATGAACTATTAACTACAGAACAGCGAAATCCTATTTCTTATAGGATTGACGCAAAAGATACATTGGAAATTTTAGGTATTATCAATGCCGAAGACAAGCAGGTCCCCTTTGCTGTTGAGAAAGCTTTACCCCAGATTGGAAACATTGTTGAGGATGTAGTGGAGTCCTTTATTTCTGGTGGAAGGCTTTTTTATATTGGTGCAGGTACGTCGGGTCGGTTAGGCGTTCTGGATGCATCAGAGTGCCCTCCGACATTTGGAGTCAGCCCTGAACAGGTCCAAGGAATTATCGCTGGGGGTCTTCCTGCACTGACCCGTTCTATCGAGAATGCAGAGGACGATGAAGCTGCGGGTATAGAGGCTCTACAACGGGTTGGTTTTTCCTCAAGGGATGTTCTTGTAGGAATAACCGCATCCGGTGGAGCTCCTTTTGTTGTTGAAGCTATTCGCTATGCAAAGCAGCTTGGAGCCAAAGTAGGTGCAATAAGTTGCAACCAAAAGACTCCTGTGTTTGAACTTATTGACTCTGGTCGCAGAGTTTATATTCCCGTAGGCCCGGAGATTGTAACTGGGTCAACTAGAATGAAAGCAGGCACTGCTCAAAAGCTTGCCTTAAATATGATCACTACGACTGCAATGATCCGAACCGGGAAAGTATACAACAACCTTATGGTTAACTTGATGCCGGTAAATGCAAAACTGGTGAAACGAGCCCAGCGGTTGATTAGTGAAGTTTCCGGGTGTTCAGAGAAAGAGGCCGAAAAATTGTTTGCAGGGTCCGGGCAGGAAACAAAGACTGCAATACTGATGGCCCTGCTGAACATTCAAGCCGATTCTGCAAGAAATCTGCTTCAGAAGAATGGGGGTAGCATTAACAAAGTGATTGATACTACCCATTTGGGTCTTTCCACACAGGAGGGCTCATGCCAAAACCAGAACTGATTTTTGGGATAGATGGAGGAGGAACTCGCAGCCGAATTGCATTGGCTACTTTATCAGGTGAAGTAATCTATAAACTTGAAGGACGCAGCACCAATGCTTATGCCTCCGACAATGATATACAGAAAACCATCACTGATCTCATACAAAATGCATGTCTACAAGCAGGTGTTTCAATTACAAATCTTATCGGCGGTTGCTTTGGAAATGCTGGGCTGTCACGTCCGAATGAGAAAGTGCAGTTTAAACATTATTTTGAATCCTTTCTTGGCAAGAATGTGCCAATCCTTCTTTGCAATGATGCGGAAATCTTGCTAGCAGGAGGAGCGGGGGGTGTTCAAGGCCTCTGCATTATTGCTGGAACGGGGTCGATTGCTTTAGGACGGGCTGCTGATGGAATGTTAATCCGTGCAGGTGGCTTGGGATGGCGTTTGGGGGACGAAGGTTCAGCTTGGTGGATAGCACAACAGGCCGTACAAAGGACTCTTCGAAGTCTAGAGGGGCGGGATTTGGAAACTACGTTACTCCAACCCTTATTATCCTATTTTCGGCTTGAAAAACCTGAAGATTTTGTAGCTCTTTTTAATGGAACGAAGCTTGATAAAGCCAGCATAGCGGCTGTTGCTCCTCTTGTTACCCGTGCTGGATTAGAAGGTGATTTGTTGGCGTTGGATATACTTCATGCAGCAGCAAATGAGTTGGTCTCGTTAGTTGTTTCCGTGGTTCGGAGAATGCCTAAGTTGCGTGATGCTTGTTTAGTATATGCGGGTGGAGTATTGCAGCATGACCAGGTTGTAATGCCGAAATTTTCAGAGCAACTTTCGAACGTATACCCCGATGTGATTCTTACCAAAGGCAAAGGGGATGCTTTGGATGGAGCAGTGCTACTGGCAAAGGATGCAATGAAGAAAAGAATAACCCAAGTTTAATACTTGGTTTAAATTGGAGAGGTTAGAATTAGGAGGAAGAAATGAAAAAATCAGTGGTCATTGTGCTAGTTTTAATACTAGCAATGATGAGTATCACGGCAAAAGGGCAGGTAGAAAAGGGAGTAGATCTTTCATCTCCTGTGAAGCTTGTATTGTGGACCCATGACGATCCAAACAGAAGTGTGTTGGAGAAGGAATTGATCGAAAAGTTTGTTGCTTTGAATCCTAATGTAAGTGTTGATTATCAAACTTATCCTTCAGGGAAAATGGCAGAATTGCTTACTGTGGCATTCTCCACAGGTGAAGGGCCGGATGTTTTCAACCAAAGCCAGTCTGTGATCAGGCAGTTTGTAGTTGAAGGCCAAGTAAGTGCATTGAATCCATCTTGGATAGGCTTGAAATCTATAGATGAGATGAAGAATCGTTATCTGCCTGGAGCTCTTGATGCTGTGACCCTGGACGGGAATATTCATGGCATGCCTCTAGAATACACCAATCTTGCTGTATATCTGAATAAGAGGCTTTTTAGAGAAGCAGGCCTAGATCCTGATAAAGATTACCCGAAGACTTGGGAAGACATGATGGAAATTAGCTCAAAGCTTGTTAAATATAATGGTGACATTATCTTAAGTCGTGGTTTTGATTTCCGTTATGCAACCTATTATCTCATGGAAATGCTTCCGATGGTTGAACAGATGGGTGGTAAGCTTGTGAGCGATGACGGAAAGACCGCAGTAATTAATGATGCGGCATGGTTGAAATTTTTTGATTACATGAAAATGTGGGGCCCGTATGGGAAGAATCTTGGAGGACCTACGTATGTCTCAGTTTCTAAGGTGTTCGACTCGAATGACGGGCAGGTAGCTATGAGTGAAAGTGGCCTCTACCAACAAGCAAGAATGAGAAGTTCGAATCCCTCATTCTATGAAAGCGATGATTGGATGGTAATCCCTTATCCTCAGTGGGAAGATGCAGTGCAGAAGGTGCCCTGCCATGTCTCATGCCACTATTACATGGTCAATGGCAATACTCCTGAGGCAAAACAGGTATGGAGTTGGCGCTTGGTCGATTTCATGTTGTCTCATTCTGAAGATTACTTGAAACGAGTAAATCTGGTGCAACCCACACATGTGTTGTTTGAATCAGATACGTTCAAAGCTATGCCGTATTCAGACGTATTCAAGTCCGATCTCGATCACGCAACCCTTACATTCTATTCCGGAAATAGTAGTGCTATCATCGAGAAGATGAAACAAGCTGTTGAAGCGGTAATGATGCAGAATCAGGATTCTGAGACTGTACTAAAGAACTTTAGAAGGCAAGTCCAATTGATTATTGATGAGGAATAGTTGGTCCATCGTTGAGGGCGGTTTTATACCGCCCTTATTTTGTACATTCAATGAGGAACTATGAATGAAAAATCGGAAATTCAGTATTGAAGAACAGAAGGCTCGATGGGGGTGGTTTTTTGTAGCTCCCGCAATTGCCTTTTTCTTTTTGTTTTCCTTGTATCCAATGTTGAATGCATTCTGGAACACCTTCTTTAATGTACGACTTTTATCTTTGAAAAAACCAGAATTCGTTGGGTTGAAAAATTACATTTTTATACTGACATCCCCAGAGTTTTGGGCGTCGATTAAGGCTACTACAATCTTTGCTCTCAGTTCCTTTATTCCACTTACAATTTTTTCGCATGTATTTGGTTTGGTTATAACCACGCGAACCCGAGGGCAACGGATGATACAGCTTTTTATTTATTCTCCTGCCGTTTTATCTAGTGTTGTTGCTGCGTTGATTTGGTTGCTGTTATTTGACCCCAGAGGGATTGCAAATAGTTTTGTTAACTTCTTGTTGAACACTCCTGGTACGGACCATATGTGGCTGATACAGCCAATAAAATTATACACCTCAACTGCATTGATATATTTTTGGAAATACATTGGCTATTTTACGATTATCATTGCTACAGGTATTGCCAAAGTTCCCACGTCAGTTATCGAAGCAGCAACCATCGATGGTGCTACTTCAAGACAGACAATCAGCAAAATTATCATGCCCTTGCTGAAACCAACAACGTTGATGGTTTCAATTGTTGCCATGCTCAATAGCATGAAAAGCTTCTCTACGCAGTACTTGTTCACACAACGGGGAGCCCCTCATGCACCTTTGAATGTTCTTACTCTAAATATTTATAAAACTGCTATGAGGGACAGGTATATAAGTAGGGCTTGTGTAATGAGCTTCATCTTATTCTTTATCATGATGATTCTCACCGTTGTCCGGATGAAAGCATCGGAATCAAAGGACTAGAGGTAATACATGCTCCGAAATAAATCAGTTTCAAATCAAGCTACTAACATTCTAATAAATATCCTTTTTGCTGTTTTCATTGGATTATTGATGATGCCGATTGTATTCATGTTCTCTGCTTCATTCATGAAATCGTCTGAAATTTTTAGGATGCCGTATCGTTGGATTCCAAAAGATTTCTTCATGAAGAACTACTATAATGCAGTCACTGACTATGGAAAAAACTATACCTTTTTGCGTACGGTGATGAATTCCTTGATAGTGGCATTGAGCACTACTATTCTATCAGTACTCGTATCCTCATTTGCTGGATATGGCTTGAGCAAGTTTACATTTAAAGGCCAGAAAATTGTTTTCTTAATGATTATGGGTAGAATGATGATTCCCTTCGAAGCAATTATGATTCCCATGTATATGATTGCTATTAGTCTGCATCTTCAAAATACGTACACTGGATTAGTGCTCCCTTTTGTGCTGAATACATTCGGAGTTTTCCAGATGAGACAATACTTATTATCATTTCCTGATGAAATGCTGGATGCAGGCCGGATTGATGGTTTGGGAGAGTTTAGGTTGTTCAAGCATCTTGTTTTCAGAAATAGTACACCAGCAATTGCAACAGCTGCGATTTTGTGTTTCCGAGGGCAATGGGATAATTTGCTATGGCCTCTACTTCTTTCTCAGAAAGAGGTAATGAAAACTATTCCTGCCTATTTAGTCAAGTTCACTGAAGAGAAATATGCGGATGAAGGGGCGATGATGGCTGTTGCTATGATGGCAAGTATACCGATAATTGTCTTGTTTCTATCGCTTTCAAAATATTTTCTAGGTGGCAATGTAATGTTCTCATCAAGCAAAGAATAGGGTGGTTTCTTATGATTAAGGTATGCATGTTCGATATGGGTGGGGTAATTGTACGAGATTTTCAGATGGCCCCAGAATTACTTCCTTTCCTTGGGCGTAAGGAATTAGCATTTGCAGATATGCCATCAGCAATCAAGCATGCACTGCACGATCACAGCATGGGACTGATTGATGAAGAAAAGTTTTGGACAATTTATGAGAGGGAGACTTCAAGCAATGTTGAGAGAAACGGACAGAGCTTGCTTGGGAGGTTCTTTCATCCCGTATTGGATGTCCCCACCATGGAGGTAATTAAACGACTGAAACGGCAGAATATGAGGATAATCTGCGGCACGAATGTTATAGATTCTCATTTTAGAATTCACCACACATTGAAACAATATGACATATTCGATCGAGTCTATGCTTCCCATCTGATGCATTTGGCAAAGCCTGATCGTGCGTTCTATCGATATATCCTTGAAAAGGAGAAGGTCTCTGCTGACGAGGTTTTTTTTACTGATGACATGGAGGAAAATATTGCCGCGGCTAAAGAAGAAGGGTTGACAGCATTTCACTATACTCATGCTGGGAATCTTATTACTCAACTCAAAATCTGCGGCATTGATAGAATCTGAAGATACTCTGAGGATCACTCGAGAAAACCCTATGGAATCGAACGAGGATAAGCTAAAAGCGTTTTTAGGCAAACTCATGGATGATGGAGTCTGTCCAGGCCTTGCGGCAGCAGTTTGTTCTGAAGATAAGGTGCTTTTTACGTATATTGGTGGTTTGAAACAGCGCATCCCTAAACAAATTCTCATGACGGAGAGTGCTTTGTTTGATGTTGCATCCTTAACGAAAGTGCTGGCCACTACAATGATTAGCAGTGTTTTGTGTGATTCAGGGCAGTTGAAATACGATACACCCCTCCAGCATTATCTCGAAAGTTCTGGAAATTACAGATGCGCCACGATTAGACAGTTGCTTACGCATACTGCAGGATTTGTTGCCGAGCAACGATTAGACGCTGTGGTAGGCCAGCCAGATGAAACGTTGGATTATATCCTTGGAACACAACCTATCGCTTCTCCAGGCACCAAGTACGAGTATAGTTGTTTCGGTTTTATTGTATTAGGGAAAATTCTGGAGCGTATAGTTGGAGCTCCTTTGGATAGTATAGCAAGAGATTTGGTGTTTGCTCCTCTTGGCATGGATCACACAGTATTTAATCCATTGCAAGCAGGATATGGTGAGAATACTATTGTAGCAACTGAATTTGATAAAACTTTGCAAAAAGTGATTGTTGGTACTGTACATGATGAAAATGCAAGATTTCTAGGCGGAGTGGCTGGAAATGCAGGCGTATTTTCAAGCTTGGGCGATACTGTACGGTTTTGTCAGATGCTGTTGCGTGATGGTTGCGGTCAACGGGGGAACTTTATATCTCATGAACGGGTTAGAGAATTCTCAACGGACTATACCTATAATTTGGAAACAGCAAGAGGTATTGGATTTTTATTAGGGAGTCGTGGAGCTACCCCTGCAAGTGAGAATGCAGGAATAGGAAATTATGGCCATACCGGATTTACCGGGACATCATTGTGGATATCACAATCAAAAAAAATGGCTGCTATACTATTGACCAATCGTGTCCATCCTACTCGTCACAATACAACGCTTCTTCCTTTGAGGGAGAAGTTCCATTCACTCGCATTTGCATTTGATGAAACATCCAAGTTAGAGAGGGGAGTATGAAAATTCAACTTCTAGGAAGCGAAGTCTCTCAGCAAGATCAAACAATCATTCCTGCAATCAGCGCTGGTTGTCGAGCAATCATTGAGCAGGATAATTGCATTCTGTTTTCTTGCCTAACAAAAAGAAGCCAGTACTTGTTGCCAGGAGGAAGAATCGATTTGGGTGAATCATTACAAGCCTGTGTCGTTCGCGAGTGCCTAGAAGAATTGGGAATGGTGGTAGAAGTAAACCGTTGGCTTTGTTCGATAGAAGAGAAGTATGGGAATGGGTGGTTTCGAAATGAGTACTTTGTTGTTGATGTCAAGGCACAAGATCTTCCCTTGCAATTGGTTAAGGAAGAAATTGCTCTCAAACTGGCTCCGGTTTGGGTGCCAAAAGATAAAGTAATACAAAAACTCCTGCAAACCCCAATTGATGAGAGATGGTGGGAAGCAAGCAACAATCTGGCAATTAAGCATAGCCACTATCGTGAGGCCTGTGCACTGTCTGTATATTTTTCAACCAACCTACCGAAGATTCCGGTATATTTTGAAGGTAGCCTTTCTAAAGTTGATGTCTGCACTGATTAGTGGAAATCAATTGAAATAGTCGTAAAAGACTGAACTTGCTTTATTGCATCTATGAATGACTCAACAATATCGGATGCTTTTTCAGTACCTCCCAGCTTCGGTGCAGGACCTGGTCCTCGCAGCCGACTTTGCAGTTGTGCTCGAGCAACGTGAACTGTTTGGTATGGAAACGTCGATGGCAGGAAGGACAGAGACAGAGCAAATTTGTCAGTGAGTCAGGACCCTCTTGGGAGAGAGGCTGAATATGGTGGGCATCGGCATTGAGGAACTCCCATTGCTCCTCACGACTCAAGGTCTTCACCCATCCAGGCCGATAAATCCTGGTACCGCAGATCTGGCACTGGAAGTCGTAAAGGTACTTGACTGCTTGCTTGAGTGCCCCCTTGCTGTAATAGTACCGCTTGGACCCCAATTTAACCGTCTGGTCAGAAGCATCGATGGAGAGCAGATTCAACAATTTCTTGTCGATTTCCTGTTGGGGCGCCTTGGACAGAAGCGTTTCCTTGATCCAGTACGATGCTTCCACACGGTCGGTATGGTAGTCCGGGTCCTTCTCCTTGGCCAATTCCTCCGTAAGGTCGTCTGATTGTGGATGCTGGACAAACCAGTCGCGCAGGTAGCAGTAAATCAAGCTAAAGGCGGGATCTTCTTTCCTATGGAGGAGCAGGGTGGTCAAGGCATATGAAGGTGTGGCTTGGATGAAGAACCCGTGATGGGTCTCATCGAGGCCCAGGTAGTGGGCGACTCCCATCGACTGCCAGCCATGACTTTCCCTGCCATCCAGCCCGAGGCACAGCGTATCGAGTTCACGAAACCCCTTTCTGCTGAAGAGCCAATAGTACACCACAGCCGAGCGTTCTTGTTCGGTGTAGAGGGAAAACTCCCGTTTTCGTGTTCGCTTGTTCAGCTTGGGAAACTCATGCATACGCCCATCCTAGCAGCCATACGACCTGGTTGGAAGAGGCAACATTCACACATTTTTGCAAAATTTCTCACCAATCGCTCGCGAAAGCCTAGCAATTGAAGCTCATCGTATGGCCATCCAGACTTTTATGGTGGAGGAATTCATGAGAAAACACATGATGATGGTGCTGTTGCTTGTTGCAGCGGTACTCACAGCTCTTACGGCACAGGCTGTAGGAGAGAATCAGAATCGGGTGGACTCTGTACAGACACAGGCAAAACCCAAGTATGTCTTTATGTTCATCGGAGACGGCATGAGCCATGTGCAGATCAACGCGGCCCAGATTCTGAAAGGCAGCAGTGAGAAAGGAAACCTCTCTCTCAAGCCGCTTACCTTTACCGAGTTTCCCGCCCTCGGCTTGCAGACAACCTACGATGCAACTTCGTTCTGCCCCGACTCGGCATCGACGGCCACGTCGCTCTCCAGCGGGTATAAGACCCACAGCGGGACCATCGGGCTTGGTATCGACAAGCAGGTCGTGGGACAGACCATTGCAGAACAGCTTAAGGAGCAGAAGGGTTGGAAAGTCGGCTTGGTTTCGACAGTCACCCTCAACCATGCCACCCCGGCCGCCTACTACGCCCATGTACCTTCCCGAAACAACTACTATGACATCGGTGTCCAGATGGTGGAAAGCGGCTTCGACTACTTCGGAGGCGGGGCGATCAGCAAGGCCGAAGACGGTGGGAGAACGAGCATCTACACCCTGCTTGAGAGAGCCGGTTATCTGGTTACTGACAACAAGCAACAGATTCTCAACCTCACCTCTGCAAGCGGCAAGGTGTATGCGCAGAATCCGAGACTCCAGGACAGCGGATCCATGCCGTATGCCATGGATATGAACGAGATGGACGTAAGTCTTGCCCAATTTGTAGAGAAGGGCATCGATGTATTGGACAACCCAGAGGGATTCTTCATGATGGTGGAGTCAGGCAAGATCGACTGGGCATGCCACGCCAATGATGCTGCAGCGGAAATCTATGACCTGCTCGCCTTCGACCAGGCCATAGCTGTCGCCCTCGATTTTGCCAAGATCCATCCCGAGGAGACCTTGATCGTGGTCACCGGCGACCATGAAACAGGCGGAATGACCATCGGCTATGCCGGTACCGGCTATAACACGGCCTTCGACATCCTTTACAACCAAAAGCTCTCCTACATCGCTTTCGATGAGAAGTTCACCAAGCTGCAGAAGGAGAATCCAAACCTGCGCTTCGAGCAGGCGCTTTCCATGGTTGCGGCCGATTTTGGCCTGGTTGCACCTGGAGAAACCGCTGCAAACAAGGCTCTGGTACTCTCTGCCTTGGAGTATTCAAAGCTGGAAGCCGCTTTCAAGCAGGCAATGCTTCCCTCAAAACAGCGCGATGGCGGCGACCAGGCCTATCTGCTCTACGGCGGCTACAATCCGTTCTCCGTTACACTGACGCACATCCTGAACAACAAGGCGGGCATCGGCTGGACCAGTTACTCGCACACGGGAACCCCGGTGGGTGTGTATGCATACGGCAGCGGCAGCGAGCTCTTCGCCGGCTCCTACGACAACACCGACGTGTATGCAAAACTGAAGCAGCTGACCGGTATTGTATAACCAAACTAAATTTCTTCTCTTCTTCTCCCTCCCTGCGGGGGGAGAATTCTTGTAAAGGAACACGTGATGAAAGTACAGATGGTTGTTCGTGAACGGATTCTGGTCTTAGGTTTACTCGCGCTTGTCCTGGTCCTGATTCGTATTCCCACCGGCTTCGAACGGAAAATCTACAGTAACGCCGTTGGGACCAAGGCCCGTGTCATTGCCGTGGACAATACCACCCTTTTGAATAAAGGCGTGGTAAGGATGGGCGAGCAGGTGATCACCGTCCGCTTGCTCGGCTCCCCCTTCAAGGGGATGGAGACGAAGGCTGTGAACCTGCTTGGCGGTAAACTTGAGTTCGATACCGTCTACCAGGAAGGTGACTTGGCATGGGTGTTGTTGGAACAAAGTGAGGATGGGCAGATCATCTTTGCCAATATGGTCAGTCTTTACCGATTTCCCAAGGAGTTGCAGTTGCTTCTGTTGTTTGCAACCCTGCTGCTGTTGGTTTCAGGAAGGAAAGGTCTTCGTACCCTGCTTTCCTTCACGTTGGCATTTCTGTTGATCTGGAAGGTCCTCATTCCCCTCTGCCTCAAAGGGTACGAGCCCATCCTCATCGCTCTGTTGGTAGGGGCGGCATTAACCGTCTCTTGCCTCTTGTTGGTAGCAGGATTGACGAAAAAAGCCTATTGCGCCATCGCAAGTTCGTTGCTTTGTTCCTTGGTGACATGTCTGCTGGCCACGGTGGGAACTTCATACTTTTCCATCCATGGTGCGGTAATGAGCTGGTCTGAATCATTGTTGTATGCCGGGTTCGAGCAGGTGAATCTGACCAAGCTGTTACAGGCCGCCATCTATCTCTCCTGCAGCGGGGCCATCCTTGATTTGGCCGTCGACATCAGTGCAGCCCTCGATGAGGTGCACCTGCACAATCGTGGAGTAACTCGCAAAGAGTTGTTTGCCAGCGGCATGCACATCGGGCAATCGGTGGTAGGCAGTCAAACCACCACCTTGCTGCTTGCCTATATCGGCAGCTACCTGACCATCATGATGGTATACATGGCCCAGGGAACCCCGTTGATGAGCATTCTCAACTCCCAAAGTGTTGCCGCAGAAATTCTGCACACCCTCATCGGGTGCATCGGCTTGGTGTTGGTTGCCCCTCTCACATCACTGGTCTGTGCATCAGTCTATACGAAACAGACTACACCTCTTGCTCCATCTCTTTCTGCTGTTCAAGAGCCTTCATGCGGTGTTGGTCCCGATAGATGACGGGACTTGCACCGAAGAGGAAGTCGTCCTCCAAGGCGGTGCGCTCCATCCTGCTCAGCTCCTTGGCGATGGTCGTTACGTTGCGCTTGAAGTCCGGGCTGTTGATCTCCTCGACTTTCTTGCCCTTCTTTTTGCGGTAGTGGGAGTAGTGCTTCCAAAGGCTGTTGGTGATTTTCACCGTAGTGGAAGGGCGGCGAAGCAGGTCGAGCACTTGGGCGCGGAAGGTCGGCTCGAATTGTGCGAAGTCACCTTTGGAAAGACCTGCGAGGGTTCGTCCCATCTCCCTTGCCCAGGTATTGTCCAGTTCTTGGCAGAGGAACTTCAGTACATACCATGTCTCATAGAGCTCCTGCATCGAGTGCAGGGGGTGGTTGGCAAACCAGTGGAAGGCAAGCAGTCTTCTTCTCCAGTCCCACCATTTCAGCGGGCTTTGCAGGTCGCTCGAGGGAATGAGGAAGAACCCCTCGTCCAGCAATAGGGAGCCGAATACACCGGGTGGATTGCCCCGCTTGGTACTCTTGAGGGTAGTTCGATACACCCCGCAGGAGGGGCTCCCATCCATGTAGATGAAGGCGTTGACACCAGAACGCTTGAGTACTTCCAAACACTCCAGACAACCTTGTTTCATCTCCCTGGTCACCAGCTTTCCCGAACGGTTCTTCACTTCGGCCTCTCCGGTCCAGACCTGCTCCCCATTGCCACCGCTAAGGTGCACCGGGTCGCGGGTGACTCCAAGTCCTGCCTGGCATTCAGGACAGACAGGGAAGAAGGTGAAGTCGTTTTTCTCCCTGCCCAAGGCAGTAAGAACATCGATGCCCTTTCCGTTGTACCGAACCGGTCCACCCATGGCGCACAAGCTGATGCCTATGGGAAGCTTTTCTGTAATGACAATTTGTTTTTGCTGCACAGACAGGCCCTCTCTTACTGGTATTGTAGCATTGAAGAAAGGAAAGCACATGTTTTTATTTGATTGGGGGTGTAGTACTATCATGCTATGACAGCTGAGCAATTCTTCACCAATTTCCCTCGCTCTCACGATCTCTACACTTCAGTGGAGAATGCAATTATCGCCCTTGGGCCTTATAGTGTGAAGATCACCAAGAGCCAGATTGCCTTCCTTGCTGGCAAGCCCTTTGCCTATGTGTGGATACCCGGTCGCTACCAAAAGGGAAATACTGCTCCCTTGGTGCTCAGCCTGCCTCTATCCTATAGGGATGAAACAGTAGTGTGGAAAGAAGTCTATCAGGTGCGAAAGAGTGCCTATATGCACCATAAAGAGCTTTGGACGGCTGAAGATCTTGACCAGAAGCTTATCGATTTGCTTGCACACATCTATCAGGAAGTGAGGAGCAAGCATGCGTGATCCCAATTTTGTTGCCCGACACCGGGGTGGCTTGCTCTCTGATGTCGATCATCGCTTGTTGATGAAGTGGGCCCTCGCCATGGCTGAACATCTTGCTTTGTATCTTGCCGTCCCCATCGACCCTGTTCTCATTGAAGCGATGCAGGTTGGAAGGCAGTGGAGTGAGGGCAAAGTCGGAACCGGAGCAGCAATGAAGGCAAGCCGGGTGGTACACAAGCATGCTCAAGGTATTACAGACCCAGCCTACAAACTCTTCTGTCGCAGTGTAGGGCAGGCGGTTGCCACCGCCCACATGGCCGACCACAGCATGGGGCCTGTGTATTACGGAAAGAAGTTGGTCAAGGTGCTTGGTTTGGATGAAAGGCAGGAGCTGGCTTGGCAGCTTGCAAACCTGCACCAACTCAGCCCAAGCCTTGTTCCCTTGGTAGAGCAGACCCTTTCGGATAAAGGTATTGTCTGTTCAAGCCATGATGAACATGATGACTGAGAATATGTTGCATAAACAGTGGCAGACCATTGAAACATAGATGTTCTTCAGCTTCCACGCTGCATATGCAGCAGGATGCAAGACAGCAATCCTGAAGATGTTCCCAAAGGGTTCCCGGAAGTGGTAGAGCGAGAAGAGGATGGTCTCGATGAGACCTGTTTAATCAAGGTATTGGTATTTGTAAAAGTTCAAAGGTACTGGAATCTACACTCTCGGTGTGCAGCATGAAAGCTCCTTCTTATCTATCTCAAGTACAATTGCCGCATAAGAGGCATCCCTTGCAGGAATATGTTTGATGTGCCTCATGATATCCGCCACCTGTTTCTTTCCCCCGTACAGGTTCAACATTGCATACCAATCATCCTTGGTGCCATGTTGGATAACCCTTAGTACTACCGTCTTACACATTTTCTCCCAATCGAATCTTGCAAGATTATACTCCCATAGTATCGCAGGAGATATTCTTAAGTGGGAATGGTTTTTCCAGTCGTCCAAGTACTTCATGCAGAAAGTGTACTACAAAACTCAGTATAATTGAATTGTTGCATCATATTCCGAAAGGCAATTCAGCGGCTTGCCATCATGAAAAATACAGCCGCTGTGCATTGTCATGAAACACCATTTTCTGCTCTTTTTCACTGAAGAGAGCCAACTGGTAATCGAGCAGCTGTTGGTAGCTGTACTGCACCAAAGTTGAAGGGGCATCGGTTCCCCACATCAGGTGTTCTGAGCCTGCTATGTTCTTTGCCAAGTTGATGAACGCCTGTGCGGTTGGGAAGGGATAGTCTTCAGGGCGCACCTTGTGGTGCAGGGCTGCCAGGTCGAAGTGTATGTTCTCTGCTTTCATGGTTTGGAGGGCTTCAGTAAGCTCTATCTTGTGATGCCTTCTGGGGCTCGCCAGATGGCAGACGACCACTTCAAGAGCAGGAAATTGCTTTGCAATGTTGCTGATGGCCTTGGGCTGGTGGGAACCGTCGCCCGGGCTTCCCAGGTCGAAGACCAGGACTCCCTTCTTTGCTGCAATCTGCTCGTAGAAACCCATCATCAGACTGTTGTCCAAGGCAAAGTCGGGGTGGCTTCCCATAATGCCGCAGCCGGTGGCTTCGAAAAACTATCCTTTGAGAAGTTCCTATAACCCGTAGAGGCGTATTTAGATATTCCACCTTTTCTTGATTTCATGTGCTTTACGGCGATATCTGCACCACATAGTGTTTAGATGAAGTGCTGAATACACAAAAGAAATTTTCAAAAGGAGTGTCTATGAAAATGAGGAGAATTTTAGCAATCTTGGTAACATTGTTGCTCGTGACCAATGTGTGGGCAGGAGGAAATGCAGAAGCGCCCTCTACCGCACAGGATGCCGGTCCCAAGGAGATTGTGCTAAGAGTTGGAATTGATGCAGATCCGGGAACATTGGCTCCCTTTGTGAAGAGTGGTTCTGGTTTTGCAACTATTTCCTACACATTATACGAATACTTGGGAGAGCTCTCTGAGGTAGGAGGTGTTTTGGAAGGTTACATTATGAAAGAGTATAAAGAGGTCGCTCCTCTGGTATACGAAGTAACCATCTATGACTACGTACATGATACTGCCGGTAATCATATTAATGCCGACGATGTAATTTTCAGCATCGCAAAAATGAAGGAAATGGGTGGAAGCGGGAATATGCGTTACATCGATTCCTTTGAAAAAGTCAGTGATTACACCATCCGTCTGAAGCTTAATTCAAACTTCGTAGGCGGCCTGAATAAGGTTATTGCCTCTTGTAGAATTGTTTCCAAGAAGGCTTTTGAAGCCAGCAAGGATGGAATGGCTACCACACCAATCGGGACTACCGGTTATGAATTGGAGAAGTATGTTCCTGGTTCTGTAGTAAGATTTAGAAAAACAAATAATCATTGGCAAAAAGATGCTTCAAAACTGGCTACGTTGCAGGCAGCAAATCCTGATGTGATTGAGTACAAGATCATCAAAGAATCCGCCCAGATGGCCATAGCTCTTGAGACTAAAACAATTGATTTGGCCGTCAATATGTCAAATATCGATGCCCAACGATTCATGGATAATAAGGCTTATACGGTATTCCAAAATGCATCAAACATCACCAATCAGATGTATTTAAACCTTGATACCGACTCTGTATTCTACAATAACCTTCCTCTCAGAATGGCTGTTCTTCGCTCGATCGATAAGCAGGGGCTGGTAAAGGGAGCTGTTAGTGGATATGGTGCGCCTTTGAAGGATTTTGGTAGTAATCAATTCCCGGATTTCAACCCAAAATGGGAGAATGAAGACTACAATGACTATGATCCTGTAAAGGCTAAAGCACTGCTTGCTGAAGCTGGGTATAAGCCGAACGAGCTGACTCTGCGTATAATGACTGACAATACTCCCATAAGGAATAAAGTTGCTCAAATGATCCAAGGATATTTGATGGCAACCGGCATCAAAGCAACCATTCTTCAGTACGACCAAGCATTATTCAACAACTATAAGATTGATACCAAAGACAAATATGAATGGGATATCATGCTGGATAATACAGGAGCTTCAGATTATCTGGTCTCCATGTACCGCGCAAAGTTTGATTCCCGCCAATATTCGAATGGTACGACCAATGGTGTTAAAGATGAAACGTTGCAGAAGTATGTAGACCGTGCTAACGCCCTCGATGGACATTCAACCACTGACGTCGACAACCTTCATTATTACATGAAAGAGCAAGCATATGCTATGGGCCTGTTCTCTCATATAACATTCATGGTTGGTCGTGATGGGATAGAGACGCTCACCTATGATGCAAAATGCTATCCAGCACCTGCAAATACAGAATTCAATGCCAAATATTGATTGACTCATTACGTAATAGCTTTGTATGGATGGGATGATAACTCTGGGTTGTCTCCCATCCCGAATAAGAGGATGTGGTAAAGCTGTACAATACTTGTCTCCACATCCTCATTTCTTGAAGGCACGTGTAATCAGGAGAAAAAGGATGATTAGGTATATTATCAAGCGAATACTCTGGATGATTCCAGTAATTCTGGGTGTCGCGATATTTATTTTCTCGCTTATGTATTTCGTCCCAGGAGACCCTGCAGCTATCATCCTGGGTTCTGATGCAACCGAATTGGAATTAAACCTATTACGAGAGAAATTGGGATTCAATGAGCCATTTCTTACTAGATTAGTTGAATATCTTGCAAATGTATTCTTGCGGTTTGATTTTGGTGAATCATATATAACTCATAATAGTATCACCACCGAATTGGTTCGACGTATGCCTTATACTTTTACTCTTGCAGTGCTTTGCATGCTTATTTCCGTGGCTGGTGGTGTTCCCCTTGGTGTGAATGCGGCGGTACATCAAAACAAATGGGGTGACAGAATCAGCATGCTGATTGCACTTGCTGGTGTATCCATACCTGCATTTTGGCTGGGTTTGATGCTGGTATTGCTATTCTCATTGAAACTAGGTTGGCTGCCGGCTTATGGAATTGGGGGAATTCAATATTTCATTCTTCCCGCAATTGCAAACTCGCTAGGACAATTGGCCATGCTTGCAAGACAAAGCAGATCTAGTATGCTTGAAGTCATTCGCTCGGATTATATCGTTACAGCTCATGCTAAAGGACAGACCAAAAACAAGGTAATTTATAAGCACGCGCTGCCTAATGCATTAATACCAATTGTAACAGTTGCCGGAAGCAATTTTGGTAGATCTCTCGGTGGAACCGTAATTATCGAAAATGTATTTTCTATGCCTGGAATAGGGTCCTATATGGTAACTGCTATCAATCAACGCGATTACTTGGTAGTCCAAGGGTCCGTTATTCTTCTGGCAGTCAGTTTCTGCTTCATAATCCTTCTCGTTGATATTTTGTACGCTTTTATCGACCCCAGAATCAAAGCTCAGTACGAGGGTGTTGCAAGGAGAAAGAAGCATGTCTAGAAATAGCAATTCAAAAGCAATCATCAAGCGCTTGATGAAGAATAAGGCCGCCATGTTTGGACTTGCTTTATTTGTCATCTTAATTTTCCTATCCTTGGTATCTCCATTCATTATGAAGTACTCGTACTTCGAGATGAATCCGAGTGCTATGTTGGAAGGACCCTCATGGGAACATCCCTTCGGTACCGACGACCTGGGACGAGATGTCTTAAGTCGAATTCTGTATGGGGGAAGATACTCACTGAGTATTGGAATATCATCAGTAGTTGTAGCGTTGTCCATCAGTATGGTTGTAGGATCTATAGCCGGGTATTTCGGAGGAAAAATCGATAATATTATTATGCGACTATTGGATATAATTCAATCTGTACCAGGTATCCTGTTAACAATAGCCATCTCTTCAGCGTTTGGATCGGGATTTGACAAGACGGTGCTTGCTATCGGTTTAGCTCAAATTCCCTCATTTGCGAGAATTCTGCGAGCCGCAATCATGAATATCCGAAAAATGGAGTATCTTGAGGCTGCCGAGGCAATCGGAGCAAAACGATATCGGATAATCTTTGTGCATGTATTGCCCAATGCCATGGCCCCTTTGATTGTTTCAGCAACCATGTGGATTGCAAATACTATGCTGATTGCAGCTTCCTTGAGTTTCGTTGGCCTTGGAGTCCAACCTCCGACTCCTGAATGGGGAGCCATGCTTTCAGCAGGAAGGGCTTATATACGCGACTACCCACATCTGGTGATTTTCCCAGGGCTGTTCATTGCAATTACAGTTCTTGGCCTAAATATGTTCGGAGATGGCCTTCGAGATGCTTGTGACCCGAAACTTAAGAATTAGAAGGAATTAGTACGATGCAAACACATGATAAGGCTTATCTGTCTGTTCGTGATTTAATAGTGGACTATACCTCCGATGGAGCTGTCATCCACGCAGTAAACAACGTTTCATTCGATTTGTATCGAGGAAAGACGCTTGGATTGGTTGGAGAGACTGGTGCGGGAAAAACCACTATTGCAAAAGCACTTATGCGAATACTCCCTGATATTTCTGCAAAAATCATATCAGGAAAGGTCATGTTGGAAGGAACAAACTTGTTTGAATTGGATGAGGAGGAAATGAGGCAGATACGAGGAGAACGTATCAGTATGGTTTTCCAAGATCCAATGACAGCATTGAATCCTGTTATGAAAGTTGGTGATCAAATTGCAGAAGTAGTCTCCCTTCACAGTAAAGTATCCTATGAGGAGGCGCTCCAAGTCGCGATTAAAATGTTGGAAACTGTAGGAATCCCAGCAGAACGACATATTGAGTATCCCCATCAGTTTTCAGGCGGAATGAAGCAACGTGTCGTGATTGCAATGGCCCTTGCCTGTAACCCAGATGTCCTCTTGGCAGATGAACCAACTACTGCTTTGGATGTAACCATCCAAGCCCAAGTTTTACGAATGATCAACAAACTGAAAAATGAAAAAGAGACATCCATGATTCTTATCACTCATGATCTGGGTGTTGTTGCACAAGTTTGCGATTACGTTGCCGTGATATATGCCGGGGAGATTATTGAGTATGGGTCGAAGGAAGAGATTTTCAGAAAGCCTTCACATCCCTATACGCTTGGGCTATTCGGTGCCATCCCAAAACTGAATGAGGATGTATCCAGGCTAGCAAATATCAAAGGGCTACCACCCGATCCCTCAAACCTTCCTTATGGATGTAAATTCCATCCTCGCTGCTCTTATGCCACTCCAGAGTGCAGCGAGCAGTCAATCTCACTGCTACCCATCCAGGGGAACCATCTTTGCCGATGTATCAATATCGGAAAAATGAGTAAAAAGGAGCACACAAATGGCACCAGTTGTTGAGGTAAAAAATCTTTGTAAATATTTTAATTCCCGTCGTGGATTGTTGCATGCTGTTGATGGGGTGACATTCTCGATTGACGCAGGGAAAACTACCGGCGTTGTAGGTGAATCAGGATGTGGAAAATCTACCTTAGGAAGAACAATTATTCATCTTTTAGACAGTACAAGCGGCGATGTGTTCTATAAAGGTAGGAATATTACCAATGTCAGGGGTAATGAATTGAGGCAATTACGTCACCAGATGCAAATTATATTCCAAGATCCTTATTCGTCCCTAAACCCAAGGATGACAGTTGAGGCAACGATAATGGAACCTCTCAAACTTTATGAACGTATGACCAAGGCAGAAATGCAGAAAGAAACCGACAGGATTATGGAATTGGTCGGCATAGAAAATAGACTGCGGATGGCATATCCACATGAATTGGATGGTGGAAGGCGTCAGCGAGTAGGTATCGGAAGAGCACTTTCACTGAAGCCGGATTTCATCGTCTGTGACGAACCTGTTTCTTCTCTTGATGTTTCTATCCAAGCCCAGATATTGAACCTCTTACAAGATTTACAGGATGAGTTCGATTTGACGTATATGTTTGTCACTCACAACATGTCCGTCGTTCGGCACGTTTCGGATAATATTTGCGTTATGTATTTAGGACAAATGGTTGAGACAAGCCCTGTGAATGAATTGTTTGATACACCGTTGCATCCATATACAAAAGCTTTACTCTCAGCAATTCCTTCAACTGATATTGATAACCAGAAAGAACTTGAAATTATTGAAGGGGAGTTGACATCTCCAATCAATCCCAAGCCTGGTTGTAGATTTGCCAAACGCTGCAAGTTCGCTGTTGATGCATGTCATCAACCACAGAAACTGGAAGAATTGCTCCCAAAACACTTCTGTGCTTGTTGCAGAGCACGGGAGCTGAATGGATTATAATCGGCGCGTGTTAAAAATTTAAGATATTCTCGATTTATTCATACATGGGCATCTCATTGTATCCAGTGTATATAGGTGGGAAACGTGAAAGTAAGAGAGCAATCGGTCGGAAAAATGGTAACTAAAGATCGAACAATTTTCAATAGAATGTTTGTAGTGATCATGGTCATTGCATTCTTTAATTACAACTCTAGCACAATGCTATCAATAACATTGCCGAAATATGCAAATGAATTGGGAGCAAGTGCTCAAGCTGTTGGCCTCTTGGCGGGAATTTTCGCGATGTGTGCACTGTTGATGCGACCCTTCTCTGGTCAGATAGTGGATAACGAGAATAAACTGGTTATGCTGCGGGTTTGCCTATCCGTAATCTTGGTCTCCCTATTTGGGCTAACCGTTTCCGACAAATACTGGATGCTGCTTGTATTCAGGGGCTTGAACGGATTCGCTTGGGGCGTTGGTTCTACGTTGATGATGACACTCGCTTCTTCTTGTTTCTCTGCAACCAATATGGCTACCGGTATTGGAATCTATGGGATAGGGCAGACTTTGGCACGTACTGTTGCTCCGATGTTTGCTTTTCCCTTTGCAAACCGGTTTGGATACAACAATCTGTATTATGTAAATGTAGCCTTGATGACAATCTGTCTACTTCTCACGTTCTTCTTGAAGATTGAATATACACCGCCTCAAAAAAGGAAGTACTCAATCAAACTCAAGGATATTGTATATTTTCCTGCGATTCTTCCCGCTTCTGTCATTCTCTGTAATTCTGTAACAAAAGGGTCCATCAATGCATTCTTGGTAATTTATGCTCTTGATATGGGAATTGAGAATATCGGTATCTATTTCACTATCCAGGCAATCACAGTTTTTGCTTTCAGGCCATTGGTATCTTGGTTGTCTGATCGCTTTGGAACGTTGAAGGTTTTAATTCCTTGCGAGCTTTGCATCATTGTCGCCATGTTGGTAATTTCAAGTGCTCAATCGGTTTTATACTTTATCATAGCATCCATTCTCATGGGTTTGGCTCTTGCTGGTGAACAACCGATTTTAATGGCGGAATGTGTTAAATCCGCTCCATCAGAGAAAAGGGGAAGTGCAAGCAATACCAGTTATATCGGTGTGGATGTTGGTGTATTCATCGGTAGTAATATTGCTGGATTTTTCGTTGCCTATGCAGGATATAAAAACATGTTCCTAGGGATGACGATTCCTGTGATCATTGCAACTATTCTATATTATGTGCTTGTGAATAAAAGAAAAAAGCATGCATGACATGCTCTTTGCAATACTATCATCAATAACATAAAAAAAGAGCTGCCGCAAAAGTGAAAGGCTTAGGCGACAGCTCATAATAGTATGCTACAAATCACTTTTTCTCATGAATATTGTCTGGATCGAATGCGATATAGTTCTTGCCTTTCTGAACCATCAATCTACCAGGCCGTTCAGGACCCCAGAAACTTGGGACCATTATTGGTGTTGCCGTGCCTTCTAACAAGTCATGACAAATCTCGATTGCAGTAGGAAGACAATCATCACCTAGAGGCTTCCCCAATGCTCTAAAATCATGGTGCCCATTATAGATCCCATCATAGTATGATCCTAAATCCCTAATTCGTTCCAATGATTGTACTGCTACCTCAATACTGGTTGCCCGCATACCAAGATTGTAGTTAAGGGCATCACCGCAGAAGAGTGAACGAGATTGCTCGTCAAGGAACATCATTTGTCCGACCGAATGTCCAGGACATTCGTAGGCAGTAATAACACGTCCGCCAAGATCGAATTTTTGGCCATCGTAAAGATGATGAATGATGGGCATTGGTTCGTCCGGCCCAGGTTCCCGGATATCAACATACAAATCATAGGGATACATATTCTTCTGACGGGCTGCGATGAGCCTTGTATCATCACGTCGGCGCTCAATATCTTGAGGAATAGGATGTCCTGCATCCTTGGGGTGGATCCAAATTTCTTCAAATTGCCTGGCGTTTCCTGTATGGTCGATATGTCCATGGGTAATGACAACTACCAATGGTTTTCGCGTAATCTTTCGAACGACGCTACGCAGATCTCCTATACCCATTCCGCAGTCTATGAGCATTGCCTTCTCTTTCCCCTCAAGCAGAAAAATACTTGCACAATCGAATTCATCAATTTCCCAAGTATTAGGCTTGAATTGAACCATTGGGTGTAAATCAGTTAACACAATCAATCCTCCTTGTTTCACTTAAGCTTCAGAGAAGCAAAAAGCGAATCTTTACCTATATTAAGCTGCAGTAAAAAGGAGCCGTAAAGCCAACGGTTTCAATAATACGTGCAATCTCTTAATGTGTCTTTTAGAGTTCTAGGTAGAGAGGGAGTAGGTGTTCTTGCTTTTAGGAGTCTTCAGCATGAGGTAGATTGATTTTGCGTCGATAGTAGAGTGTAATTGCAAAAATTAAGACAAAGCCTCGTACCAGTAATTGTGCATTGACACTCCAGCCGGCCAAGAGCATACCATTTTCTAGAACGGCTAAGATCATCACTCCTAATCCCAAGTGAAACATAGGACTTATAATGTTTGTACTTTCATTTCTTAGCAATGAATTACATCCGAGAAATACTACAGTGATGGCAATGATTTCCATGCCGATTCCTGTCGAGGGGCTGGCCACCCCGTTCAGGAATGTGAGTATGATTGCTTGGATGGCAAAAAAGAAACTCCCGATAATATAGGAAACAAATTTGACTCTATTTACCCTGATTCCGATACGTTTTACAGCAGATTCATTCTCGCCCAAGGCCTTCACATATGTTCCAAAAGGGGTCAGTGAAAATATCAGGCCATAGAGAAGCAAACAGAGTAAAGCAATCCATGTATGAGTTGTTATTCCAAGCAACGGTTTCAGTACATTCCAGTTTCCGATCTGTGGCAAACGTGTATAAGCTCGGCCGGACGAGATGGTATTAGCTACTGCACGAAAGATAAACTGTGTTGCCAGTGTGGCAGCAAATGGAGGAATATTTAGGGAGATAATGACTGCAGCATTCAATGCTCCGCATGCAACACCAGTGAGAACAGCCATCGCCATAGCTACCAGTGGGTGAGCATCATTCGCAAGAAGATATCCCATGACTACAGAGCACAATGAAATTTGGTATCCCAATGACAGGTCGATGCCTCCTCCTACCATGATGAATGAAAGTCCCACTGCCATAATAATCAATGGGGAGTTATGAGTAATTAAAAAGAGCAGGTTTTCAGCGTTAAGAAATGAATGTGATATGATTGAAAAACCAATTATGAGGGATCCAAGGAATAGAGCAACAACATATTGGTTAAGAAATTTGAAAAAGAGCCGGTGCCTGATACTGAATCTTTCCATCATACAAAGTCCTTTATATTAGATCCAATTCTGAAATAGCTGATACTTTTTCAGAAAATCATACGAGCCTATTTCTTGCTTGATTACTTGTTCCTGGGCATCATACCTTGTTTTTGTTACTTCCAGTTCCAAAACCTGCCTCCCTTCTTGTTCAATCGCCATTCTCAGCATAGTTTCTACCTCCCATGCAATACTGCGATATCCAACAAAACCTCGAAACACACTTTCATTGAGGCCGCTTTCAAGTAAAAGAGCTCTGTTCGCTTCTGTATCATCTGATCCAAATACAGCCAATTGGGTAATCCCACTTTGGATCTTACCATCACGTACATAGCGCATCATTCTCTGGTTTGCCCCGATGGCGGCATCTCCGCTAAAGGCCATGACTATATGCAGCGTTGAGCCTTCCGGCCTTGCAATGAACTCATCAACCGCTTCCTGCCCTTCCAACACGGTTTGGATGTCTTTGTTGCCAGCAGAATAGAGCCTTATTCTCGAGTCATAATACGGATTTAGAACCGCATGACCAGTTTCATCAAGCATTAATCCGCCGGCAGGCTCATCGACCTCATACTCTTCTCCGGTGTTGTCAATGTAAGTAATTGCAGCTTCTATCTCATACTTCTGGAAATCTAAACTCTTGTAATCAAAATGCCTGATAAATTTCTCTTGTAGTAATTTCATGCCTGCTGAAGTCATGATATATCCAGTTTTTGTCAAACGTTCCAAAAGCAATACGTTTACACTACCATCTGCAGCGTCGGGAAACGCTGTATCCAAGAATTGGCTCACCATTTCAGCTTTAGCTACACCTTTTAATAAACTATCACCAACGGATTGTACATCAGTACAATCAAGGAGGTCGCGAGCAATCACCACCACTTTGGTGCCATTATTTCTTGCCCGAGTAAAGACTTCACAGTAGTCGTTCCCGTCGCCCGCACAATGGATAAAAATCAGTTTTGCGTTATTGGCAATGAAATTTGCAATTTGCCGTTGCTGGGTTTCAATGCTATTGTCACAAAATAGGATTTGCGTCCGGAAGCCATAATCATTCATAGTTTTCTCAAAAGTTTGAGCAATCTCCGATGCAAAAGAATCTGAACTGGTAAGCAGACTTAAGCCAGCAAGTGGTTTTTGTACATCTTTTTTGTTGCTGCACCCGAAACTTAAGAGAATCATGAGCAAATAGAGTATATACAGCAAGGTATTTTTACGCACGAATCCGGCCTCCTAGAGAGTATCTACTGCTTGGTCATACTTAAATACAGTTTTTCTAATGTCATCAAATGCTGTTTCGTATAGGGTCCCATCTCTTGAAATGACTAAATATCTGTCGGCAAAATCATCGAGGTTCTCAATATTGGAAATAATAAAGCAAACGGCTTTTTTATTCTTATGTGCTTGTGTTTCGAGCTCACGATAAATAGCCCTCCCTGAGAGGTAATCGGTGTCATTCCATGGATCTTGACAAAAGATTGCTTCCGGGTTGGCAAGGTGAAGGCGGTACAAGATAATGGAAATAATGTCTCGTTTAGTAAGTTCCTTTACGCGGGATGCTAAAAGTGGACTCATATCCTGCTGTGCCCATTTTGAGAAGTCTTTCGCAACGAATGCTTCATATCGGTGTGAGTAGAATCCACACCGAGTCAAACGGGATAGCAGGGGAAAGCAAAGATTGTGCAACTGAGGAATGCTATGGAATGTTTTTCCTTCAACTGAGAAATTTACGAATACAACTCTATCCCTCCATCCAAGATGCTTTTGTAACTTTCCCCGTACTCTGAATTGATTGTTTTTAGCGCTAGCCGTAATGGTTTTTTCCAACACATCACTAACCATCTTGAAAGGATCTATGCATGCAACAACTTCTCCTTCATACAATACAAACGAACTCGTGTCATTGCCGAAAGGCATCCCGTCTGCCCTAATGACGATGGCATCTCTTTGTATTGGTACATGCTTCAAACTATGTTTATCAGGGAAAATGTTCATAAGAATGGAATCAATTCGCTCTACAGAAACCAGCGAAACATTCTCAAGTGCATGCACAATGCTACCAGTTGAGAGAAAAACGATGGTATCTGAAATAGCTTTTAATATTGTTACTTTTCTGCTTGTCACAAGAATGGCAAGCCCCCTCTTCTTCAGTCGATTGATAAACTGGGAGAGTAATTCCAATTCCTCTCGCGATAGCTCAAGTGAAAGATCGTCGATTAGAATGATATGGGTTCCAAGAAAATAGGAGCGAAGCAATTCGATGAAAAACTGTTGCAATGGGGTGAGTGTACTTACAAGCTGAATAGGATTGAATGGCAGCAGGAAGGCTTGCAGGCATTCTTCAACTTCTTTGATTATAAATGTCTTATGAAGAAATACTTGTCGGTATCCATGGTTTTTGAGGACAACTAGATTCTCCCAAATGGAAAGGCCTTGAATCAGTGAGGATGTATTGGAAACACGCTGAAGCTTTAACTCGTTGAACTCATTCATGCCTTTGTGATAGGTTTTTCCTCGTACGAAGAAGAACCCATTATCAAGTGCGACCTTACCGGTAATAGCATCTAGGATCGTCCGCTTTCCGGAATCATATAAGCCAAAAATTCCTAGTACTTTCTCGGAATGAAGGGAGAAATTTACTTGACTTAATTTCCGTTGGTTATTCTTCTCGACACTAATGTTAACTGCACGAAAAAGTTCATTACTCATAGGCATTTGAAATTTCATTGCGGGGGAGAAAGAGCTCAATCTGGGTTCCTTCACCTTTGCAACTGGTAATATTCATGCTGTAATCTTGACCGTAGAATAGTTGGATTCTCCTATTCACATTCAATAAAGCAATCCCATTCTCATTTTGATCCTGAGTATCATGCAGGATGGATTCCTGGTTCCTCAATTTATCACGCAAGGCGTTCAATTCTTCAATGCTCATCCCTTTTCCATTGTCAATTACCTTGATACTGGTATGATTCGCAATCTTCTCAGCACTAATAATGATGTATGCTCCGCTTGTCATGTCACGGAACCCATGGACGATTGAGTTCTCCACAAGCGGTTGGAGTACAAGCTTTGGCAAGAGCATATCCATGAGTTCTGCGTCATGCTGATCACACCGAATTTCCAGTGACATGCGGTCCTTGTACCGATATTGTTGGATAGTCATGTAGTTCTGAACATTTTCAAATTCATCCTGCAAGGTGATCAGGTTCCCTTTCATGCTGATATTGTATCGAAAGAAAAGTGAAAGGGCTTTTGTGATTGAAGCGATTTCTTCTGCTCCATCGATTATTGCCTGTGCACGGATGCACTCAAGAGCGTTGTACAGAAAATGGGGATTGATTTGAGCTTGTAGAGATCTGATATTCGCTTGTTTCATCAGCAACTCACGTTCGTGATTGTTGTTGGCTTCCAGAATTTGGTTTGCGACTCGCTCATCGATCATTCGATGCAACTTCTCTTCGCTGATAATATGGTATTTTTTCAAGAGAACATCCTAACTGTAGATTTTCTTATAGTCTGTCGGCTTAATCCCCACAATCTTTTTAAACACTTTGCTGAAATATCTAGGGTCTAAAAAGCTTACCTCATGAGCGATTTCCTTAATACTCAGATTGCTGCTTTTCAATAAATTCTTAGCAATAGTCATACGATACTCCATCAAGAAATCAGTGAAATTCTGGCTGGTTTCCTTCTTGAAGATGGAGGAGAAATAGACCGAGCTTAAGCCTACTTCAGAAGCTACATCGTCGAGGGTGATTGGATTGGCATACTTGCTTTTTACGAAATCCATAGCTAATCGAATTGGCTTTGTGTTTCTTTGATACATATGGTCACGGACTTCGTCCATCAAACCAGACAACACTCGAATAAGTGTACTACGGCATGTGGTAAACGATGTAACCATTCGCAGTTCATATCTAATTTCCTTTGCAATGTGCTCTATGGTATACATCTCGGCGAGTGTACTTTCATGTTGTTCAAAGAAAAGTTCTGGGATGCTTCTGACAAAGTGCTTGACCTCACTGCTACTGATTACTTGCGACGGGAAGGAGAAGAGTTCCTCAATACACGTCGAATACTCTTTGATATTCAAAGTCTCGAATGCTTTCTGGATTCGCTGTTCCAATGCATGTAGTGTAGGCTCGAGGGATGGTTGGTGTTCGGATCCATGAGCCTCAGCAGTGATGATGGTTCCCAGTTTTGATGCCATCCGTTTCCAAGCAGCATCTGTTGCTTCAGTTTTTGATGTGTCAATTTTATTGATGTCCGCATAAGCACTACCGATACACAGAGTGGCTGTAACTCCACCAAACATTTCAACGTTACGTTTGACGACGGAAAACAACTCATACAATACTGATTGTAGCGATTCAGTATTCCGTTCAGGATAATTGAGGATTGCAATGATATCATCCCACTCTCTTGTTGCAATAATATCATGACAATACGGAGACAAATGTCCAATAATTTTGTTCTGGACTTCACGATGAATGGATGCTGGATTTTCTGGAATAGAACGGGGTTTCCCGATACTATCGATGCGAATGAGAATTACTTGAAAAAGGCCTTTTTGAAAATTGGTTCTGTATGTTGTATTGAGTTCTCCCAGAGCAACTGGTTTTGCAAGAAGTTTTTTTGCGCCTTTGAGAATGAAATAATGATGTATGTCCTGTTCTTTACCGCTGGGAATACTCTCATTTTTATGTCGTAACTGCCATGCAATCTTCCCTAATGCAGTGTTTAATTCGTTTTTGTCTACTGGTTTGAGTAAATAATCAGAAACATCATATTTAAGCGCAGTATACGCATAATCAAATTGGCGAAAGCCGCTGATTATGATGAATTTACAAGTTAGTCCCATTTGAACTGCTTGACGAATTACCTCCATCCCACTTTCTTTTGGCATGCAAATATCGGTTATTACGATATCTGGATTTTCTGTTCTGATTTTGCTCAGCAACTCTTCCCCATCAGAAGCCATATCTACAATTTCAAGGTTCAGCGCCTCACAATCAATGAATCTCGCAAGCATTTGGCATATTCTATGTTCATCGTCAGCTATGATAACTTTTAATTTCATGAATCCATCCAGCATCAAGGTTTAGCAATAGTAATTGTTAGTTTAGCATAGACCTAGGCCGGGTACAAATTGAAAATACAAGATACAGCTGCTGGGTAAGGTCAGAAGAGATCGTGTACAGTTTAGTGTATTGAGACAATGCAATTATCGTAAGAAATATATACGTTCGGCATTCCCCCAAAACACCATGCCCTGCTCTTTTTCACTGAAGAGAGCCAACTGGTAATCGAGCAGCTGTTGGTAGCTGTACTGCACCAAAGTTGAAGGGGCGTCGGTTCCCCACATCAGGTGTTCTGAGCCTGCTATGCTCTTTGCCAAGTTGATGAACGCCTGTGCAGTCGGGAAGGGATAGTCTTCAGGGCGCACCTTGTGGTGCAGGGCTGCCAGGTCGAAGTGTATATTCTCTGCTTTCATGGTTTGGAGGGCTTCAGTAAGCTCTATCTTGTGATGCCTTCTGGGGCTCGCCAGATGGCAGACGACCACTTCAAGAGCAGGAAAGTGCTTTGCAATGTTGCTGATGGCCTTGGGCTGGTGGGAACCGTCGCCCGGGCTTCCAAGGTCGAAGACCAGGACTCCTTTCTTCGCTGCAATCTGCTCGTAGAAACCCATCATCAGACTGTTGTCCAAGGCGAAGTCGGGGTGGCTTCCCATGATGCCGCAGCCGGTGGACATCTCGAACTTGAAGATGGAAAAGCTCTTGTGCAGGTTGTCCATGATCTTCTGTGCGTTACGGCACCAAGGGTCGAAGGTGGCGGCAGCTCTGAAGCGGGTGGGGTATTTCATTGTTATTTCTTGGAGATAGTGGTTGGCAAAGCCTAGAAAACCACCCTGCAGCAGTACAGCCTTCTCGACATGGTGGGCGTCCATTATTCCCAGAAGTCGCTCGGCAGGGAAGGTGGTGTCACCATAGGAAGCGGGGATGAGGTCGATTACCTCCCCGGTGGCCCAGACAGCCTTTCCATTGGGCAGAGCCCTCAATTCCCCGTCGGCTCCAAAGCCGCACAGCTGTTCAAAAATATGGGCATGGGCATCAATATAAGTCATGGCAAGGCCTCCTCGTTTCCTGTACGCTACTAGTGTTTGAGCCATCGGTCAATGGAGGTTTCGTTTCCACCAATGTCAAGAAATGATACTACTTTGTCAAAACTCTCTTGCTGGTAAGAGCGACAAAACCACCGCAGACTACGCTTACCTAGTTCACAAATGGAGGCTTGTTATGAAAAAGACCCTAGTACTGCTTCTCATCGCCCTTCTGGCAATGGGAACTGTGTTTGCAGCTGGATCGAAAGAAGCTGCAGCACAAACCGGACCTGTCACCCTCAGACTCAGCTGGTGGGGTGGAGACTCCCGCCACACGCCGACCCTCAAGGCCATGGAAGCCTATACCGCACAGAACCCCAACGTGAGGTTGGAAGGCGAGTACGGCGGATGGGACGGCTACTATCAGAAGATTGTCACCCAGATCGCCGGCGGCACCGCTGCCGACATCATCCAGATCGACCAGCCCTGGCTTGCCGAGCTCGCCTCCAAGGGAGACGTATTTGCAACCATCGACAGCTCCATGGTCGACCTCTCCCAGTTCGATGCAGACTTCCTCAAGAACTACTGCACCTACGAAGGCAAGCTGCTCGGTCTTCCCACCGGAACCAACGTCAACACCCTCATCGTCGACCCGGCCATGCTCTCTTCGTTCGGCATCGATCCCAATACCGTATGGACTTGGGACAATATCATCACCGAGGGCAGGAAGATCAACGCACAGGACAAGACTGCCTACTTCAGCGGAGCAACTCCGGACATCCTTCGCTACTGGTTTGAAATCTACATTGCACAGCTTGCCGGCGCAGTTGTAGACAGCAACAAGAAGGTTGCATTCACCCAGGCTCAAGGTACCGAAGCTTTCACCTATTTCAAGCGTTGGTTCGACGAAGGCATTGTAGCTCCCTTCAGCCAGACATCCCTCTTCTACCAGAAGTTCCAGGAGAACCCGAGTTGGATCAACGGCAAGATGGCCACCAGCTGGACTTGGGTAAGCTCCATGGACAAGGACATCGGAGCCAGGAAGATGGAAACCCGTCAGTTCCCCGTGATGGCAGGAGCCAAGAACAGCGGAGTCCTGATGAGACCGTCCCAGATCTTCGTTGTCAACAACAACTCCAAGAACAAGGCAGAGGCCATCAAGGTCCTGAACTACCTGTTCACCGACGCCCAGGCGCTTGAGCTGCTCGGCCTTGCCCGCGGCATTCCTTCCACCGTGGTCGGAAGAAGCGTCCTTGCACAGAAAGGCATGATCACAACCATGGCGGAGAATGCTACCAATGAAGGCATCGCCCAGGCAGGCCTTCCTCAGAGCGTCTACCAGATGAACAGCGAAGTCATGCAGGTCATGCAGGACGTCATTGATGAGTTCGGATTCGGCAAGCTCACACCCGCCGAGGCTTCCGCAAAGCTGATCAAGAATCTTGAGGCCACCCTCGCATCACTGTAAATCGTTATCGTCGGTCATCCGTCCACCACGGACGGATGGCCTCTTGCAAAGGGAATTGAGATGCATATACGCAAACGTTACAACTACACGGGATACCTGTACATCCTGCCTTGGATCATTGGGTTTCTGGTTCTCCAGCTCGTTCCCCTGATCAACTCGTTCTGGTACTCCTTCACCAATTTTCAACTCTTGGGAGACCCTAAGTTTTTGGGTCTGGAAAACTACAAGAAAATCTTTACCGCCGACCCGACGTTTCTGCAGTCGCTGAAAGTCACCTCATACTATGTCCTGATCGCCGTCCCGCTCAAGATCTCCTTCGCCCTGGTCATAGCGATCATCCTGAATCAGAACATCAAGGGTATCAACCTGTTTCGTACCCTCTACTACATACCATCCATCCTCGGCGGCAGCGTCGCCATCAGCGTACTGTGGAAGTACCTGTTTATGAACCAAGGGGTGGTGAACAACCTTATAGGCATCTTCGGCATCAAGGCCGTGGATTGGCTGGGCGATCCCCGCTATGCACTGGGAACCATCAGCCTGGTCACCGTTTGGCAGTTCGGCTCTTCCATGCTGCTCTTTCTGGCAGGACTGAAACAGATACCCGTCAGCCAGTATGAGGCTGCACGCATAGATGGGGCGGGGCGGATGCGCATCTTCTGGCAAATCACCATACCCGAGCTCTCTCCGATAATCCTGTTCAACCTCATCATGCAGATGATCAACGCCTTCCAGGACTTTACCAGTGCATTCGTCATCACCCAGGGAGGTCCGCTCAAGTCGACCTACCTCTATGGCCTCATGCTCTACGACCAAGGCTTCAAGTTCTTCAAGATGGGCTACTCCTCTGCTCTCTCGTGGATCCTGTTCGCCATCATCCTCTTCTTCACCAGCCTGACCTTCCGCTCCTCCGAGTCCTGGGTCCACTATGGAGATTCGCTATGATCAAGAGAAAAACCCCTCTATCAAGATTTCTCTCCTATTTCTTCTTGATCGCCCTCGCCTACATCATGACTTATCCGCTTTTGTGGATGATCGGAGCGGCCTTCAAGAGCAACGAGGAGATTTTCGGCACCATCGGCTTGTTGCCCAAGAACCCGATGTTCGGTGCATTTGCCGCAGGATGGAAAGGAACCGGCCAATACGGCTTCTCCACCTTCCTGTACAACACCTTTTTGATGGTCATCCCCACCGTCTTGTTCACCGCAATCAGCGCGACCTTGATCGGTTATGGCTTTGCACGCTTTGAGTTTCCCTTCAAGAAGACGCTGTTCACCATCATGCTCTCCACGATGATGCTGCCGGCGACCGTCATCCTCATCCCCCGCTACATCTTTTTCCGCAACCTGGGGTGGCTGGACTCCTACCTGCCGTTCATTGTTCCTGCGATGCTGGGCTGCTTTCCCTTCTTCAACTTCATGATGGTCCAGTTCTTCCGGGGCCTGCCGCTGGAATTGGATGAGTCGGGCAAGCTGGATGGCTGCAACAGCTTCATCATTCTCAGGGACCTGTTGCTTCCACTCTGCAAGTCAGCCATTTTCTCGGTCATCGTCTTCCAGTTCGTCTGGACGTGGAACGACTTTCTGAATGTGTTGATCTATATCAGCAGTGTGGCAAAGTACCCGGTGGCACTGGGCCTGAGAATGACGATGGACATCTCCACCGAGTTCGACTGGAACCAGATCCTGGCGATGAGCCTGATCTCGATCGCTCCTCCGATCGTATTGTTCTTCGCCGCCCAAAAGTATTTTGTCGAGGGTATTGCCACCACCGGCATGAAGAACTGATCACTCTCTTCGCAGTGGAAGGACGATTGTAACGGTCACCCCGCCTTCAGGACTGCTGGCAACGACAATGGGGGACTTCCCTTGGGAGAAGAGCATCAGACGTTTGTTGATGTTCATCAGCCCAAGGGATTTCTTTTTCTTCAGCACATCGCCGTCCATGGTGTTCAGCCCGGCAAGCTCTGATTCATTGATGCCCTTACCGTCGTCAGAGACAACGATTTTCAGCATCTGTTCAGCCGTGTAAGCCGTCAAGGTAATGTTGAGCAACCTGTTCTCGACGAATCCGTGGTTGAAGGAATTCTCCAGGATCGGTTGGAGAAGCAGGCTGGGAACCCTCACCTCGAGCAGGGTCGGATCGACCTGTTCGGTGTAGGTGAACCGGCCGGGGAATCGGATTTTCTGCAACTCTACGTAATAGCTGGTCTGTTCAAGCTCCTTGGAAAGGGGGACTCCTGCAAAGTCATCCACCTGCAGCGAGTACTTCAGCAGTTTGGAGAGCAGCAGGATCATGCGCGATACGTCGTTCTCCCCTTCGGACAGTTTGACCGCCTTCCAGTTGATGGTATCGAGGGTATTGAACAGGAAGTGAGGGTTGATCTGCATCTGCAAAGCCCGATACTCCATCGCCTCCTTCTGCCACCTCAAATAGTCCTGCTCCAAAAATGTCTTGATCACATGGTGGTTCAGGTAGTCGAAAATGTTGCGGTACTGCTCGGGTCCCTCGCCGGTAAGGTCGGCATCGGCGACCTGGGTGAGCTGGCGCATGACATTGGAGAGGAATTTGCGCTCCTGTCGATTGGTTCGATGGGTAAGGTACAGGCCCAGCAACAATGCTATGAATGTAAGGGCGATGGTGTAGTACATCAGGGTAGTTGAGAGTCGGTAGAGCAGGGGCTTGTACATTCCAAGCGTATACTCCCATCCGTATTTACTGGAAGTCGCTTCAAAGTACTGCATGTCCTCTTTTGCGTACTGAAGGGGTGTATTGGAGAACAGCAGCTCGCCGCTTCTGCTTCGGACCTCCAGCACTTCCCCTTCCTGGAACTGGTAGGCTTGGGCCAATGAGTTCTCCTTGATGTCCAGCACGATCACACCGATGCGGGCATTCAATTGATTGGTTATCGGGCGCATGATGCGGATGATCGTCTGCTCGGTAGGAGTTCCCTCCTTCAGCTGTACGCGTTCGGAATAGCTTTGACTGGATGGAGGCAGACTCTGGTAGGTTGTGAACCAGGAGCTGTCCTCCAGGTGTGAGAGAGGTATGAAGGCAAGGTCTGCACTGAGGACCAGGCCCTGCGGGTTTTGCAGGTATACGTAGATGTTGTGGATGTACGGCCGGGCGTTGGCCGGGGCGGACAGGAACGAGCGGATCAGACGGAGCTCTCGGTAGTTGTCCAGATCGACAAGCCCCCCTTCCTGAAGGACCCGCATCAGGCGGGCCATCATCTCGGGGTTGGTGCTGAACATCAGGCTCAGGCTGTCCATCTCATCCAAGATTACATCGTAATAGGCTTGGACGGCTGAGAGTTTCTGGTTCGCCTGGAGCACCGAGTTGCTGCGGATGAAGTTGCGTGACAGCAGCATGGCCCCTCCTCCCAACAGAAAGGCCACGATGACCAACGGGAGGCTGTGACGCATGAAAATCCTGACTATCCGATATGGTCGTGCACTCATTGTCCCATCTCCGTCTTGAATTTCTGCGGGCTCTTGCCAAAGAATTTTCGGAAGGTGCGGCAGAAGTTCTGTGTATCCTGATACCCCAGAGCACGGGCTATTTCCTTGTTCTTATACCCGATTTTGCTTTCCAGCATCCGTCTGGCTGTCTCCATCTTCACCGAGAGCAGGTAGTCTTGGAAGTTCTGCCCTGTCTCCTCCTTGAAGAGCCGGGAGAGGTAGCTGGTGGTCACACCGAGCTCTGATGCAATGTTTTGCAGGGTGCAGGAACTGAGGCGTTTCTCTACGATAGCGAAGGTTTGAGACACCAGGGGATTGCCTGCTTCCTGAAGAGAGACTGTGTGTGCTGTAGGGGTGGTGCCGTCGAGGGTGTGACGAATCTTTTCAAAGGTTGCGCGAATCTCCTCGAAGGCTGCGGGTTTGACCAAGTACTCCTGTACTCCGTAGCCTATTGCCTTCTTGGCGTACTCGAAATCGTTGTAGGCGCTCATGATGCAAAAAAGAGGGCTGCTTGGAAGAGCCTTCAGTTGCTCGATCAACTCAAGGCCGCTCATGAAGGGCATGCGGATGTCGGTAAGTACGACATCAACACGCTCCTCTCTGCAGTAGGAGAGTGCGCTTCGGCCGTCGCCGAAGGCCCCGACCACTTGAAACCCTATCGATTCCCAGGGGAAGTAGTTGCTGAGCCCTTCCAAGAGCTCCTTTTCATCGTCTACAATAACCAGCGTATACATAGGCATACTCTACTAGGAAATGTCAAAAAAAGATACTCAATGTCAAGGTAAACAACCTGTTCCCAGAGACAGCAAGGGGAGAGACTATACCTACTGATAGGAGGGATGAGATGAAAGAGACCCGTATCTGCATCATCGGAGGCGGTGGCCGTCTGTGGGCCATCCAGTTCATGAAAGACCTTGCGTATAATACCATGACCCATGGGACCTTGGTTCTGTACGATATCGATAAAGAGGCCGCCCGCAACAACATTGCGGTTGCCAATCAGGTGTTTGCCGTCAATAAGAGCGAGGGACGATTCAACGTCATCGCCATCGACGATCTTGGAGAGGCCCTCAGCGGCTGCGACATGGTCATCATCTCCATCGAGCCGGGCAAGACGGAGTGCCGCTATGGCGATTTGGTGCTTCCCGAGCAGTACGGCATCCTGCAGTCGGTCGGCGACACCACCGGCCCGGGCGGCATCATGCGCGCACGCCGTGCGCTTCCCATATTTTTTGATCTGGCCAAGAAGATCGAGCAGTTCTGCCCCGATGCCTGGGTGATCAACTACACCAATCCGATGACGCTCTGCACCGCTGCACTGTACAAGGCATTTCCCGCCATCAAGGCCCTGGGCTGCTGCCATGAGGTGTTCCATACCCAGAACTTCCTGGCAAGGAAGGTCAGTCAGTGGTTTGGCGTCGCCACCCCCGACCGCAGGGAGATCAAGATCGACCTGACGGGTGTGAACCACTTCACCTTCGTGACCAAGGCCTTCTGGCAGGGCCACGACCTGATGGCAAAGCTCATCGAGGAAGTACAGGATCCTGCGACCTTCGCCGATGAGACTGCAATCGCCAAGGAGCGTCTTGCCAATGAGAAGTGGTTTGACTGCGACCAGAAGATCGCCCTGGCTTTCCTGCGTGACTTCGGCGCCCTCGGTGCTGCCGGCGACCGCCACCTCGCCGAGTTTGTACCCTACTTCCTTACCAGCGATGAGAACCTGCACACCTACGGGGTGATCAGAACCCCGTATGAGTGGAGGATGAGGACTGCGGCGGAGAAGCGGGGCAAGATGTTCAAGGACGAGGACCTCAAGGCTGTTCTCTCCGATGAGGAGGGCGTGGATATCATGCGCTCCCTGATGGGGGATAAGAGCATGGTCACCAACATCAACCGGCCCAACGAGGGACAGATCAGCTACCTGCCCAAGGGAAGGATTGTGGAGAGCAATGGGCTTATCAGCGAGGATTCGATCAGACCGATCGTAGCCACCGATCCACCGCTTGCGATCCAGAACCTGATCAAGCAGGTCAGCGACGTGCAGGAGATGACCCTTGAGGCGATTTATAATAATGATGACAACCTCTTGTTCACCGCCTTCCTCTCCGATCCATTGATGAATTTGAGTCTGGACAAGGCCCGCGAGCTCTTTGACAAGATGCTCAAGGCCTCGGATTTGCAGTATTAAGGGGGAGGGTATGATCAGCAAGAGCGAGTATGAGAAGGCAGTGGAGAGGACCATCTCTTTCTTTGGGAAGGCACAGATTGTGCTCACCGAGGAAGAGAAAGATGCAATCGAGGTTGCCGACTTTGGTTTGAACGACCTTTCTCATACCGGCCTTGAGTTGGTCACCTACCTGAATACCGAGCGCGTCTGTGCCAAGGAGCTGGTATTGTTTCCCGGCCAGACGTGCCCTGAGCACCGTCACCCCGCTTTCGGCTCCTACATCGGCAAGGAGGAGACCTTCCGTTGCCGATGGGGGAGGGTGCTTCTCTACGTAGAGGGTGAACGAACAAACCCCATCAAGGCCAAAGCGGTCGATGGGCTCTACACGGTCTTTCATGAAATCGAGCTGCTTCCGGGAGAGCAGTATACCCTCAAGCCCAATACCAAGCACTGGTTTCAGGCAGGGGATGAGGGAGCGGTGGTGTCGGAGTTCTCAACCCCCAGCTTTGATGAAGAGGACATCTTCACCGACCCGAGGATAGTCAGAACGCCGAAGATTGGCTAGAAGGTTTTTCTCATTCTAGAAGTGAAGCAATCCACGTTTCAAAACATGAACATTGCTCACGGATTCGTGGTATTCCGATGGAATCTGCAATGGTGCATCCATGGATGGTCTTTTTGTATGCATTGTACATATCGATAAGAATTATTGAAGGTGCCCGGTTTGTGTTGATCTTTTCCGGGTTTCCTCCATATTCAGCCATTATTGAACATAATTTGTTTCCATCCAGAGGCAGCATATCCCCCAGAATTCTCACATCAGAGAACAAGAGAGCCTAGAATTCATGCATTGAGAAGTATGGAATGCAACGTCTCTGTACATCAAGGTTCGGATAGAGCGTATGAAGTGCATTTTTTGTAGCTTAGGAAAGAATTGTCTCAATCTCCTCTGGTGACAATTCTCTTCCGCTGGCGTGAGCAAGTTGGATATCTTTCATTCCCGGCCAGGAAGCATCCAGACGAAAATAATCAAACATAGAAGAGAGCATAGTATATGAGCTTTGCTTGAGAAGTATGCGTGCATCGTTTGCAAATCGGGCAAATGTAACGACACCTCCCTTGTGTCCAGGTGTGCCGATGAGTCTTGCATGCAGAAAGCATGCTTTCTCTGCCAAGTAAGGAGCAAGAGTATCTCGCATAAATGTCTGCTCTGTGTAGCCTTCAACAATACAGTAAACATCACTCATGAACCGGACCTCCAGAAAGAACTTGCTTCTTCCAGAGGTCCCCGAGTGAATAAGAAGACAACCATGTTGATAATGGTTCTGTTTGTAGACGACTAAATGTGGACTGCCCCTCTTTTCTATCGCAAATAATTACATCCTCAGGCTCAAACTGACTGATCAACTCCGCTGACTGTGTGGCAATAATAAGCTGAGTGTCTTTGCTTCTTGCTTTCATGAGTTCAGCCAAAATGGTAATAGCATATGGGTGCAATCCCAACTCAGGTTCATCGATAAGAATGGTATCAGGATGTTTTGGCTGTAGAAGTACAGTTGCCAGGCAGACAAACCTAAGCGTTCCAGCAGATAGGGCTTGGGGCTTCATAGGGGAATCTGTTCCTTTTTGTTTCCAGAGTAATCTAACCTTATCGTCTGAAAAAGGCTTGAGTATGAAATCCTCAAAGAAGGGTGCAACCAGCCGCACTGCTGATACTATGTCCCGGTATGATGATGCAAAGTTGGGATGATTTCTAAGAAAAAGGAGATAACTGGCAATATTCGATCCATCGAAACGAAGATATGACGTGTCAAATACATCCTGAGTTCGTTTTGGTGGAGAGAGCCTACCGGTGTCATGGAAATGATATATCTGCCAATTCTTAATGGATTCGAATATTGCCTCCTCAGAATGTGTTTTTGATTTCTCTTTTTCTTCCAGGAGGGCGGGCGTGAATCCATCTTCTGAGTGTAGGCTTCTCCAAGGTCCGTCACTGCTATCTTGTATACGTTCACTCTCAATACGCAACAAATCATCCTGTGTTGGGACTAATGAGAAACGATATCCAAACTCTCCGAAGTGTAGTGTTATATCGATGTGCTGAGCAGAGTCTTTTCCTTTGTAAAGAAGATCGGTGGCTGTTCCAGCATCCAAAACATAACTCTTCACATCAGCATGGTTGAGGTTTGGCAATGGCAATTTGGCAAATGCCCGGATGAATTTGAAAAGTTCCAGGAAATTACTCTTGCCTGAGCCATTTGCCCCGATGAGAATATTACTATCCGCAAGCGGAAAATCTTCAAGGCTTCGTATTGACGTAAATCCTTTTACTGATAGTCTCTCCAATCTTGCCATCACACTTGTTCCTTTTCTGCTCAAGCCTACCATACTTGACTCCTCCCTGCAATGAAAGGAGGGAGGAGGGGTGAACTGCTTCAGACAAGAGGTTTGCAAAAATTTGTAAGCTTTCGATAAAAAGTTTACAAAATCATGCAAACTATTCCTTAATCTTTCAGCGGCAACACTTCAGTGACCATGAAGTCGATGGATGTTTGAGGTTTAGAAAGAAAGCTGTTGTTCATCCAAACCTAGCGCCTGGGCAACCCGTTTCCTTGATGCTTGCCTGGGACGTTTCGCCTTTTCCATCTGACAGTAGGCAGCTTGAGAAATATTGAGCCGATGAGCTACTTCCTCCTGGGTTAAACCCAGATATGTTCGCCATGCTGCAATGACAGAAAGCTCATCCAACAGATGGAGTTTTACCACAGCATTGGGGATAGTGATTTGTTCATCCTGCTTTGTATGGGCCAGCAATCTCTGAAAGTCTTCTACGGGTACGAGGTAGTAATGTGTTTTACCGTCCGATCCAACTACTCTGCTATACTGAGTATGTGCGTTCATCACGTTTTCTTACCTCTTCTACGCTTATGATTTCAACTGTTTCGAGTATATTGAATAGTACTCGATAGCTTCCAACTCTCATTCGATAAGCATATCGATGATTTGCCAGTTTGATAGCTTTCAATTTCCATTCAATTTTCATCAATAATATAAGCAAGTTATAAGTAAAAATCAAGCATAATATTATATTTAACTTATAAGCTGGTAGTGAAAGGTGTTGGATAACGACTAATCGTTGTTCTCTTTTCACCCAAACCTACCCGACATGCCTCCTCCCTGCAATAATAAGGAAAGAGGAGGGGTGAACTGCTTCATGCAAGATGTTTACAAATATTTGTAAGCTTTCGGTAAAAAGTTTACAAAATCTTGTAAACTATTCCTTAATCTTTCAGCGGCAACACTTCATTGAACATGAAGTCGATGAACACCGATGGCTCGGTATACACACCATTGTGCCCTGATTTCTCAAGCCAGAGGTGGTGCTTGCTTGGAGCACTAGTGTGGGAAAACCATCGCTCGGTGATGGCTGCTACGCAGCTGTAGTCGTATGCGGCATTGATTACGATAAGCGGACATTCGAACTGATTTGCCTCGTCCTCGAGGCTGCGATGCCTCAGTTGTGGGTAGACTTCTTTCACTCCTTTCATCAAGCCTCTGATCAGATTGATTCGATCGAAGAGCGAGTGCTCGGGGGCGAGAAATAGAATTTCCGAGCGAAAGCCGGCATCAGAAGGGGCGTTTGGGCTGTAGGAATACAGACGGGAGAGCACTGCATAGTAGGCATCCCCGTCACCGACTACGTTCCCTTTTTTGTCCAGCTTTTCGTAGGGTGGCAGGCCGATGGCTTCAAGTTTTTTGATTGTTTTGGTATCGCCCCGCTGTTTTGCTCCCTCCAATATCATCTGGTAGCCGATCGTGTCGTTCTCGGTGGAGTTCACATGCGGAGAAGCCGCAATAAAAGCATGGTAGAGCTCAGGTCTTCTCTGGGCGGCCAAGGCTCCGATGAACCCGCCCCAGGAGTGGCCGAGCAAGAAGATTTTTTCTTGTCCATGCTTTTCCATCAAGTACTCGGAGAGGGCGACGACGTCCTGGACATAGTCTTCGACGGCATTGCCTTTCTTAGTTGCACTAAAGCTTGCAGCAACACCCCGTTGGTCCCAGCAGACGATGGTGAAGTGTTGGTGCAGGGGACCGAGGTACTTTCTTACCCAGGCAAGCTCCGAGCCGCCGGGGCCTCCGTCGAGCCAAAGAAGTATTGGGTTGTCCTTGGTTGTTCCTGCAGTATAAATGGTCTGCTTGGTGTTGTTGATCGATACCCGCTCTTTGCCGGAAAGCTTCAGGGTGAGGACATTCCCATTCTCATCGAACACCTTCGCAGTGTGAGTGCAGGAGGTTGCCAGAAGAAGCAAGCAGAGTAAAAGTACGCTAACTACGATAGTTTTGTGATGCATGGTTGTTGACTCCTTGATGAACCCAAGTGTAGGGAGTTCAAGAAGAGAAACCTATCGGAAGAATGGTTGAGAAGCCTACGTACTGTGTCGTAGAACCTTATTGATGCAGGACATTGAGCAGTTCGATGCGGCTTTGCACTCCGACTTTCTGAAACAGGTTGTAGATGTGGGTGCGCACGGTGGCCTCTGATATTCCAAGGCGAAAGGCGATTTCCTTGTTCGTCAGGCCCTGTGCAATGAGGGATGCCATCTCCTGTTCGCGGGCGGTGAGCAGAAAACGCTTGGCGGTATCGGGTGTAAGCTCGCCGAAAGCAGAGCCGCTTTGCGGCTGCTTGGCAAGCACCTTTGCTGCAGCGATCAAAATGGTTGTGTTGATGAGCAGGTACATCAGGTACTCCAGGCTGAGGGGCTGGTATGCAAACTGGGTGAAAGCTCCCAACACATACTCCATCGCCCCCAAGGGGACGAAGAGCAGGCAGCTCAGACCGATTCCTCCATACAATGTTTTCAAGGAAGGATGGTCGTCATTCTTCCGGCTCTTGAGCAACAGGATTCCCAGACTGAGCATTGCACAGCCGACTACTAGATAGGTAATGACCGACCACTGGCCTGATGATGTCAAAGCTTGGGCGCCGAACAATGCAGAAGCAAGGTGCAGCTGGATGGCCATGGTTGTCAGACAGAGGGCAAGCGCTGTTGTAGAGAGCCCTTTGTGTGCAGTGCGAAATGAGTGAAGTGACAGTAAGTAGACCAACGATCCATAGAGAGCAAGGTTGAGAAGCGTAGCGATGACAGCGAAGGTGAAGTCAACCGAAGAAGTCGTTCCCACAAGATCCATCACTTGCTTGGCATAATAGTAGCCGGCAACCAGGGCAAGGTTGGCGATGAACAGGCTCTGCACCAGCAGCATCCGTTTGATGAACGGGTGGGAGAGTCGAAGTGCAAGGACAGCCAAGCCGGCCAGCGATGCAAAGCCGGTGGAGAAGATCAGGATATAGGCCAACAGGATGAAATGCTTCATAGGAAAAAAGCGTACCATCGCACTGTCCGATACGCAATACTTGCTCGTAGTGAAGCGCAACTACGAAGAGTTTCTGAGTGCTTTTTCTTTGTAACAAACGTAAGGTTGTGCTGTATTAGGAGAATATTATGAAACAAACTACTCGTCTCGTGGCCATTATCAGTCTTTGCTTTGTTCTTGCCTCGTGTACCTTTTTGGGCAATCTTTCACTCGGCTCATACTCACCGGACCTGGTCGATGACAAGGAGAGAATGCTGCAGGCCGGTGACTCGTTCTTTTATCGCAATCGCGATATTAGTCTCACAAACCGTAGTGCAAACTTGTCATTCCGGGGCTTCCATGGCATTGAGACGCTCTACCGCCTCGATAGCGACCAAGGTGGAACCGTAACGATCTCCACCTCCAGTTCGGTGGATACGACGCATTACAAGCTTGTCCTGATCGACGAAGTTCGACAGGAGGTGGTCACACTCATCCAAGGCTCTGGCTATGCTAGCCATACACATAACCTCAAGGCAGGAAGGTACCACATCAAGACGGTTGGTTACGATGTCGGTGGAACAGTGAGCATGAGCCTTTCTGCTGGACAGGGAGTGACTGTCAGCACTCAATCAATGAGGTAGGACTGGATGAAGTCAGGGAAGTAGAGGATGGTGCTGCTCTTCTGTTTATCGAAGAGCAGATGTTCACAATCATGCTGTTTCAGAGACAGGTCGACTTGTTTGAGGCGTTCCAGGATTGCATGCTTGAGCTCGGATTCAGAAGTAATCCCGTGTTTGGCAGTCAGATAATCGTAATTAGGCTTTGTTTGCCCAAGAAGAAATTGAGCATCGTATAGGTCTCTTCCTTTTGTCCTTGAAAGCAGAGCTGAGATTTTCATGGCACATAGAATGTCGTCAGGAGGAACAGGGACGGGAAAATGGAAGCCACAGCTCTGTATAAAGGCACGTTGAACAGGATAGGCGCATCCTTGGTCTTGCATCTCAAGCTTGATAAGGAATTTTGCATTTCTATAACCGCTTAGGTTCAAGGAGAAGAGAAGCTGGGGGAAGTATAAGCTTCTTCGATAGGCATGCAGTCCCTCATGCTCCTGTTGTTTGGGTTCAACGTTGTACCCTTGGTCCAATAGATGCTTGACTACCAAGTCGGTCATCGCTTGAAATGCTTCAAAGCTGAGGTTCTTGCAATCGAAATCAAGATCTTCACTGAAACGATCGATACGCTTGATCAATCGAAGGTTGGTTCCACCAATGAAAGAGAGGTTCTCCATATATGGAGTATGGCTTAGGTATTCCAAGATTTGGCACTGTAGGTATTCTTTTACCATGTAAGCAGCCAAATCGGTTCGTCGTTGTACCGTGGCGGGAAAGTAGTGTTGCAATGCCTGTAGATCAATCATAATAAATATGCCTCCTTCAAGGTGGTTACACGACGTTCGAGGGCTTTCACTCCATACTGCTCTGTATAGGCATCGAGTCTGGCAAAGTCGATGTCATCAAGGTCCAGGCGCAGGTCAAGCATGTCCTGTTTGCTCGTGTACTGTGGATACAGGTGCAACAAGTCAAGGATTGCTTTTTCCCGTTCAGCGATGAGCATTCCCCAAGTCGGATGGAAGGCACTTTGTTCGATGGTGTAGCCGAACATGGCCTCTTTCTTGATTGTATGGTAGCTGAACTGTCCCAGCTCATTCTCAAAGAAGCTGGTTTTCCTGCTGCTGACACTTGTTATTTGGACTACTGCTTCAGGAATCATCCCATAGAAAGCAAGTGCCGAATGAATGCTGACATAGGATGGGGCATAGAGCTTGTTGGCAATGTAGAACGGGGCGTCCCCGTCCTGCAATGCTTCAGGAAACGCATACATACCCTGTCTGAGTTGTATCAGCTTGCCCTCCTTGACCCAACGGGAGATGGAGTTCCTGCCTACCTTGTATCCTCCACCAAAGCGTATTTGGTTCATCGAGAAACAACCCATTTCAGAGAAGATAGACCGGAATGTGAGATATGAAGCACGTTCATTTGTTTCCATGATGCACTAATTATAGTGCATTTTGGAAACAAAACAAGAACATGAGTATGGCGAAAGGAATTTGTGATGGTCGTCTTGGTACTATGGTATGCTAAATCCATGAGCCAAGACACAGAGTATGAACGTGATGTTGCTGATTTGGTATATGAAAGCCTTCTCTTTGCAGAACAGGAAGCTGAGAGTGACCAGAGACGATTCAGTTCAGAGGATATCCTACAGGCAATAACATCAGAACTTGGTCGTGCTATAAAAACCTTCTGAAAAACTCTGCCGCTCTAGTCTGATTCTCCTCTGCGAAACGCGAGAATTGATGAAAAATGGAATGGGCATGCCGTTTCAGCATGCCCGTCTAGCCTTAATACTCTTCCCGTACTCCGAACTCGGCATCCTCAACCCAGCGATGGGGGCGGGTGACGAGCTTGAGCATCTCTTCAAGAATTGCATAGTGACGCTTTTCTTCGGAGATAATCTGAGAAAGGGCTTTCTTTTCCGCTTCGAATTCTAGAGAAGACAATTGCTCTGAATAGAAGTCGATGCTTTTCTTCTCTACTGCCAAAGCTTCCTCATAGGCAGGAATCTGGCCGTCGGTCACAGTAAAGTTTTCGGGGTCGAAGGCCTTGAATACCTGTTTTGCCTGTTCGAGAACCGTGGAATTGACCGTTACCAAGGCACTCTTTCCTTGCAGTGCCCTAAAATAGCTTTCATGTTTCTTCTCATCGTCGGCGAGCATCTTGAAGATGGTGGCAAAGCCCTCTGTCGGAGCCTTCTTTGCTAATTCCTTATACAGTTGAGCACCTTCCTGCTCGAGCTTGATTGCGATGTCAAATAGATCCATTTCATCCTCCTCGTTTCCTACAGTATAGGTAGGATATGAAGAGGATGCAAGGGGCAAATACAAGGAAGAATTGACTGTTGAATGTTGTTCTCTTATAGTGCATTACATGAAGAACGGTGTAATGCTGATAACCTATCCTGATTCTCTTGGTCGCAATCTTAGCGATTTGGAACAAGTCGTCTCCAAGTATTTCTCAAAGGCCGTAACCGGCATTCACGTTCTGCCGTTCTTCCCTTCCTCGGGTGACCGGGGCTTCGCCCCCATGACCTATCGTCAGATCGACTCCTCCTTTGGTGATTGGGCGGATATGAAAAAGCTTGCCGACGATTATGATCTTATGTTCGACTATATGATCAACCACATCTCTACGAGCAGCGAGTATTTTCAAGACTTCGTTGATAAGGGTGATGATTCACAGTACAAAAATCTGTTCATCGATTTCGACAAGTTCTGGGGGAGCACACCCACCGAGGAGCAGATCGGCAGGATTTACAAACGCAAGCCGCTGGCCCCCATCCGCTCAATTACCTTCTTTGATGGGACGAAGCGCAATATCTGGTTCACCTTTGGTGATGATCAGGTGGACCTCAACTTGGAGACTGAGGAAGGGCTTCGCTTTCTCGACGATAACTTAAGGTTCTTGGCTGAGCATGGGGCTGCCATGGTTCGCCTCGATGCTTTTGCCTATACGACAAAAGTAAAGGATACCGATTGCTTCTTCGTAGAGCCGAAGGTTTGGGAGATTTTAAAGCGTTGTGCCGATGTACTTAGGGCCTACGATGTGGGTCTTCTTCCAGAAATCCACGAGCACTTTTCAATTCAGGAGAAGCTTGCGAGAAATGGCTATCCGGTCTATGACTTCGCTCTGCCGATGCTCGTATTGCATGCCTTGTACTTTCATGAAGCCTCCTACCTTTCGAACTGGTACGAGATTTGTCCGAGAAACCAGTTCACCACCCTCGATACCCACGATGGCATCGGAGTGGTGGATGTGCGAGGTTTGCTCCCTGACGAGGAGATTGAAGCGACCAAGGAGCATCTGTTCACCTACGGGGCGAATGTGAAGCGCATTTACAATACGGCCAAGTACAACAACCTGGATATTTATCAGATCAACTGCACGTATTACTCAGCCCTCGGGGAGGATGACAAGGCATACCTTTTCGCCCGTGCCCTGCAGTTCTTCTCCCCTGGTACACCCCAGGTCTATTATGTGGGGATGCTGGCAGGTAAAAATGACATCCAATTGCTGGAAGAAACAAAAGAGGGCAGGAACATCAACCGTCACTATTACACCCTGGAAGAGATTGAACAGGAAGTGAAACGACCGGTTGTGCAAAAGCTTCTTGCTTTGATGGAACTGCGCTCAACACATCCTGCGTTCAAGGGTGAGTTCTCTCAACAGCTCAATGATAAGCAGCATTTGATTCTTTCTTGGAAGACAGAATCAGAGTCTATTGAGCTGCACGCAGATTTCCAGTCGTATGAGTTTGAGATAGTAGAACATATTTGATAATGGGTGGGTTTCACTGGAAATTCTTTCTTTGTATTGTTATAACTATAAGATAGATATCAATAACAAGGGAGTTTTCATGAAAAAGCTGTTACTCTGTCTTTTGGGCGCCATACTGTTGCTCAGTGGGTGTGCTTCGCTCTCAACAAGAACAATTGAATCGGGAATACAGATAATTCCTTCTTTCGATGAGTACCCCATTGAAGGCATGCTTGCCATGCCTGAAGGCAATACAGCTGAAACACTGGTCATTTACGTCAATGGCTCGGGTCCGAATACCTACGACAACAAGCGTCAGCTTGATGAGAATAGGAAATTCACCTATTTCGACCTATTTCGAGAAGAGTTTACGAAGCGCGGGATTGCTTTCTTCAGTTACAATACACGAGGAGTTACTACTTCTGATGAGCCTCCATACTTCACCTATGTCGATGATGAGCTCTTTAAGCAGTATATCCCACAGACAAGTGTGAAAGATGTGGTTGAAATGGTGAAGTACCTCAGAAAACTTCCTGGACTCAAGCATGCAAAGATTATTCTCTTGGGCTGGAGCGAAGGCACCCTGATCGCCCCGCTTGTTGCAAAAGAAACGCACATCGACGGCCTGATTCTCTGTGGTTATATGTACGATGATATGATGACCATCCTGGACTGGCAGCAGACCGGTGGTTCAAGCATGGTGTTCTATCGCAACTATTTCGACTACGACAAGGATGGCATTGTATCGCCCGAGGAGTTTGCTGAAGATAGGAACGGGATTGCCGGATACTTTGGCATTACCTATGACTACATGGATCAGAACAAGGATGGAATTCTTGATGAAGCTGACTTTGCAATTATGCTCGAACCTTCACGAAATGAGCTCTATAAAGCAATTGAAGAAGGAGATCGTGAATACCTGAAGAACGACTATGGAATTCATCTCACTCCCGAATGGTTTGCTGCCCACAAGCAGATGCCGGCAAACAAGGAGATTCTTCCCCAACTTGATATCCCCATCCACATCATTCACGGCACGTTCGATCAGAACTCCTCAGTAAATGGTGTCTATGCAACACAAGAACTCTTCAAGAAGCTGGGCAAACACAATCTCACTGTCTCAGTCTACGAAGGCTATAACCATGACCTCAACTACATGGGCTATGTACTCACAGGAGAGATTCCAGAGGGATTGAAAGCAGTGTTTGAGGCGGGGATGGGGGTGTAGGGGAGTTGTTTCTTGCATATTTAGATTAGAAAATACCTGGAATTCAAGACAGACTTGTTGTACCCTGGCTTTATGAATGGCCTTGCGGAAAAACAGGATGGGTTGGCAAGAAAACTGGTATCAATCCTAAAAATCGGGAATGCTTATACGCTTGAAGAAATGGCGAGCATCCTTAATCAGAAACCGAATGCGGTTTCTAGGAAAGGTGTGCTTACCAGTGATGGTTCTGATGCCCAAATATTGCTTGTGACTCTTGAAAAAGATAAGTATTCGACTCCCGGGTACTTTGATCACTTGTCTGGTTCCAGGCTTTTTTGGACTGGGCAGAACGTACTCAAGGCAACTGAGAAAAAGCTTATTGCAGGTACCCATGACACGTTCATCTTTCTTCAGGAGCGCCGAAAGACTCCGTATGTGTATTATGGTCGGGCAATCCCAACCCGGATGCAGATTAATTGGGAACCGGGCAAGCCATCGCATATTGTCTTTGAGTTGGTTGAGTATGCTGCATCCCTTGAAGCTATGAACTTGCGATCAAGTAAAATATATCAGGCAGACGAGGTTATCCAAACAGAGCATGGGTATGCAGTTTCAAGTCTGCCTGAACGAACTGAAACCGAGAAGTTTTCTACCATACGTACAGCTCAATCAACTTATCGAAAGAATGTGTTATCGTTTTGGCACGAACAGTGTGCTGTCACCGGTGTCGATAATAAAGGCTGGCTTATTGCAAGTCATATAAAGCCATGGCGTGAATCTACAGATGAAGAGCGGCTGGATCCACATAACTCACTCTTGTTGACTCCGAACTTTGACAAGCTTTTTGATCGAGGAGTGATTTCCTTCTCGTCAAGCAATGGGAAAATAATATTGCCAGAACACCAGTCCCGTACCATGTGGAATAATCTCAACAGGATGCATGTCGATGACAATATATGTCTGAGAGAGGTTCCTGATGGCGTCGGCAAATTCTTGGATTATCATACTCAATTCATCTATAGCTTTGAGCCGACGGATGATGTTACAACTGAGGACTTTATTGAGGAGATGTTGGTTAAGGGTTTGGTCTGATTCTTCTTCGATGGGTTTTACTACCATGAATAATCCGGCAGGGCATAAAAGTAGCTTTGTGTTCAGTTTTACAAGTGCTATACTATCACCTTGAAAAAGGACACCCGCATGCCAACCAACTACAACCCTATACTCACTCTTCAGAAACACCTTGGACTCTCTTCTGCCGAGATTGCTGAGAAGCTAGGTATTACTGAGGAAGAATACCTTCTTAGTGTTCTAGATCCTCCCTCATCCCTGATTAAGACCCTCTCTTCTGTCTTTGGTGTGAACAAGCAGTATCTTGTTGATGGAGTCGGTCCTATGTTTTCAACTTGTACTCTCCCTGTTTCTGACATCCTTGCTTTTCGGGACGAGCGCAACTGGAAACAGTTCCACACCCCTAAGGATCTCTCGATTTCCTTGAGCCTTGAGGCTGCTGAGTTGCTTGAATGCTTTCAGTGGTCGGGTAGTGACGTAGAAGCAAAGAGCAAGCATGCTCGGATGGAGGAAGAGCTTGCTGACATTCTTATCTACAGCGTGCTCTTTGCCGATGCAATTGGTGTCGATATTCCTACCATCATACATAACAAGCTCAAGAAGAACGGTGAGAAGTATGCCGTAGATAAAGCATATGGAAATGCAAAGAAGTACACCGAGTTCTCAGAAACCGATTAGCCTGGAGGCTTGAATGCTTGTATATGCAGGGGATAAACAGCAATTTCTTCACGACGTTCGTACCAACGCCATCGATCGCAAGATTGAGGACTTGGTGGCAACAAAGCTGCATAAACGGGTGGGAAGCAGTGAAAAGCAGTCGTGGATCAACTCATTGACCCATATGCAGAATATTCTTCTCGATCCTGAGATACCCCAGGACTCGGGAGTAGCCATCGAGTTTGCCATTCCCAATACCTCCAAGCGTGTCGACTTCATTATCAGCGGTCTGGATGAAAACAATCGCCACAATGCTGTAATTATTGAGCTTAAGCAGTGGAGTGAGGTATCCCCTCTGGAAGCAGTTGATCAACTACTGCTTGCCGAAGAAGAGGCTGAGATCAAGCACGTGAAGACGTTTCTTGGAGGAGGAAAGCACAAGGCTGTGCATCCCTCCTACCAAGCATGGTCCTACCGAGCGTTTATAACCGACTACAACTCCAGCGTTGAAGATGTTCCTATTGCTTTGCAGAGCTGCGCCTACCTGCATAACTACTACAGCAAAGCTCAGAATGACCCTTTGTTTATGCCCTATTTCTCGGGATTGCTTGAACAGTCGCCATTGTTCTGTCGCTCTGATGCAGAACAGCTTTGCTCATTTATTAAGAAATACATCCGTAAGGGTGACGCCAAGCAGACCCTATATTACATCGAGAACGGGACGATCAGGCCTTCGAAGAGCCTGCAGGACTCTCTAGCCTCAATGCTTCGGGGCAACCGGGAGTTTGTGCTCATTGACGAGCAGAAAATCGTCTATGAGCAGATACTCTCCCTTTCAAGAAAGTCCTTCTCTGATGGTAAGAAACGCGTCTTTCTGGTCAAAGGAGGGCCTGGAACCGGTAAGACTGTCGTTGCAATCAACCTCCTGGTCCAATTGAGCAATGAAGGCCAAGTCTGCTCATACGTTACGAAAAACAGTGCTCCGCGCAACGTGTTTGAAAGACGGCTGAAAGAAGGTTCGTTCAAGACCAAGAATATATCCAGTTTGTTCAGGAGTTCATCTGGTTTCATTGATTCAGACTCCAATGACTTCGGGACGCTCATTGTTGATGAGGCACATCGACTGAACAAGAGAACCCAGCTTGGGCCGAAGATCACAGGTGAAGACCAGATTAAAGAAATCATGAACGCTGCCGCCTGCAGTGTCTTCTTCCTAGACGAGGATCAGCGGGTCACTGCCCAGGATTACGGAGACAGGGAGCAAATCCTTTACTGGGCAAAGCAGTATGGAGCACAGGTGCAGGAAGGGGAGCTTGTCTCCCAATTCCGCTGCAACGGATCGGATGGGTACCTGTCTTGGTTGGATGGTGTATTGGGAATCCAGAAGGAGACGGCTAATCCAACACTGGAAGGAATCAAGTACGATTTTAAAGTACTCGATGACCCCATCGAGCTCAGAAGGCTCATTGAGGAGAAGAACTGTATTGACAACAAAGCCCGCCTGGTTGCCGGCTACTGCTGGGAGTGGGTCAGCAAAAATGGTTCGAATACCGAGAATGACATTATACTTGGTGACTTTGCCATGCGTTGGAACCTTAGCAGCGATCCGACCTTTGCAATTTCCAAGAGTTCCATCGACCAAGTTGGGTGTATCCACACCACTCAAGGTCTGGAATTTTCCTATGTCGGCGTAATCATCGGCAACGACCTGCGTTTTGAAAAAGGGCGCGTCATTACCGATTTCTCCAAGCGTGCAAAGAGTGACAAGTCCCTGCATGGCTTGATTGGCAAAGTAAGAAAAGGCGACATACAAGCAACCAAGGATGTGGACATCATAATCCGTAATACCTACAGGACTCTGATGAGTCGTGGCATGAAGGGTTGCTATGTGTATTGCACCGATAAGGCTTTGGCTCTGTTTCTCAGGACCAGAATAGATGGGTATGCCTTCGAAGAGAGTGGAGTGCTGGCAGCGGAGGAGCCGAGATGAAAGCATTTGTCGGGGTGACCGACTATGAGTGGTATCAGAGGTTGTCTTCCCAAGCCTATGACGAAGTGAACTTCTGGAAACCAGGTGGCAGTACCAATTTCAAGGCGCTTGAACCAGGGGAGCTCTTCTTGTTCAAGCTCCATGCCCCGCTGAATTACATTGTCGGTGGCGCTTACTTCGTGCGGTTCCATATTCTTCCAAGCTTTCTTGCCTGGGAAGCTTTTGGACAGAAGAATGGTACGCGGAGCTTCGAGGAGCTGGAGAATCGTATCGCTAAATATCGAAAGACCACCGATTCAAATCCTCAGATTGGGTGCATCATTCTCGGTTCTCCCTTCTTCTTTCCCGAATCTGATTGGATACCGGCGCCATCTGATTGGGGCAAGAGCATCGTGCAAGGTAAAACGTATGATTCGGATAGCCCAATTGGAAACTCTTTGCTGGATGCTGTGTTTGAGAGAATCAGAAAGCCTTATGAGAGAGAATCAGTAGGTAAGGAAGAAGGAGCCAGAGAGGGCTTGACTCTGGCAAAATACCGCATCGGGCAAGGGACCTTCCGAGTCATGGTTACCGAGGCCTACCATAGAAGGTGCGCCATCAGCGGGGAGAAGACGCTTCCCGTACTCGATGCCGCCCACATCGTTCCCTTCAGTGAAGAGGGTAGTTACTCTGTACAGAATGGCTTGCTGCTCCGAACGGATATCCACACGCTCTATGACAAAGGATACCTGACAGTCACTCCCTCCTACCATGTGGAAGTCAGTTCCCGTCTGAAACAGGACTACGGTAACGGAAAGATTTATTATGCCTACCATGGGCAGGAACTTCCAAATCTGCCGAATAATCCAGAGGAGAGACCATTAAAAGAGTACCTTATGTGGCATGCAGAGCATGTATATAGGTAAGTTATCTTTGATAGCCTTGATTGATTTCAATTGGCATTTCGAAATTTCTCTCAAGAGGCCAAATCCGATTTGCTCATGCCAAGTTCCTGTAGACAATGATACCATGCAAGCAAAATAGAATCCGATTAACCTTAGCCTTACAGATGCCATTTGAAGCAAGACTTCAGAATCGTTGCATCTGTATAGCAGATGTGCGAAGATGAGGCAGGCAGTGAAGAGGAACAGATAGGGATGAGTAAGCATGACGGCCTTTACAATAAACTCTTTACACAGAAAGTGTTTGAAGCATTAATGTCCAAGAAGGGCCATGCAGTGTATCAAGCACTGGCTGAAGCTGATTTTCAGCATCCCCATCTATTGAGCAATGGTGAGATTATTCACAAGCTCTATAGTCAGATGTCCAAGTGCTACCGTAATGAGTATTTCTACCAGAACACATTGCTCAATACCTTGCTGCTTGGAAAACATAGCGTACGCACGACAACGGCATTAAGCCAGGTTACCGTTGGAAAGGCTGTTGCAGATTTCATCCTCATCAATGGAAAAGCGGTGGTGTATGAGATCAAGTCTGACCTGGATTCGTTTGATCGGTTGGAAAGTCAGATAGAAGCCTATTACCATGCGTTCGACCATGTTTGTGTGGTGGCCCCCGAGTCTTCCTTTTCGAGGTTGAACACCATGTTCTCAAACAGCCCGGTCGGCATCTATGTCCTGACAGCGCGTAATACTATCAGCACAAAGCAGAAAAAAGAGCCTGTTGCCGATTCAAGTAAACTTTCTCATCAAGCCTTGTTCAAGCTACTCCGAAAACGGGAATACGAGCATGTCGTTTACTCCTATCATGGATTCCTGCCTGAAGCGACTCCTGTCTTCTGGTATGAAGCATGTGAAGCATTATTTTCCAAGATTCCTCTGGATCAAGCCTATCGAGTGGTACTGAAAACGCTGAAAAATCGTGTATCCATAGAACAGGAACAGATACAAGCAGTTCCGTATTCCTTGCGTTCTCTTGCCTATTTCAATACGGGAACAGCTCTGGATGCTGCATCCCTGCAATCCTTTCTGAATCAGCAATATCGGAGGTGATCGCATGTATTTTCCTTATATTCGAGGGCGACAATTTGATTTGCTTGCACTGCGTGATTTGGTAGAGAAGAACCTATTGCATGACCACATTGTCCCGATAATCGAACCGGTCAGTCTTTCCTCAACCTTGGTATCCACAATCACTCAGTTCAATGCAAGGAAGCATCCGCTTGCAATAATTCGTAACCCTGAAGTGGGTTCCTTTTCGGAAGAGTTTGGAGCTTTCGATGGAGCGACCGGGAATGTTTCAAGAAAACAGGACTTTGCTGCAGAGATGTTGCAACCTTTTATGCTGCAAGCCCTGATCATGAATAACGATTTGCCTGGAGTTCTCTCTGCTGTAACTGAGTCAGGCATTGAGAAGCAAGATTTGGTAGTCGTGCTTAACGATCGGGACATGCTCAAACCGTATCAGAGCTTGTTTGCCCCGGATGCGCCCCGCTTTACAGTAATTCCAGATGAAGGCGTATTCAGGCGCAATATTACAACGAATAAAGTCTTGCTGACAGACTCCTTTCAACGGCAGGAGCGTAATGCCGATTACTCTCAGAAAGAAGACGAATTCTTTTCTGATGCTCATCTGTATTATAGGAGTGAAGGGTATGTTGGATTCGCAGACTACTCAATAATCGGTGATTCATACAATGCGGCTGGTTTTGCTCCCTACGCTGTGGCAATCCATATTGTGTATCCAGCTATCGATAAAAGCCTGAGGGTCAGGCACTTTGTTTCTGATTCCAACCAAGACATCAACAATCCTGCCCAGAAATTCTATCAAGCCTTGAAGAAAATGGTTGAATGGTATGAAAACGAGAGAGTTGTGCCTCTAACATTGGGGTTGAAGATATTGTTGGATCATTATCAGGCTCAAACGTATCCCGGGCTTGGAAGTTTAAAGAAGCTCACCATTATGCATCATCTCGAATTGATGGAGAAATTGCTTGATGGGGGTTTATTTGTATGAAATGTTGTGTTCATTGTTTTAAGGATTCTGAAATCATTGCAGTTGTTGAAGCAACCAAAGCTATTGGGACCTGTGATTTTTGTGGACATGAGCATACTGCTGTCTATGAGATATCATCAAATACAATTCTTACAGAACTATTCGAAGGATTTCTGGACATCTATTCGGTGGTTGAAGATTTGCCTTCAGAGTACCCTGATGAGCGTAAAGCCTTATTGTGTGAATGCCTGTTTCGAGATTGGACACTCTTTTCAAGTAATCCCGAAGCTATTCAGAAACTTATGATTGCGATATGCAATGACAAGTATTTAGCCCAGCCTGAGCTTTTTGAATCACAAGTAGGGATAGCGGAGTATTGCAATCCTCAATATCTGGAGCATAACGCTATCCTAAAAACCTACTCATGGCAGAAGTTTGTTGATGATATTAAGAGGAACAACAGATTTCACACAAATTTTGTGAATAGGGAAGTCCTGAAGGCGTTCGTTCGATGTGTGAGAAAAACGTATGTACCTGCTGAGGTTTTCTATCGGGCGCGAATCTGTCCCAATTTAAAAGGATTCAAGAAGAGTGAAATGGGTGCTCCTCCGGCTCATAGGGTGAATGCAGGGAGGGCCAATCCCGAGGGTGTTCAAGTTCTTTACCTTTCCAATACAGAGAAAACGACACTGCATGAAATTTGTGCTGGTATGTATGATTATGTTTCAATCGGAACTTTTAGACTGCTCAAGCAAATCGAAGTCATCAATCTTGCTGAAATTGATGTAGTCAGTCCATTTATTGCCAACTCTTTATTAGATATCGACTATGTACAGTATGCAGTCAATCAGGATGTCCTACGTAAGATGAGAGCGGAAATTGCAAAACCTCTTCGCAGACATGACAGTACCTTGGACTATCTGCCAACACAGTATATCAGTGACTTTATCAAAAGCCTTGGATTCGATGGAATTGAATATACGAGTACCATGAGCGAAGAGGGGAGAAACCTTGCAGTTTTCAAGGAGTCAGTGTTTCACTGCACTAAAACCAAGGTTCTGGACATTAAAGCAATCGAATATGAGTATGATGTAGTTTCAAAGAGGGCGTAAATCCTTTTGATGATTCACAGAAGATGCCTTCATATTTCAGCGAAAATCTGTTTCTATATCGAAGTTTTTTGCTTGGTTTATCAACATGGTGATAACAATTCCTTCATCGTTCACTCTTAAATGTAGTTTTATAATGCTACTTCAAGTAAAAATCTCTGAGTACCCCCCAAAATATTGGGAGTACTTAGAATCCAGCTGACTTGTGGTTGCTGGTAGACTTTATAATACAGAGGAGAGAACAATGACAATCCTGCCTAAGCCAGAACATCCCAATCCGCAATTTATGCGGTCGGAGTGGACCAACCTCAATGGAGAGTGGACCTATACCATCAATATGAGGCCGCCCTATTTCTCTGAGAAACAGTCCTTCAACCAGGAAGAGAAGAGTACCGGCTTTGACAAGACCATTGTTGTTCCGTTCTCACCAGAGAGTGAGCTGTCGGGTGTGGCCTACAAGGACCTGATCTTCTCGATCTTCTACCACCGAACGCTTGAGATTCCTTTCTCCTATGCAGGCAAAAGGGTTCTGTTGCATTTTGGAGCTGTTTTTTACCATGCCGATGTCTTTATCGATGGTATGCAGGTAGGCTTTCACGACGGAGGCAGCACCCCCTTTACCATTGATCTTACAAGGCATGTCAGCGCTGGAAAAAGCTATAACCTTGTCGTGAAGGCAACCAGCAACCTGCAGGATGGAAGTATTCCATCGGGAAAGCAATCAAGCTTCCTTCACTCCTATAAATGCTTCTATACCCGGACTACCGGCATTTGGCAGACCGTCTGGATGGAAGCCGTCTCTCCCTTCAGTTTGGAAAGTGTGCAGATGAACTGCGATATTGACAGTGAACAGCTGACAATAATCCCACGGTTCTCAGCAATTGCAGAAGGAATGGAATTCGGCTGCAAAGTGTTCACTGAGGATGGTTCGTTGGCTGCTTTCGCTAAATGCTTGGCCAATGAAGGTTCGCCCGTCGTCCTCAGCATTCCCTTCATGCAACTCTGGGACCCTGATAAACCCTATGTGTATACCCTTGAGCTTACCGTACTGGTTGGGAATTCGGTTGTAGATACCGTCTCCTCCTACATGGGCATGCGCCATGTTCAAGTGCAAGGCAATCAAGTCTACCTCAATCACAAGAAACTCTATCAGCGCCTTGTCCTGGATCAAGGCTACTACCCATCCAGCCAATGGACTTCCCCTTCCGACGAAGCGTTGAGACAAGACATCCTGCTTGCCAAACAGGCAGGATTCAACGGCGCTCGTCTGCACCAAAAAGTATTTGAACCTCGCTATCTCTACTGGGCCGACCGACTTGGGTATTTATGCTGGGGCGAAAGCCCGAGCTGGGGTCTGGAATATAATCAGGAGGGATTACCTGCTCGTAATTTCCTCTCCGAATGGGCGGAGATCATTGCGCGCGACCGTAATCATCCCTCGATCATCACGTGGACGCCGCTGAACGAAACCTTCCGTTTCACCGATGCCCATGCACATCGTCGCCTCCACCGCGATGCATACAACTTATGCAAGATGCTCGACCCATCGCGTCCGGTAAATGACAGCAGTGGGTACATTCACTTTGTCACCGACTTGTGGACAGTACATGCCTATGATCAGGATCCCCAAAAGTTTGCAGCCAAGCTGGAGATGAAGGATGGCAAGCCCTTCCGCAACTTCCCTCAGTTCGAGAGCGAGTACAGCGGCCAGCCTTATCTGGTCGATGAGTACGGAGGCATCAAGTGGGATCCAGCAACGCAATTGAATTCAGAACTGATTGTAGGCCAGAACCTTGTTTCATGGGGCTATGGCGAATCACCGAAAACCTTGGAAGAGTTCTATGCCCGGCTTGAGGCCCTTACCGATGTTATTCTCGAAATGGATCATGCGTGCGGCTACTGCTACACACAGCTTACTGATGTCGAACAGGAGAAAAATGGCATATACTACTACGACAGAACCTTGAAGTTTGACATGCAGCGGATAGCCGCCATATTCTCCAAGGTTCCCAAAACATATCAGTAACCAATAGGTGGAATGAACGGGTGCAACGAAAGAGACTTTCCCTGCAAAGCAAAATCTTCCTGATGACCATGCTGGTAGCCTTGCTGGTCATGGTAATCTCACTCGTATTCATCTATCGCCAAGTAGTGGTCATCATTGAACGCAATGCCCTGCAATATATGCAGGGCATCATCGGGAACAATGCTTCCGAGTTGGACTCCATGCTGGAGGATTCCCGGGGCATTACCCTGATGGTCACCATGAATCCCGTTATCAAGGAAGCTGCAACTACTTCCTTGGTGGAAGCTTCCTATGAGTGGTTTCTCCAGAAGAAAGCAGTTGATTCCTACCTGAGCAATCTCGTGACTAACAAGGAGTACATCAGCCAGTTATCGGTCTTCAGTGCCAACGGGAATGTGTTTCAATCGGGAGGCAGCCTCTTGCTGAAAGGCCAGATGATGCAACCTTGGATGCAGGCTGCCTTTGCGACGCTCGCTCCCAAACTCCATTACTTTGCAAAAGAAAAACGATTAGTCTATACTCGTACATTGTTTGCCGACAAGGAGCCTCTCGCCTTGGTGGTGGCAGAGCTCGATTATTCCTATCTCTCCTCGAAACTTTTCTCTTTTACCTCGGCCGAGCAGCTCTACCTTGCCACCTATCTCAACGGGCAACTGCTCTTTGATAATAAAGCGTCTGCGCAGCAACCAATCTCACAGAGCGAAATAGCTGCGGTACTGTTGGGCGAAACAGATATGGAAAGCTATACCCGTGAAAACCTCATGTTGGTTCAAGATGGGCAGACTGAAGGTATCTCCACTATAGGCATCATCTCCTACCAGGTGCTACTCGGGGATGCACTGAGGCTTCGTTCGACGGTCATCCTGATCATTCTCATTTCACTTCCTTTGATTTTCCTCGCCTCTTGGCTGCTCACATCCCGGCTGTACCGTAATATCAGCGAGCTGAGAAAGAGCATGCACGAAGTGGGGAAGGGCAACCTCCACGTCCGCTCTTCTGTAGTATCTGAAGATGAGATAGGGGAGATGGCTGCCGTTTTCAACACCATGATGGATCAAATTGAGGATCTGCTTGAGCAAATCAAGCAGACAGAGAAGCAAAAACGTGAAAGCGAGTTTGCCATCCTGCAGTCGCAGATTCAGCCGCACTTTGTCTACAACACCATCAACAGCATGAAATACTATGCGCATTTAAAGGGAGTGAAGGAAATCGAGGTAGTGGCAACAGCCATGGTGGAACTACTGCGAGCAGTATTGGGACAAGGTGATGAGTTCATACCTCTTTCGCAGGAGATTCACTACATCAAGCAGTACCTTCTGATTCAGCGCTTCAAGTATCAGCAGGAATTTGAAACCGTTTGGGAGATAGATGAAGAGCTTTTGTCCCATAAGATTCCTAAATTGCTACTGCAGCCAATCGTGGAGAACGCGCTCATTCATGGCATCGCCAACAAGAAGGACGGGAACATCACCGTAAAAGCGTACAAACTTGACGATGGCATTCATATCACCGTCACCGACAATGGAAAAGGAATCCAGAAGGAGCACCTTGACAAGCTGGTGGCCCAGGTGTCCAAGGATATGCACTACTTGAGCAGTGTGGGGATTTCCAATGTTTTCAGCAGGATCCGCATGATTTATGGGGAGCCATATAATGGGTTCATCACCAGCTTTGTGAATGTTGGTACCGTTGTGGAACTACACATACCCTTATGAACATATTATTAGTGGACGATGAAGTCCTAGCCATTCAATATATTGCCGGCCTTGTCGATTGGTCTGCCAATGGATATCGGGTTTGCGCCATTGCACATAGCGTTGCTGAAGCGAAGCAGGCCTTGGAAACAATGGTCATCAACATCGTAATCTTCGATGTTTTCATGCCCGAGGAGAACGGGGTGTCGCTTTCATCCTTCATAGCCAAATACTATCCAAGAGTCGGGATGCTGGCGCTCTCTAGTTATGATACCTATGACTATGTACGTGAGATCCTGAAAAATGGAGCTCATGACTACATCCTCAAGCACCGTGTTACCGGAGATCAATTGCTGGCATGTTTGAAATCCATGGAAGCCAACCTGATATTCGCTCCTTCGTCATCAACGGCAAAGCCAAGCATCGAGACATCACTGCAAATCGAACCTCAAAAACCGGGAGAGAGTCATCAACTGGCTCTTACCCTTGAGCAACAAAACCATATATTGCTTGCCATCGAACAGAGGAACCTGGTTTCCTTCACCACCGCCTTGCAGGATGTCTACAGTCTGCCTGCAATGCAGTTTACCGCTTCAAGGCTGATGATCACCAAGGAAATTCTCGATTTCCTTGCAGCATTTGCTTCCAAGTACTCTCTTTCCTTTCAGAGCGAACCTGAGTTGTCCCTTCTTATACGCCTGATTGATCAGGGGGATGGACAACTGTTGGCTGCAGGTCTCTCAGATCGATATCGTTCGCTTCTGGAATTGCTGCAGCAGAGCTCAGCCTCTCATAATGTCCAATTGGCGGCTTCCTATGTTGATCATTTCTACTACAAGAACATCTCCCTTGAGAAATGCGCAAAAAGCATTGGAGTGAATGCATCGTATCTAAGCAGGATTTTCCACCATGAGATGAAGGTTACCTTTTCCAAGTATCTCAGCCTGACAAGAATTCAAAAGGCAAAAACCAAGATTCTCCAAGGGTGCCCTCTCAAGCAAGTAGCCGGCGATTGCGGATTTAAAAACTATAATTACTTTTTCAAGGTATTCAAGGATGTAGAAGGAATTACACCAATTGGGTACATGGAACAAGAGTTGGGTAAAAAAAACTGAGTAATCGATAAAGTATGTAGAGTACAAGTTTTCCATCGAACGAAAACACCATGGTACGCTTTTTCTAGAAAAGGAGATAATGCCATGAAAAAATCAGTAATGGTACTGTTTGTGCTTGTTGTGCTGCTGATGTCAATCCCTGCAGCAGGAAACAAGGAAGTTGCTGTCACAGTTCCCGCAGCCCCAACGGCTGGACTGAACGCATCCGGCTTTCCAATTGTTGCCGAGCCGGTTACCTTGAAGGTTTTTGGTGTTCGCGACCAGAATACCGCAGAGTGGAAGAACGTGAAGATGCTTACTGAATACCAGAAGCTTTCGAATGTGATTATGGACTACCAGGAAGTTCCCACCCAGGGATACGATGAGAAAAAGAGCCTTCTCTTTGCCTCCAACGACCTTCCTGATGTCTTCGTACGTGCCCAGCTGTCAAAAGTGGAAATTGCCAAGTATGGTATGGAAAGCGGCCAGCTGATTCCTCTCAACGATCTGCTTAAGCAGTACGCTCCCAATTTCATGGCACTCATGGCCAAGTATCCCACGATTCTTGCCTCCATCACCAGTGCAGACGGTAACATCTATGCCCTGCCGGAGCTGGATCTGAGCAATACCGGCCGCATGGGATTCAAGCAGTGGATCAACAAGGAGTGGCTGGCAAAGCTTGGTCTGAAGGCTCCCACCACCACAGATGAGCTGATTACAGTCCTGAGAGCCTTCCGCGACAAGGACCCGAACGGCAACGGCTTGAAGGATGAAATTCCACTGGGAATCCGTGAAGCAAGCTCCATCTATGTGCTCGGAGGTTCCTTCGGTCTCGATCATCAGATGAAGGAAACGATCAACATTGAAAACGGCAAGGTGCATATTTGGCTTAAGGACGCGAAGTTCAAGAGCTACCTGCAATTCCTCAACCAGTTGTATGAAGAGAAACTCTTGTGGAAGGACTACTACAAGCGTGACCTTCCCTCTTGGCGTTCGAACCTCTCCAACGCACTCTTCGGCGCTTTCTACATGCCCTACAGTGATGTCTTCCTCAAGGTTGAGAACCAGTTCACCGGCTATGCTCCGATCAAGGGCCCCTATGGAGACCAGCTGTGGAGCGATGCCAACTCCGGCGTTCTGGCAGTCGGGGCCTTTGCGATCAGTAATGTGTGTACGAATCCTGAAGTGGCCATGCGCTGGGTCGATTACTTCTACTCTGAAGAAGGATCGCTTTTCTTCCGCTACGGGATTGAGAATGAAACCTATACGCTTGACGCAAACGGCACCCCGGTCTTCGTCGACTCCATCCTCAAGGATCCCAAGGGCTTCATGACAGCTCTCGGGCAGATAAACCTGGTACCCGGCGGCGGCTTCCCGCAGGTCATCACCAACGATACCGACGGTGTGGTTGCGTCAGCTCTCACCAAAGAAGTGTCGGCGATGATGGTGCCCTACCTTCCCGAGCAAGTCTACCTGCAACCGAGCTTCACCCAGGAGGAGAGCGAGGAGTTTGTCACCATAGTTCAAGACCTCTATAAGTATCGTGACGAAGCAGTGACAAAGTTCATCCTCGGAGAATGGAAATTCGACAAATGGGACGAATACTGCGCCACCTTGGATAAGATTGGCATTGCAAAGCTCGAAAAATTGTATCAGCAGGCCTTCGATCGGCTGTAAAACCATACGAGTAACTGCAGGCTTTCCCAACACACGGAAAGCCTGCAAATTGGCTGAGGAGGCTGTATGTCTAAACGTGTTTGGAAGCGTGTGTACGCAAAGCTGGACTTGTTCCTTTTGTTGCTCATTCCCCTTGCTTGGTATGTTGTATTCAAATATGTGCCGATGTATGGGTTGCAGATAGCGTTTAGAAGGTTCAACCCTTCCTTGGGTATTACCGCCAGTCCCTGGGTGGGAATGAGATATTTCAGCCAATTTTTCGATTCATACTATTTCTGGGAGATTATCTACAACACCATCTCATTGAGTATCTATCAGCTGGCAATCGGATTCCCGATTCCGATTTTCCTCGCATTATTGATAAATGAGATACAGCATAAGCGCCTGCAAAGAACCGTACAGAACATCACCTATATTCCGCACTTTCTCTCAGTGGTTGTGGTGGTAAGCATGCTCAACCTGTTTTCCAATGTTGATTATGGGATCTTCAATAAGTTCCTAGGACTTTTTGGGTTTCCCGCTGCCGATTACATGGCCAAGGCCCAGTATTTCCAAACATTGTTTGTTTTCTCCAACGTCTGGCAGTCGATGGGATTCAACTCGATCATCTACATCGCTGCATTGACGGCGATCGATTCCACGCTCTATGAAGCTGCTACCATCGACGGTTGCAGCCGCTTTAAGAAAATCATTCACATCTCACTGCCAGGGTTGCTGCCGACAATTCTCATACTGTTCATCATGCGCATGGGAAGCCTGATGGAGATCGGCTTTGAGAAAGTCTTATTGATGCAGAATCCCATCAACATGAGCAGCAGCGAGATTATCTCCACGTTCATTTACAAGAACGGCATCCAGAAAGGGCAGTTCAGCTATAGTGCTGCAGTAGGACTTTTCAACTCCTTGATAAATTTCCTGCTGTTGCTCTTCTCCAATACATTGGTGAAAAAATTCACCAAAACCAGTTTGTGGTAGGAGGCAGAAATGGCACACCGCTCGATAACCTCCGATGACCGGCTTTTCAATACTGTGGTCAATGTGCTCTCCATTGGTACGATTCTCATCGTCCTGTATCCCTTGATTTTTGTACTTTCAGCCTCCTTCTCCGACCCTGATTTGGTCCTCAGGGGCAAAGTGATACTGTTTCCGAGAGGATTGACCCTGGAACCCTATAAAATGGTGCTGGAAAACGAAAGCATCTGGCTCGGCTATCGCAATACGATTCTGTATACCGTGCTGGGCACCATCATCAACGTAGTGATGACCATCATGCTTGCATACCCGCTTTCCAGAAAGGACATGCCTTTCCGACGTCCCATCACATTGTTTGTAGTTTTTACGATGTATTTCAACGGCGGCATGATTCCTACCTATCTGTTGGTGCGTGATTTGGGGATCTACGACTCCATCTGGGCCATTGTGCTTCCGGTGGCCATCACCACATACAACTTCATCGTTGCCAAGACGTTTTTTGAGAATAGCATTCCCCATGAAATGTATGAGTCGGCAATGATCGACGGCAGCTCCAATATCCGGACGCTGATCAGCATAGTTCTACCGCTTTCTTCCTCGATCATTGCCGTTCTCATTCTCTTCTATGCAGTCTCCCACTGGAATTCCTATTTCAGTGCTTTGATCTACCTGCGCAACGAGGAACTGTTTCCGCTGCAAATCATCCTGCGCGACATCCTGCTGCTGGGTCAAACCGAGCAGATGGGTACCAATGATGTAGGCATGGGGGACAAGATCAAGATGGCCGAAGGTATAAAATATTCAGTAATCGTAGTTTCGAGTGTTCCAGTCCTGGTTCTTTATCCCTTCGTTCAGAAGCATTTCGTGAAGGGCGTCATGATCGGGGCGGTAAAGGGGTAATGTATGAAACCAAACATTGTCATTGTGATGACCGACCAGCAACGCCACGACCTTAGGAAGGCGGCAGGGTATTCTCTGGATACCATGCCTTTTCTTGACTCCTTTGCAGAAAAGGGTGTTGATTTTTCACAAGCCTATACGCCCAATCCTACCTGCATGCCTGCTCGGGTAAGCATGTTCACCGGCCGCTACTGCCAATCGCACTGTGTGCGTACCAACCATAATGCAGCTGATGCCGTGTATACCGAGGATTTGTTGGACGTTCTGAAACAACAAGGCTATACAACCGCTCTCTGCGGGAAAAACCACAGCCATCACAAGGTAGAGGAATTTGATTTTCATGAGGTGAACGGGCATCTGGGGGTGGAGGATAGGCAACATCTTTCTCAGTCTGAGCAGAAACTTGATGACTATTTAAAAACACTCAAATTCATTGACTCAATGGAGCCCTCTCCTGGTGATGTATCAGACCAGCTTCCGTATCGCAATGTGAGTTCGGCACTGAAGTTTGTGGACGAAGTGAAGGAAACTGGAAAACCATTCTTTGCATGGGTTTCCTTCGCTGAACCTCATAATCCGTACCAAGTGTGTGAGCCGTACTTCAGCATGTTTCCTCCCCACCTGCTTCCTCCACTCTCTACAGGACCGGAAAACTTGGAAGGGAAAGGTCCTCGGTATACGTGGATTCGTGGTATCTGGGAGAAGGTACTGGGAACTGAGATCGAGCAACGAATCAATCGAGACCGATCAAACTACTTGGGTATGTTGCGCCTGATCGATGACCAGTTCAAACGCCTCATCGAGGGGCTTGAGCAGCGAAACCTGTTGGACAACACCCTGGTGATTTTCCTCTCCGACCATGGCGATTTCATGGGAGAGTATGGCTTGGTACGCAAAGGTCCCGACCTTAGTGATGTGTTGACTCATATTCCGATGATCTGGCGGGGCCCGGGTATTGCCAACCAGGGCAGGGTGGGAGCCAATTTTGTGAATATCGTAGATATTCTTCCCACCCTCTGTGATTACCTGGGTGTTCATACACCGTTCGGAGTGCAGGGAAAGAGTCTTCGCCCGCTCTTGGAAAACACTGCCTATGATCCCAAGGAGTATGAGGTTGCTTATAGTGAGACTGGATTTGGAGGTCTCTATTGGGACGAAGAAGACAATCTCACTCCTCAAGAGGAGAAAGCCTGCCACCTGTGGGAGACCTTCGACTGTCTCAATACCTGGACGCAGTGCAGCCAGGTGAGAATGCTCAGAAAAGGTGAGTACAAGATTCAAGTTGATATGCTGGGGACAGGGTACCTTTATAACTTGAAAGACGACCCGATGGAAATTAATAACCTCTGGGATGGAGAAATGTATCAAGCGATAAAGGCGGACATGCTCACTGAGTTGACGGCTGCGATGCTTCGGGCAACCGACCCTATACCAGCCCCCCGTAATCGCTACAGGACAAAGTTGCATCCCAAGGGGTTCTGGTTTGACAAGGAATTCCATGCCTCGGACCCAGGAGTGTTGCAGGTTCCGAAAAGCTGAAAGGAAAGGCAATTCTCGACACAGGACTGTATGCATCATCACGATTGTATGAATACTGACGCAGAAGGGTAGTGATACTTACTCTTCTGCGTATTTCAACCAATCGAGAATAAATCCCAATACTACGCTATACTGGTATCATCTAACCCCAATGGAGGCATTTCATGCAAACAGAAGTCAGAATGATACCCATCACCACCCCGTACGGCGAATATAAAGTCTGGACGCAGCGGTGCGGCAGCAATCCAACCAAGAGATTGCTTCTTCTCCACGGTGGACCTGGGATGACGCACGAGTACTTTCAGAGTTTCGATACCCACTTTGCCGACAGTGATATCGAGTACATCTACTACGACCAGCTTGGAAGCCTCAACTCCGATAATCCTGCCGATCGAAAGTTCTGGACCATTGCGCGCTTTGTCGATGAAGTCGATCAAGTACGCAAGGCTTTGGGCCTTGATGCCTCGAACTTCTTTCTGCTCGGCCACTCCTGGGGCGGGGTGCTGGCAATGGAGTACGCACTTGCCCACCCAGAGGCGCTCAAGGGCCTGATCATCAGCAACATGATGGCAGATTGTACGGCCTATCAGAAGTATGCAGATGACGTACTCGGGCCGCAGATGGACCCTAAGGTGCTTGCCCGCATCAAGGATCTAGAAGCAGCAGGGCAGTACTCCAGCGAGGAATATGAATCTCTTTTAATGCCTCATCACTACGAGAAGCACGTGCTTCGCCGTCCCATGGATCAGTGGCCTGAGTGCGTTATGAACGCCCTGACTCATGTCAATCAGGACCTCTACGTCTACATGCAGGGACCCAGTGAATTCGGGATTTCCGGTGTTTTGGCAACCTGGGACAGATCAAAAGACCTCAAGCATATCAAGACACCCGCCCTTGTCATCGGGGCGGAGTATGACACCATGGACCCTGCCTACATGAAGTGGATGAGCGAACAGCTGCCAAATGGCTCCTATTTGTATTGTCCCGAGGGCAGTCACATGGCCATGTGGGATGATGCCGAGGTATATCACGAGGGGATCAAGGAGTTCATTGGCAGAGTGTAATACACGGTTCAGCATGTCATAGGATGGGAAATGTATCCGGCATGGGTGTATTGCCCGTATTTCGTATAAACTGGTTGGACTTTTGATAAAAATTCTAAAAATAGAACATAAAGGTTGTTAAAGCAACTCTATTGAGTTATTCTAAGAATAGAAGGTCTGCATATGAACATAATCGATATTACCAGCAAAGTAGTGTTTACAAAAAATGATATCCTTCCTCTATTCGAAACCCCCTCAGCTTGTCGATACTGGCTGGAAATGGCGATCGAGAATCATCTCATTGCACGCATTCGAAGGGATATGTATGCAGTCATGGATTTGACCACAGGGAGTGTTTATGCTAATAAATTCTTAATCGGTTCTTCCATCAGCCAGACAGCCTACGTCTCTTATCATGCAGCTCTCGATTATCATGGTTTAGCAAATCAAGCGTATGCTACTCTATACATCTCCGATTCAAAAAAATTTCGACCTTTTGAATATGACGACGTCCGTTACGAATATGTAATCAGTACCAGTCCTGATTGGATTGAGCACATCAACTATGGTGCAATACTGCGAGTTACGAGCAAGGAACGGACAATCATCGATTGCATAGACAATCTGAAATATGCAGGAGGAATTGAAGAAGTAATCTACGCCTTGGATGCAGTCAAGCATCTCAAGGAACAACATGTCCTTGAGATATTGAAGCAATACGACAACAAGCGGCTCTACCAGAAAGCAGGGTATCTCCTATCGATGTTCAAGGAGGAGCTTCTCTTGTCCGATGCTTTCTTCTGGTACATGCAAAGTCAGGTAGGTGAGGGAAAGAAATATTGGCTGACCGACATGGGCATGCCTTACATCTATCATCCTGATTGGAAGCTGTATGCCCCTGCTTATGAAAGTTTGGAAACGCTTCTGCATGGAGGAAGGTAGATGTGAACGTGTATGCAAAACAAGAGATAGAGGCTATTGCGGCGAAGACTCATTTTATCAAGAGTAATGTTGAAAAGGTTGTGCGTTTGATTGATATACTTTCATATATACATACTACTTCCCCGGATACAGGTGAATTTGCCTTGAAAGGGGGGACAGCAATAAATCTATGTATACTGGATATACCGAGACTTTCTGTTGACATTGATTTGGACTTTGCACAAAACCTTTCAAAAGAGGATACTGCAGTAGTCAGGCAAGCCTTCAAAAGAACATTTTATGAATTTGTGTTGGATTCAGGTTATTCCATCTCTGAGAAAGCTCGAGGGCACTATGCGATGGACAGTTTTCTTCTTACGTATGACACGATAAGTGGAAATACGGATAATATCAGAGTAGAAATCAATTACCTCTAATTCCCGATGATTTTTCTCACCACAAATTTGGCCAAGCTACCTAGGGATCTTGTCCGGGCTCTTCAATTTGAGCGCCTTGTAGGAGTCGTTCACCTTTTTGGTTGCTTCCTGGACCACCACCAGAGAATCGTACACCTTGCACTTCTGGTTCCTCAGCTCCTTGAACAAGCCGATGAGGTTTACACCCTTTGCGTCCAACTCCCCCTGCAGCCGCTTACAGATGATGGTGGCGATGAAACACAGCAACAGGTGCCCCCTGAACGTATCCTCACCATGTACCCTCAGCGGAAGGATGTCGGCATAATTCTTGGTGATATCGAACACCTGCTCGATCTGCTGGCGGGCATAGTACAGGGGAAGCAACTCCTTGGTGTCGATCTCCTCGGATGATATCATGATGAACAATCCGAGCTTGGAGAGGTTGCCGTCGATCTCCTCCGGGCCGAGATCATCCTCGACGGCATTCACCAGCATCGCATTCATCTCATAGGACCTGCGCAGCATGTCGATGCCGATGTAAGCGAAGGCGTCGATGCCGGAGGTTACAGTGCAGGGGACCCGTTTGATATAGACAGCCCTGCCATTGTAGCTGACCAGATTGCCCCCGTGCTGCAGAGCCTGCGCATGGGCGGCGGCCAGCTGCTTGTACAGCTTGCGGTTGGGCTTCAGCCTTGTCAGGTATGCTATCTCGTTCTCATGCAGAGCCTTGATGTTGTCCTCGGTGAAGTATCCGGCGTCCAGGATGGCGTAGTCGGCAGCGATCCCGCACATCTGCAGCTCCCCGATGGTCGCCTTGAGGGTCGATACGTCGATCACGTTGCCCGCAACATACCTGAAGTACAAGGGCATCCCGCTGAGCCGGTCGGTGACATAGATGAGCCTTGTCTCCACGCTCACCTGCCCGCCATGGTTGGAGTATGCAGTGTAGGGGAAATCGATGCTGTTCGGCAGTCCTGTGCTGTCGAGCAGCAGCCCGTGGACGGTCTCGGCGGGGAACTGCTTGGCCAGGTATGTGCAAAAGAACCGTCTTTGCAGGGCCTCGTCACCCAAAACGGAAAGGAACTCGCTGATCCGCTGGCTGCCCAGGGCGGCGCGGGGGAGCAGCAGCCTCGCGTAGCTTCCCTCGTACCAGGACCCGGCATACCAGCGGGCCCCGCTTGCAAGGATCTGGTAGTATACCAGGGCAAGCAGCGTGTCGCCCTGGTCTGGAAGCAGGGATGTCAGAACCGCATGGTAGGGGGTCGTCTTCAGATACTCATGCAGGACATGCACGTCGCCGAAATCGAGGATCAGACGTTCCGGCCCTTTGGGTTTCAATGCCATGGCATGGCTTTCTGCGGGAGCGTCCTGGTAGCCTTGCTCGAGGGTGTACCGGAAGACGCCGCGTTCACGGTTCTTGAAAATACCCTGTTGCTTGTCCAGAACACGCCCGAGGTTCTCGGTTTTGTTGACTTTCCTGCCGTCGACGCGCATAGGGAGGCAGACCGAGGCGTATTCGGCTCCGTTTTTCAGCTCATACCGGATGAATTTGTTGGCCATGTGATGCATGCCTCCATGTGGTGATAATAAATATTCTCACCACTTTTATAGCACGACTCGGACATAAATACAACATGTTTGCAGGAAATTATACGGAAAAGCCGCTGGAATCTTGGTTAGTATAGATCAAACTGGTTTCCCACCTTGTGGTGAGAAAAGATTTAGGGAATTAGAGATTACTTGGACAGAGCTCATATCCTTCCCTATTGCGTACTGTCAACAATCATGTTGGGATCACACAAGGCACAAACACGTATGCTTGATCCTCTTGAGCTCATTGCCAGTAAGGCAAATGCACTGCTTTCCAGGCAGGCTTCCAGAGACCTCTATGATATGTATCAATTGATCCAAAAAGGAATAATCTCAGACATACCTTTATTTCGTAAGTGTTTGGTATTTTATAACTTGGTCGGTGGTGGAATGGATATTGATACAATCTCATCGAATGTCCTAAAAAAGTATACGTATAATGAAATAAAGAAGTATCTGAAACCTGTACTTGCAAAGAATGATGATTTCTCATGTGATCGGGCACTATTGATAGTCAAAGAGTTTTTGGATGAAGTACTTGTCCTCAACGAAAAGGAAAAACAGTTCTGTAAAGACTTTAGGAATGGTGCTTATAATCCTGGACTGCTGTTCGATGATGAAACAACCATTGAACGAATCCATAATCATCCAATGGCAGTGTGGAGAACAAGAGCTACCCAATAATGCATCCTACTTCTGGATCTGCACAATACCGGAGAGCACGATCAAATGCAGCACCACCTGCTCGATCCAGGTGAACCAATCGGAACCGCTGATGCGACCGAAGTCGATGGTAAGGACATCGAGGATGACGATCAGGGCGAGCCAGAAAATCAGGATGGCCAGATGGGCGATTTTGGCAATCTTGTCGGGAATCAAATTGGAGAAGAGCTGGGCGCCCAAAAACAAACCGCTGACCAGTTGCAGTGTGGAGATGAGATAGAGCAACAGTTCACTGTCACCGCCGAACATGTTGGAAAGTTCACGGGAAATCTGGTTGCCCAATCCACGTCCCGAGGTGAACCCGATGATTCCCATCGAAACAAACAAGAGTGCAATAAGAATTTGCAGTGACTTTTTGGATGCAACTGCCTGTAGTGATGCCTTGGGATCTTTTGCCATGTCCTGACTCCTTTTTCGCTTATGTATTCACAGTGTACTGCTCGGTCAGTGCGTCGTAAAGGTTGTGACAAGGCGGGGAAGAAAATAATTCCTATTGAACTACTTGACGATTACAAAATAAAATTGTATGCTACATATATAGCAATACAACATTGTTAAGGAGATTGAACATGAACGTACCAAAGATTGGAATTATCATAAGCAGTACCAGAGCCGCTCGTGTAGGACAGCAGGCAGCAGAATATGTAGCAACAGTGGCAAAGAAGCGCACCGACCTCGCCTTTGAGATTGTCGATCTTCGCGACTACCCCATGCCGTTTTTCGATGAAGTCGCCTCGAACGCATACGTTCCCTCAACCAATGAGGTTGCACAAACCTGGCAGAAAAAGATTGCCAGCCTGGACGGATTCATTTTCGTCACCGCTGAATACAACAACAGCATCACTGCAGCCCTAAAGAACGCCCTGGACTATGCATATCCCGAATGGAACCGCAAGGCCGCAGCATACTTCTCGTATGGCTCAGCTGGTGGTGCACGGGCAGTACAGCACCTTCGTGACATCTGTGTAGAGCTTCAGATGGCACCGGTACGTCAGTCGGTACTGATTATGGGCAATGACTTCTACCCAATCATGAACGGTGAGAAGCAGGTCAAGGACCTTGCCAATCTTGAGCCCCAGGTCAATAACATGCTCGACCAGCTCTCCTGGTGGGCGACTGCACTCAAGAGTGCACGCGAGAAAGCCTGATCAGTATATTCACTACAGTAAGCAAATAAACGTTGGGAGGAAGAAGCCGTTGGCTTGTTCCTCCTTTGCTTGTTATCGGGCTTCTTCTGGAATTGCCAGCCGTTCAAGACCGTCCAAGACTATATAGAGACTCAACCCAAGCAGGCTGAGCAGGACGATGCCTGCATACATTCCAACATATTGGGCCATCACCCAGTTGTTCATAATGTAGTAGCCCAGCCCATACTCAGCTGCATAGTTTTCGCTGATGAACAGAACAGAAAGCGAAATGCCCACGGTGATCCTGAGGGAAGAGAAGATTCTGGGAAGGATTGCCGGCCACACGATATGGGCGATAATCTGTTTCGCGGTCAGATGGTACGCTGCAGCCAGCTCAAGATATTGAAACGGGATTTCCTTCACTCCATCACGGATCGTAACCGCCGCAGGAAAGAACACAATGACAGCGATGAGCATAATCTTGGAGAGGTCCCCGATACCGAAAAGCACCATGAAAACCGGAAGGAACGCAATCTTGGGCAGGGGGTAGAGCAGGTAGAGCACCGGGGAAATGAGCTGGTCGAGCTTTTGGGTCCTTCCTGCCAGCATACCAACAGGAATTGCCAAGAGCAGGGCAAAAGCCATCCCCATGACAATCCGATACAGAGAGAACAACAAGTGCAGGTAAGGTTTTGACGTCTGCATGCTGGAAACCAGATGCAAGAAGACTGCATGCGGGTAGGGGATGATCGGTCCCTGCAGTAAGAAGGCAAGCAGGTACCAACCAATGAGCACAACCAGAAAACCTCTCAGGTACTTCATCGGTTGCCTCCCAAGTGCAAGCGCAAGGTCTGTTGCAACTCAAATGCCTGGGTTTTGCTGCGTACGTCGCCAAGCTCATGATAAGGATTCTCCGTCTCAAAGGAGATACCTTCTTTAGTCATAACGATGATTCGCCTGCCCATGAACACAGCCTCGCTGATACTATGGGTGACCAGCAGCAACGTAATCTGATGCTCCCGGACATACATCTTCACCTCATCCTGCAGCCGCTCGCGTGTCTGTTCATCCAAGGAAGCAAAGGGCTCGTCGAGCAAGAGAAGACGAGGATTGCGGATCAAGCTGCGCACCAAGGCGACACGCTGCCTCTCCCCTCCGCTGAGCTGCTTGGGAAAGTTGTTTGTTTTCTCCTCGAGTCCCACCAAGGAGAGCAACGCCTGCGCCTCGTCTTCCATCTTTTTAGGAAGGCCCAGCAATACATTGTCCAACACCCGCTTGTACGGAAGGAGACGGTCCTGCTGAAACATAATCGAACACTCACCCTGCGTTGCAATAGCGCCCCTGCTCAGCGGCAGCAATGAGGCTATTGCATACAGCAGGCTGGTCTTTCCACATCCGCTCTTGCCGATGATGCTCACCATATCGCCTTCTTGTACTTCCAACGAGAAGTTGGAGAACGCGACCTTGGTGCCATAGCACAGCTCGGCATGTTGGATGCTCAGCATCAAAGGCCCTCTATGAAGCGGGAGTCGATCATGGCGGTAGGAGCGAATTGGTAGGATGCACCGGTAACCGAAGCCGTCCAGTCCATGATTTCCTGCATGAAAGCAGTGCTGGGGAGCCTGGGGTCCTGGTAGGCCGGCAGATGGATTGAATCCTGGATTTCAGAGGGAAGGTTGGGAATGTATTTCAACAGGACATCACGTGCAAGATTCTCGTCCGCCTTGATGGCCTTCACCGCCTTTGCATACGCTTTATGGAAAATGTTGAGCGCCTGCGCTTTCTCTTGGATTGCTTTCTCAGTGAAGGCGATGAGGTTCAGGCTTTCGGACGGAATACCTGGAAAGAAAAGCTTCTCCAAGCCCCTGAGGGCCCCGATGGAGGCGAAGGGCTCGGGGAATATGCCGGCGTCCAGCTGACCGGAGACAACCGCCTCAAGGCGAGCGGGGATTTCATTGATATAGACCTTGGAGACCGAATGGTTTTTGGACAAGTACTGGTCGACCAGGTAGTTGGTCACGCTGATCTCCATTGTTCCAGCTGAAACAGCCTGCTTCTCCTCAAGGCCCGGCTTTGCAAGCAGAGGGAAGTCGCCGTCGGTTGAAAGCGTACCGATGAGCTTGAAGTCGCTGGCTGTCTGGGTGATGAGGGCGACGAGGTCCGTCATGGCCCCATCGACCTGCCCGGTCTGCAAGGCAGTCTGGCGGTTTTGGCCGTTGGTGAAGAGAACCAGATTTACATCGACTCCGGCCTCTGCAAAATACCCCTTTTCAAGCGCAACATAAAAGGGAGCAGCGTCGACGGCACTCATCATACCGACGGTCAGGGTTGGGGGGCTGGCGTTTTCGGAAGTCCCTTCCGACTTCTGGCAGCTGGAAAAGAACAATACAGAAAAGAGCATAAGGACGATCAGGGCATTTTTATACATGGGTTCCTCATCAATAAATCAGCATACTCTACCATGGCAGAATATGCTGATTCAATGCAGGAAGGAAGCTGGAAAGGAATCTGAAAACCATCGTGACACGCAAACCACAAAGAGTGCCTGGGTGTAAATTACCCTCTCACCTTTCGGTGCATTGTAAAACGATTTCAAATTCTGATATAATAGATTTAAGATAGAATAATGAGTATCAGGGAGTCCTATGAAGCAGGAACCGGTTGCTGTAATTGATAAACGGAGTTTGGCGGAGCAAGTCTATCAGTATCTATGTGATTCCATCATCGGTGGCCGATTCAACTATGGTGATACCTTGAGTACCAAGCAGCTGGCCAAGGAACTTGATGTCAGCATGATGCCGATCCGTGAGGCCCTGAAGCGGTTGGAAATCGATGGTTTGGTGGAAATCAGGCCCAGAAGCATGTGCTTGCTCAGGACGCCGACCAAGAAAACCATCCTCTCTGCAATTGCGATGAGGGAGTTGCTGGAAGTCTATTCCGTAAAGAGCATCTATGAAACCATTGAGAAAGAGAGGTTGGAACCCCTGAAGGCCCTCACTTCTGCGATGGCGGAAGCTCTGGCGCAAGAGAATCTCCCTACGTATATAAAATTCGACTGCCAATATCATCTCATGCTCTGCTCCCTGTGTGACAATGAGTTCATCCATCGGTCCTACAAGGAGTTGAACCTGCACCTGAATATGAAGTATATGTATGATATCGGAATCAAGCCGAACTACTCACAGACGTTCCAAGACCATATCGATCTCCTGGAAGCCTTGGAACATCACTCGCCGGTTGCACTGAAAATCATAGAGAAGCATCTGCATACCAGCAAGAAAAACATCCTCAGCGGTGCTTTTCTTGCCGGCGATGAAGAATCTCAGTCCATCAAGTAACCACCATTGACGTTCAACGTCTCCCCGGTGATGAAGGAAGCCTCATCAGAGGCCAGGAAGAGTACTGCAGCGGCTACCTCGCCGGATGTCCCCATCCGCTTGAGAGGAATCGAAGCGACCACATTTCTTCGTTTCTCCTCCGACCATTCAGCACTCATGTCCGTCTCAATGGCATGGGGAGCCACGGCATTGACTGTGATGCCGTACTCCGCCAACTGGCGGGCAAGTGAACGGGTGAAGGTATTGACAGCACCTTTGGAGGTGCCGTATGCAGGACTTGCGGTGATGTCGCCGATCTTTCCCGCTATGGACGTCACATTGACGATTTTCCCGCAGCGTTTGGCCACCATATCGGGCAGGAATGCCTTGCACATATAGAACGTTCCGTTCACATTGACGTCGATGACCTTGCGCCACTGCTGCGGGGTCAAGTCGAGGATTCCTTCCCGTGTGATGATACCTGCATTGTTCACTACAATATCAACAGGACCTTTCCAGGCATGAACCTGTTGGACCAGGCGCTCCACAGCCTCAGCATCGGCAATGTCAACAACAGCGGACAACACATTCGGGCTGAAGCTTTGTATTACTTGCTCGGTCTCGGCCGGAATCCGTACATCAACCAGGACTACTGCAGCACCCTCCTTTGCAAAGCGGATTGCAATCTCTCTTCCTATACCGCGGGCTGCACCGGTGATGACGGCAAGTTTTCCATCCAATTTCATAGTCGACTCTCCTTATGATTTACCCGAACAACAAGTTCGGCAGGAATAAAACAAGTCTGGGGAAGAACATCAGGATCACCACCAATACAATGACGGTGAAGAAAAACGCCCACATATCCTTGATGTAGTCGGTTAATGGAATATCGAGTATCTGGCACACTGCATACATAGCCAAGCCCACCGGCGGGGTCATGTTTCCCATTGTGATGATGGTACAGAACAGGATGCCGAAGTGGACCGGATCAATATTGACCGCCTTCGCCAAAGGAAGGAAGATCGGGGTGAAAAGGAGGATGATGACCGAACCATCCATGAACATGCCAAGAATGACTAAAATTCCGAGGATGATGAGCATGACCAAATATTGGTTTTGGGAAATACCCAATATTGCATCCGTAAGCAGTTTGGGGATGTTTTCCAGAGGAATCCCATATCCGAAAATACCTGAGAGGGCGATGATGAACATAATAGCCCCGACATCGATGACCGTGTCTCCGAGTGTTCTGGCAATTTTGAGGAAGTCCAGCTCCCGATAGATGAAAGCGCCTATGATTATGGCGTAGATGCAGGCAAAGGCTCCCACTTCAGAAGGTGTGAAGATGCCGCTGCGGATGCCTCCCAACAAGAGGATGGGGAATAATAGAGCCCAAATGCTCTCTCCGATTGCAGAGAATACTTCCTTTGTGGTCGCTTTCTTCCGTTCAGCCCCGTAGCCGCGGCGTGTGGAAGTGATCCAAACGGTAATCATCAAGCCGATCATCATAAGCAGGCCCACCAGCATGCCTGAAGCAAAAAGCCGGCCGATGGAGACCTCTCCGACAGTCCCATACAGGATGATGCCCACCCCTGGAGGAATGGTTGCAGTAATGAGGGCCGTCCAGCTGATGACATTTGCGGTATATCCCTTTGAGTATCCCCGTTCGATCATATCAGGCCCGAGCACCCGTGCCTCCATGGAGGCATCGGCAATGGCAGAACCGGAAACCCCTCCCATGCAGGTGGAGAGCACCACGCTGACTTGTGCCAGTCCCCCGTGCATATGTCCGGTCAGGACCGAGGAGAGCTTCATCAGGCGTTTGGTGATTCCCGATGAGTTCATCAGATTCCCTGCAAAAATGAACAGGGGGACAGCAAGCATGGCAAAGTTCTGTGTCTGGGAAATAGGCAGCTGGACCGTGATGGTGAAGGGCAGCTCGGGATGCTGAAGAAAGAATGCCATTCCTGATATTCCGATTGCGAAGGCCACAGGCATGCCCATGACAAGAAATACGATGAATAGGATTGTTACAAGCAGCATGTCAGACCCCCTTCCTGCAGCTCTGGAACAGATTCTTGAGTTTTAGAATCGAGGTGATGATCATCAGCGTGCAACCAACAGGTACACAGAGGATCACCCAGGTATAGCTGAAGCCTGGAATGCCCTGGAACACTCTTCGATAGGAGATGAAACTGAGCTTCACCCCGTAGACTGCGAGAGCGGCAAGAAATACGACGATGAGCAGGTAGTTGATGATGGTGATGATTCTGGCACTCTTTTCCGAGATTTTGAGCAGCAACAGCTCCATTTTCACTAATTTGTCATGGCGCAATGCAACATCTGCAGCCAAGAAAACACTCCAAGCAAACAAGAAAAGAGAAAAATCCTGGGACCAGTTCACCGGCTTGTCCACCGATCTGGCCAAGGCGCCAATGAATATGAGCAGGCAGCTGGCTGACAGGAATACTGCCGAGACTATGACTTCCAGTCTACATATTCGTTCATAGAATTTCCGCATGGAAACCCCCTTTCTCAAGACTGCAGAAAACATGCATTGGTATCATGATGCGGGAGCGTGTTGCACGCACCCGCATACCTGGTAAAAGTGGTAAAAGAATACCGACTGTACAATCGAATCAAGACCCTGCTTGCTTACTTGGCTTTGCCCATTTCAGCATAGATCTTGTCCCGGGCCGCCTGCAGGTTGAGTTTTACGTAAGCAGCTTCTCCTGCAGCCTTGAACGCCTTCATGTCGATTTGCGCTTCGGGAATGACGGTCATGCCCCTGCTCTTCAGCAGTGCAAGGTTTTTCGGATCCAACTCCTCAAGATATTGGCGGGAAACCTCCAATCCTGCCTTGTTGCACTCTTCTTCCAAGATTTGTTGGTATTCGGGAGGCAGTGAATTGAACCACTTGCTGCTGATGACCTCGAAATTGATCAGCAAGATATGCTTGGTTTCATTCACATACTTGCAAACCTCATGGAAATTCCCTGTCGAGGTGGCGGTGAAGGAGAGCTCGAGCCCGTCGATGGCCTTGGTCTGCAAGCCGCTGAACATATCCCCGTAGTTCATGGCTACCGGAATGGCCCCGATGGCCCTGATGGACTCCTGCCAGATCGGCGCACCCGGTGTCCTGATGCGCAGTCCATTCAAGTCTTTGGGGCTGGTGATCGGCTTATTGGTGACCGTTTGCCTGAATCCCTGCACCCAGAAGAATGAAAGGACCTTGAAGCCTTGGGTCCGTTCGAGCTCGGCTTTCCATGCCTGTACGGTCGGCAACGTGTTCAGTTTTTGAACTTCATCGAGCGTCTCGACAAAGTAGGGGGCATTCATCACGGCCATGTCGGGAACATACATGCCTAGACGTGCTGCATCGGTATTCTGTCCGATGTTCGCCCCCTGACGGATTTGCTCGAGGATGTCCTCTTCAACCCCCAACTGGGCGCTGGGATAGACTTCGACGGTCAAGCCTCCGTTTGTCCTTTCCTTGACCGCTTCAGCCCAATTCAAGAATGCAGCATGATACGGATCTTGCGGTGTTAATACATGATTGAAACGCAAAACATACTGCTTTTGTGCGGGCGCTTCCTGTACCCCTGCGGCGGGAAGCAGTACGGAAGCGATGATGAGCAAGAGTGAGATGATACTGATGATCTTTTTCACAACGAACCTCCTTTAGGCTTGCTGATATCTTAGATAAATGATATCTTAGCATTATCGATTTGTAAAGGCTCTTGTTTTCACCATCACAGAAGGAGACGAAACGATGGAAACAGCAGCACATGTACACGTGCATCAGCTCTCCCAGACAGTTCGGATGGCCTCAGAGCCTGCTGGATTGAGCGTTCTCCTTATTGAAAATGAGCAAGCCCGGTGCCTGGTATACCTGCAGGGAGCTCATGTAGCCTCTTTCACTCCGAATGGCCAGGGCAATCTATTATTCATGAGTCCATACAGTGCATACGAGAAAGGAAAGCCGTTTCGGGGAGGCATTCCAATCTGTTTTCCTTGGTTTGGCAAGCATCCGAAAAGGGATGATCTGTATCTCCACGGCTTGGTTCGCACCAAGGCATGGGAACTGAGAGAGGTGAATGATATTGCCGACGGTTCGACCAAGATCATCTTGGCCACTGAGGATGACGAATGCACCCGCTCCATTTGGCCGCATCGATTCTCCCTGCAGCTGACGATAACCGTCGCCGCTTTCCTGCGATTGGAGCTGCAGGTGACCAATGCTGATGAACAGCCAATCTCGTTTGAAGAAGCCTTCCACACGTATTTTCACATCGGCAGCTTGCCGGACTGCTCGATCACAGGGCTGGAGGGATGTCCCGTCGTTGACCGAGCTGACGGCAATCGGGAGTACTCCCAAAACGGGCTTGTGTTCGTCGGCGGGGAATTTGTCCGCATCTTTGAGCATGCAGGACCGGTTGTGGTGCTCCACGATCCTATTCTTGGACGAACCATCCGAATGGAACAGGAAAACCTGAAACAGGTCTTTGTCTGGAATCCCGGTGATGAGAAAGCAAGGCAGAATCCGGAAGTATTGGATGCCTGGAAGGATTTTGTCTGTGTCGAGCAGGTCAACAGCGGGAAGGCAGCCGTGGTCCTTGAAAAAGGCCGAACCCATCAGAGCACACTTCAGATATCATCACTACCATATGGAAATCTCACAGGAGGTCACGCATGAAAGAAGAAATCAGGATCGGGCGAAACGCGTTGGAACAGTTTGTTGCAGGTGTTTTCAGCAACCTGGGCCTCTCATCCGAGGAGGCTGCTGATTCAGCTGAGATTCTGGTTGCAGCCGATGCCCGCGGCATCCCCAGCCATGGGGTGGCCCGGCTTTGGCGCTATGAGAATGGAATACGAAAAGGCATCATGGCAAGCTCTGTTATTCCGTCAATCCTCCGTGAAACACCGATTTCCTTGGTTCTGGATGCAAACGGAGCCATGGGTATGTACCTGAGCAAACAGACGATGACCAAGGTGATTGAGAAAGCGAAAGGAAGCGGGGCCGCATTTGCTTCAATTCGTAACAGCAATCATTATGGAATAGCCGGCTATTATGCGGAGATGGCTGCCAAACACGACATGATCGGCATCTGCATGACCAATACCGCTGCGTTGGGGGTGCCCACCTTCGGTCGGATGTCGATGTTCGGCACCAATCCCATCGCCTTCTCCATACCCGGTCACTCAGGCAAGCTCTTCACCCTGGATATGTCCACCACGGCGGTGACAAGAGGAAAGATTGAAGTGTATGAGCGCGAGCAGCGGGAGCTGCCCCAAGGATGGGCGGTTGATACCAAGGGACAAGTAACCGGCAATGCAGGCCAATTGCTTCAGGACATGCTCTATCAGAGGGGAGGCGGGCTCATTCCCCTCGGAGGTGCGGGAGAACTCTTTGGCGGGCACAAGGGATATGGCTTGGCAGTCATGGTCGATATCATGACCGCTATCACCAGCGGCGGGGTATTCGGCAAGTCCGTCATGGACAGTGAGGCCACCAGTGCACGCGTCTGCCATTTCTTCGGAGCCATCCGCCTTGACGTATTCCGGGACCCCGAGGAATTGAAAACCGATATGGACAGGCTGTTGGAAGAATTGAACAACACCGAGCCTGCTCAAGGGTGTGAACGGGTCTATTATGCTGGTCAGAAGGAGCATGAAGCAGAAAGAAACAGCAACCTCAACGGCGTCCCTCTCTCATTGAAGGTGTTTGAACAGCTGAGCGCGATCGGGAAGAGGGCCGGGGTGGAGTTTCCCCAGCCCCTTTTGTGACTTGGTTGTCACCGCTTCTTGCTTCGGCGCTTCTCAAAATCCTGCTTGATCCCTTCTTTCCAGTTCTCGGGAACCTTCTTGTATGTCCTGACGCTGCTGACCGCATCACAGACAACATTGAAGTTGACCTGAATCCCCTCGCTGTCGGCATGAAAGCTCTGAGCCCGGTCAGCTTGGATGCCGAAGTGGGAAGCAGTCTCTATCGCATCGATGTTTGCACCAAGGAAGAGGAACTCCCACTTCTCTTGCTGTTTTGCCTTGATCATTTCCTTAATCGCATCAGAGCTGTACTCCCTGCTTGCATTCTCCTGCCCGTCAGTGATGATGACCATCAGGATCTGCTCTGCTTTCATATGCCTTTGAACATTCTCTATTGTATGCACCGTCCGACCGATGGCATCAAGCAGCGCAGTACTGCCGCCCACACAATACTCCTTCTCCGTAAGAGGATTAACCGCTTTGATCGGGAGATGGTCATGAAGCAGTTCATACGTGTTGTCAAAGAGAGCCGTCGTTATGAAGCATTCTCCCTCAACCTTCTTCTGCTTGTCCAGCATCGCATTGAACCCTCCGATGGTATCGGACTCCAAACCGCTCATCGAACCACTCTTGTCCAGGATGAAAACCAATTCCGTTAATCCAGTTTGCATGTGAACGCCCTCCTTAGGCCCCTAAGGAGTACCATTTCCTTCATGCAAGGCGGTCACTTGGAAAGCGACATTTTCAGCTGCCAAGCAGCGGTTGGTCGTAACTGAACAGCACCTCATTGATTGCGAAGATGTCGTAGATCTGTTCCTTGATGAAATATTCGACAATGACATCGAACTTGCTTGCAGGCGAGAGAGCATAGCCGGCACGCTCAAGCAGCCAGGCCGTATCCTGTATGTCCAGCTCCAGTGCCAGGGCGAGGGCTAGAATTGTTTTCTTGCTTGGCAGGTAGCCCTTGCCGCTCCTGATCTTGGAGAAGTGCTTGCGGTCGAGATTGGCCCTCTTGTAGACTTCCACTTCTGATTTGCCTTGTTCCCTGATCATTCGTAACAGCGTATCAGAAAATGGTTCATCAAGGTTTTGCAACATGGCCTGTAAACCATCTTGCATTGGTGCCCCTGTCACCGGCTCAAAGACATGGTGTAGAGCCTGCAGCTCTTCATCCAGCAATGATCGGGCCTGCGATGGATCATATGCCGCATCAAGGTATTTCTGCACCTCATTGAGCAGGGGTGTGTGTATCTGTGTCCGATCGAAGAGTACCAAGGAGACTTCCATGTCAGAGTCCTTGAGGAAGCTTCGGATTGCATCAGTTGCCACCTTGACGGCTTTTTCCTTCGGATAGCCGTAGATGCCGCTGCTGATCAGAGGAAAGGCGACGCTTCTACATCGGTGTTGCTTTGCGAGTGCAAGACTGTTTGTGTAACAGGCACGAAGCTCTGCTTCCTCGCCGCTCTTTCCGTCCCTGTAGACAGGACCGGCTGTATGGATGACATACCTTGCCTTGAGATTGAAAGCCGGGGTGATAACCGCCGCCCCGGTTTTGATGGGGCCGAGGGCTGAACAGGCATTTTCCATCTGTTCTCTGCCTGCAGCCTTGAAAATCGAGCCGCACACCCCACCACCCATCTTAAGCTCGGTATTGGCTGCATTGACGATGGCGTCCGTCGAAAGCGTGGTAATGTCACCTTTGATGAGAAAAAATGGCATGTCTAACGTCCTTGGATGGGTTCAAACACCTGCTGAAATGGTTTGAAATTGCCTTCAGGGTTGAAATACCTGTATGAATTATGATTATCCAGAATTGCGAAGATGATATGCGAAAATTGGTTCTTGTAGAGAGGTTCCTCAAGAACCTCCTTGAACAACCGTGCGATATGGTTCGGTGGATTCTTGAACGCCCCGCAACCAAAAGCCCCGAGCACCAAGTTCTCATGGTCATGGACGAGGGCGATATTGAATATGGTCCTGATTTTTCGCTTGGTCGGCTCGATGAAGGAGTCCTCAAGCCAGTAGTGGTCGTTGTGGTCCCGCATCAAGTTGGGCTCGTTGATCGCCGCCACCGCCACGAACGAGAAGACCGACGGGTGTTCGAGCTTGGGATAACCTTCCTGTTCCGTTCCTCTGAACACCGCGACATGAGAGGAGTAGACACCGCCATGGTTTCGGTCCAGCGGATAGGACTCCTGTCGTCTAGGGACGTCGAAAGAGAGGCCGATATCGCTGAATTGGTAGAGCGAACGATAGTAGTTGGAAACTCGAAAGAGATACTCCTCCTGGGCTCCTGCCCCGCTGAGTACTCCTCCGCCGGGCTGGTGGCGGTTGGCCATGTTCAGCACCAGAGGGTTTTCCAACAACCTGGCGGCCTGCAGAGTATCGAGTTGTCTTACCTCTACGACGGAGCTCTTCTTCTCTTCGTGTCGGTTCGCCTTCAGCTCATTCTGGTAGAGGACTGAACCTTCAAGCATCGGCTTCTCATCACCAAAGATACGTTTTTTCCCGCCGGAGGACGTATAAAATCCCTTCCTTACATCCCCGACGGTATCGAGAAACACATCCCGCCGCAGAGCATGCAGCTTGTCATAGTCCTGCTCGCGAGAAGCCTTTTCGAATTGCTCATACCACCTTCCAGCGTCCCACATACCCAACTCCTACTGCAGTAGTTCGTCCAGATCCGAAAGCATCGCCTGTATTGTATCACATAATCGGGCGATCAGCCTGCTTTGGTTGTCGAAGGAAATTTCACCATCGAACGTGGTGCTGACAATGGCATCGATGCCCTTGCCCTTCTCAACCAAGGTATAAGGCTCATGCACCTTGGTTCTGAGCTTCTCCCTCCAAACATCCTGCAGGCTGCGGTTCCTGGCAGCCAACCAGAACTCGAAAGAGTTCTCCCTGTGCAGGTAAACGACGGCAAGCTTCAGTCCAAGAGGTTCAAATGCTTTGGGAACGAGGGCTATATAACTCATATCCTGATACCCCTGATAGAGAGACGTGACCTTTGCTTGGGGAAAATCCTCTTGCAATGCTGACTGCAAAGTGATTAGGAAGGAGAGAACCATACGATAAGCCCTCTGATGCATGCCCGACTGAAGGCTTTTGGTGTAGAGACTGAGCAGGGTATTGGAAGCAAGCTTTCTTTTTGCAACAGCCAGCAATTCAAAATCATCGCTGGTCAACGGCTTATCCCTGCTGAAAGAACCCAGTGTTGCACCAAAGAATTCTATGGTCGAAAACCCAAGCTTTTGAAGCATCGCCTGAATCTCACTGGGAATGTAGAAACGTTCGGTGCTGCTGACGCTGTGCTCGATCATATCGTCATCGGTGAAGATGGTTGTATTACTGTCGCGCATGCTGATTGCATCGAAGTGGTTCTCTTGGCATGCCGAGCCTGCATCATCGACGTTGCCGTAGAACTCGGTCAGGGAGTGGGTGAGCGGGAACAGTCCGTTGAGGGCGGTGAAGAGAAGAAGGGCGTCATCCTTCAGTGCTCTTGCAATGCTGACAAGTATTGCCTCATTCTCCTCGTCGGTCTCCATCAGGCAGAAGCCGCCTTCGCAGAGCATGATGGCGGCATCGAATCGACTTTCAAAGGGTAAACGGCGGGCATCGGCTTGGAGGAAGGTGATGTCCAGCATCTCC